>NZ_JBFRGS010000003.1:0-488100 GCF_052115465.1 Allobosea sp. 2RAB26 | reverse complement strand
CTCGATGCCGGCCCCTTTATGAGGCCTGGGACGCGCGGATCTCCATCTTGGCCAGGTT
This sequence comes from Allobosea sp. 2RAB26, assembly GCF_052115465.1. Lineage (NCBI taxonomy): Bacteria > Pseudomonadati > Pseudomonadota > Alphaproteobacteria > Hyphomicrobiales > Alloboseaceae > Allobosea > Allobosea sp. 2RAB26. Next base: position 488,042 of record NZ_JBFRGS010000003.1, on the reverse strand, counting down.
CAATCCTGAGACCGGATACGTTGATGCAGACTGCTCAAATCAGATCGCCAAACAGCTTGCAGACGGGGCGGGCCATACGTTTCCCGCCGCCGCTTGCTGATGGGCGCGCACGATGGTGCTGTCGAGCATCAGATATTGGTTATCACGGTCGGCGGTCAGCGCGTTGAACACCGCCTCCCACACCCCGGTATGGCACCAGCGACTGAAACGCCGATGCACCGTCTTCCACTTGCCATAGCGTTCGGGCAGGTCACACCAGTGGGCACCAGAGCGCAGAACCCACAGACAACCGTTCACAAACAGGCGGTTATCCGAGCCCGTCCGACCTGGATCGCTCGTCTTGCCGGGCAGCAAGGGCGCAATCCGCAGCCATTGCGCCTCATTCAGCTCGTAGCGCTTGATCCCCATCATTGGCTCCGCGTCTCAACACGGAACCCCATGAATCAGACATCGCGCCAGTTGTGAATCCTGAATGTCGATCCGCCCTAAGATATCGGCCCGGAAGCGGATTGCAGTTTTCGGGCCGATGCAATCACTGAAGCTCAGACATCGGACCGGATGCGACTATCCAGCCCGATGGTCTGAGCGACCCGCCCTGGTCATATGTCCCGCCGGGGCGCCTCAGTTGCTGCCCGTGCAAGGGATGATCGAGCCGGATGCGGGCCGCGCGGTGAACCGCCCCCCGTCTCGAAAACCAAGAAGGCCGCCGGTTCATCACCGGCGGCCTTCTCTTTGGACGGCTTGTGTCGGCTGCTCAGAGCTGGTGGCCGCGCTTGCGCATTTCCTGGCTGAACCGATCGAACAGGAAGTTGCTGGTCTGCAGGGTCCATGGCTGCAGCACGACGAAGATCTCGTCGATCGCCTGCGGACGGAAGGCGTTGTAGCGCTGCCCGACCGGCGACTTGAAGAAGGCGGCGACCTCCTTGAGGTCGGACTCGGTCATCTTCTTCGCGAAGATCTCGCCTGCCGCGGTGATCATCTCCGCGATCTTCTGATCGGATTCCGGCTTCAGCGTATCGATCACCTCATTCAGATCCTTCTGGATCTCGGGACGGGTGGTGCCGACGATCTGGCGGACGCGATCGCGGAACTCGCCGTAAATCGACTCGAAGGACTGTGCGATGCCCGAGGAGATCACGACATCGCGGCCAGCCTGGAGCTGCGAAGCCGTCACCGTGGAGGCCGGAGCCGGGGTCGCAGCCGGAGCCTGGGCCTGCGCAGGCACGGCGAATACAAGCGCCAGACCGACGGCCACGCCGGCGAGGTGGTGACGGAACATTGCGTTGGGCCCCTTCATTATCAGGCTGACTCACACAGCCCGGGCATGACCCTCGCCCGCCCTTCGGCAAGCGAGCCGGTCCACCCGGCGGTTTCGGTATCGCCGCGATCGGCGTGGTGACGTATCCGTCCGGTTCCGGGCGGCGTGGTGCGCGTCTCCTTAGCGCGGATTGCGCCGGAATGGAATCATTCGATCGTGCCGAGAATCTTCAGGCCCGAGCTGCTGGCGAGGATGGCGCAGGAGGCAATGCCGAGGAAGAGCCCGTGCTCGACCACGCCCGGAACGGCGTTCAAGGCGGCGGCGAGCGCCTCGGGCTGTTCGATGCGCCCGAGATGCGCATCAAGGATGAAATGGCCGCCATCGGTGACCAGCGTCGAGCCGTCCGGGCGCAGCCGCAGCTTGATCTCGCCTGCCGCCCCCGATGCCGCGATCGCGGAGGCCACGGCGCGACGCGTCGCCTCAAGCCCGAAAGGCACGACCTCGATCGGCAGCGGGAAACGCCCGAGGGTCTCGACCAGCTTGGTGTCATCGGCGATGACGACCATGCGCTTCGAGGCCACCGCGACGATCTTCTCGCGCAGATGGGCTGCTCCGCCACCCTTGATCAGGCGAAGCTGCGGATCGACCTCGTCTGCGCCATCGACCGTCAGGTCGAGCTCCGGCGTCTGATCGAGCGTCGACATCGGGATGGCCAGCGCCATGGCCTGGGCCTGCGTCGCTTCGGAGGTCGCGACGCAGAGCACATCCAGCCCCGCCGCAACGCGAGCGCCGAGCAGGTCGACGAAATGCTTCGCCGTCGAGCCCGTGCCGAGGCCGAGCCTCATGCCTGGGCGAACCAGTTCGAGCGCGCGCGCTGCCGCCTGCTTCTTGAGGTCGTCGGGGCTCATCAGCTTGTCCTGACCTGTCACGCGCCCAGCCCGCCGAGGAGCATGTACTTGATCTCGACGAACTCATCCATGCCGTGGAGGGAGCCCTCGCGGCCGAGGCCGGATTCCTTGACCCCGCCGAAGGGCGCGACCTCGGTGCCGAGGATGGCGGAGTTGATGCCGACCATGCCGTATTCGAGCTCCTCGGCGACGCGGAAGGCGCGACCGAGATCCCGGGTGTAGAAATAGGCGGCGAGCCCGAAGGGCGTGTCATTGGCCATGCCCACGACCTCGTCCTCGCTGGTGAAGCGATAGACCGGAGCGAGCGGGCCAAAGGTTTCCTCGCGCGTCACCAGCATCTTCGTGGTGACGCCGGCAAGCACGGTTGGCTCGAAGAAGGTGCGACCGAGCGCATGGCGCTTGCCGCCGACCACGACCTTCGCCCCATTGGCGACGGCATCGGCGACATGACGCTCGACCTTCTCGACCGCGCGCTCATTGATCAGCGGCCCCTGCACGACACCGATTTCGGCACCGTTGCCGACCTTCATCTTTGCGACCTCGCCGGCGAATTTCGCGACGAAATCGTCATGGATGCCGTCCTGCACGAAGAGCCGGTTGGTGCAGACGCAGGTCTGACCCATGTTGCGGTACTTGGCGATGATCGCGCCCTGCACGGCAGCGTCGAGATCGGCATCGTCAAAGACGATGAAGGGCGCATTGCCGCCGAGCTCGAGGCCAACCTTCTTCACCGTCGAGGCGGCCTGCTGCATCAGGAGCTTGCCGACCGGCGTCGAGCCGGTGAAGCCGATGAAGCGCACGGCCGGGTGGGAGGTCATCACGCCGCCGATGGCCTGCGCATCGCCGGTGACGAGATTGATGACGCCCTTGGGGAAACCGGCCCGCTCGGCCAGCTCGACCAGAGCCAGCGCCGTCAGCGGCGTATCCGGCGCCGGCTTGACCACGAAGGTACAGCCGGCGGCGAGGCCGGGAGCGCATTTGCGCGTGATCATCGCGGCCGGGAAATTCCAGGGCGTGATCGCGGCGCAGACGCCGACCGGCTGCTTCTGGACGATGATGCGCGAATTCGGGAAGGGCGAGGGAATCGTCTCGCCATAGATGCGCTTGGCCTCTTCGGCGTAGAACTCGACGAAGGAGGCGGCATAGGCGACCTCGCCGCGCGCTTCGCTCAGCGGCTTGCCCTGCTCGGCGGTCATGATCTGCGCCAGGTCCTCCTGGTTCGCCATGATCAGGTCGAACCATTTGCGCAGGATCACCGAGCGCTCCTTGGCGCTCTTCTTCGCCCAGGGCTTGAAGGCGCGCGAGGCGGCTTCGACCGCAGCGGTGGTCTCATCGGCGCCGAAGCGCGGCACCTTGGCCAGCAGCTCGCCGGTCGCGGGATTGTCGACCGCATCGACGCCCGCGCCGATCCAGGCGCCGTCGACATAGCACTGCGATTTCAGGAGCGACGGATCATTCAGCTTCAGCATGGCGGGCCTCGACGATTGCGGACATGCCCGGGCCTCTAGCACGAGCGATCGCGTCGCGCCGATTCAAAATGCCGCATGCTGCAGGTGCTCGAAGCGCAGGACGGGGCTATTTCGTCTGCGGCGTACAGACCACCTTGTCGTCGAAGACGTAGCAGATGCTCATCTCGCCGGTGCGAACATTGACGCGAAAGATGCCGCCTTCGCGCTCGTGGCGCGACGGCATCAGCAGGTAGTCGCTCGGCGCCTGCGGGCCGGCCCCCTCCCCCGCCGGGAAGCAGACAGTGACGCCGACGCCGCCTTCCTTGAGCTGGAACTGGCAGGCGCCGACCTCGCCGGTGGCGCGATCGACCCTGTAGACACGGTTGAGATCCGTCTGCGGCGCAGGCGCAAACTCGAAGGGCGCGGCCTGAGCGGAGACGTGCGGCACGATGCAGGTGCCGAGCGCCAGCAGCGCCCCGAGCACCGACCGGCGGAAGCCGGCGTTTTCAAGATATTCAGACACCACTGCCATCCTTCACGCGAATCAAGGCAAAGATAGCATTGTTGCTGCCTGCCAAGATGACGATCCGGCCCGGCTCGCTTGCCAAACCGGACCAGACCGCCTTTAGAGGCCCAAAGCACCTGCGCACCGGAACCCCGCCCATGAGCTTGCTCCCCATCGTCGTCTTCGATCTCGACGGCACCCTCGCCGAGACCGCGCCCGATATCATGCGCACGCTCAATGTCATTCTCGAGCAGGAAAAGCTCTCGCCCCTGCCGCTGGAACGCGCGCGTGAACTCGTCGGCGCCGGCGCCCGCGCCCTGATCGAACGTGGTTTTCGCGTCTCCGGACGGCCGCTCGACGAAGAGACGCTGGAGCGGCTGTTCCAGGACTTCCTGCGAATCTACGCCGAGGACGTCGCCTCGAACAGTTATCTCTATGACGGCGTCGTTGCTGCCATGCATGCCCTGGCGGAGGACGGATATGCGCTCGCCGTCTGCACCAACAAGCCGATCCTGCACACGCGCCTGATCCTCGAGCATTTCGGCATCAGCGGGCATTTTGCGGCTGTGGCCGGGCGCGACAGCTTCGCCTTCCACAAGCCCGACCCCCGCCACCTGACGCTGACGATCGAAGCCGCCGGCGGTGACCCCAGGCGCGCGGTGATGATCGGCGATTCACGCACGGATATCACCACCGCGCGTGCCGCCGGTATCCCCTCGATCTGCGTTCCCTTCGGCTATACCGATGTCCCGATCGAGGAGTTGGAGCCCGATCTCGTGATCCAGCATTTCGACGAGTTGCACGGCGCCGTGCGGCAGATACTGGAGCCGGCGCCCGCGCTTTGCGCATCGGCGAAATAGCGATCGGCGGGGCTTTGATCGGCTCCGCTGCTGACCGATCAGGTCGGGTGACGCGGCCCGTCGTTGAGGCAAGCCGCGCGATATCTGCGTCACAACTGGATAGCCATGCTGATGCACGCAAAGCGCGCTCTGCACAGATCTCGATAGCGATATGAAGAGGAAAAATGGTGGGCGGCACAGGGATCGAACCTGTGACCCCTCCCGTGTGAAGGGAGTGCTCTACCGCTGAGCTAGCCGCCCGGACCGGCGCTTCTCCTAGTCGCGGACACATGCGCCGTCAAGGCGCAGTTCCGCCAAGCCCGCACGCAGCCGGGGAAATCTCGGCACCGCCCCAGCCGCAGTGCTGTAGGAGGCCCTCCCCGCGCCCATCAGGCGGCAACTCCGCACAACGCGACATTGCGGCGAATCCTGACAGCTTCCTCCGCTGGCACGGACCGCCAGGCCGCAGAGCACGCGCGTCACCTGCCGCTCACGCCGCGCATATCCGTTGCCCAGGGGGAAAGCGCGCCTTTGGCTCTGGAGGGAACAGAGCGGGTCACGTTCCGTTCATCCGCAGCGAGCTATTCACGCCTCGAATCGGAGGACCCATCGATGCTGCTCAGAAAACTGATCCTCACGTCGGCAGTGGTCTCGGCGCTGATCCCGGCGGCAGCGGCGCACGCACAGTATTATGACCCCTATGACCGCCCGCCGCCGCGCTACGGCTATGATCGGGGCTGGGACTACGACCGGCCACCGCCGCCGCGCTACGGCTATGAGCGCCCCTATCGCCAGCCGCGCTATGGCGACATGTGCGTCACCTCCCGCGGCTCCTGCGAGGCTCCGCCCTCGCCAAGAGGCGCCCCTTGCCGCTGTTATTTAGACGGTTTCGGCCCCAAGCGCGGCGCCATTCAGTAGAAATCTCGGCGAGATCGCGAGCAAGCCCTGGCTCGCGATCTCGTCAGGTCCGATTGTGTCAGAGCGCTGGCCTTCGGCCCCGGATCACTTGAAACCGATCAGGATGCCGTCTGCCCCAAGCGCAAGCTGCAGACCCTGGCGGCGCGTGTTCAGCTTCATCGTGACGCCATTGCTGTTGCGGAGCCAGACGCTGCCCTTGCCCTGCGCTCCCAGCGCCCAACCCTCGCGCAACTGGACATAAGCCCCCGCGAAGTCCTGCAAGCGGTGAAGGCCGTAGACTGTCCCGGTCGCCGTCATCCGTGAAGCGCCGAAGCCGCCGAAGCCCACACCGCCGACCGTGATGCCGTAGGGACGGCCGCCGAACTTCAGCGTTCCGCCGCCGACCTCGCCGGAGCCGATGAAGGCAACCTGGACCTGCTGGATGCGGACCGAGCCTCTCGGCGGACCGAGCGTCTGCTGCTGGGCTGCGGCCGGTGCGGCGGCCGAGGCGATGGCAAGGAAAACTGCGGCAAGGACAGGCAGAGGCGACCCGATCGGCATTGAGCGAACTCCTTCGCTGGACTGGTTTGCTCAGACTGTCAGAGTGTGTCCGCGATGCGGGATCGTGTCCATTGCGCCGGCTTCGCGGTCAGGGGGAATCCCCTGCAGGGGCGCGCTGGAACATGGTCTCGATATCCCGCACCGCGTCGGCATAGCGGATGACATTTCGCTGGTTTTCGAAGGAGAGCGACCGGTAAAGCCTGACGAGCGCTTGCTCCTCAGCGGAAACCTGCATCAGACGACCGCCCTCGCGCGCCTTTGCGGCACCATCCACTGGCCCCTTGCGCGGCTCGGACACAGGAATTCCCTATGGCGGTTGCAGATGAAGCAACTACGCGTGAACACCCGATTGGTTTCAGCCTCGCCCCGGCACGGCAGCAGACGCGTCCCTCGAACACCTGATCATGCCCGGTCGCGGGGCCGACGGTTCCGGCGCCAGATAGCCAATGTCGGCCAGAAGGCCGCGAGCGCCACGAAGACCGTCAGCAGGAGAAGCGCAACCACCATCTGAACAAAGTCGAAATTGGGAGCGCTGGGAGCAACGAACCAAGCGGCGACGATCCCGGCCAAGGCCAGCAATGCCTGAATGATCCAGTTGAACATCGTTAGGCCCTTCCGCAGACTTGTCCGGTCAAACACAGGTTCCGGACCCGAGACGGATTGTGACCGAGACGGGCGGGATGTGTCGAGCAATCAGTGCGCCCATGCGATGCAGAGCCATGCCGATCCGCCCAACCCCTCGAACTGTGATCGCAGACGCCTTTGAGGCCGCGGCTGATATCCTGCCGCGCCTGTTGCGGCGGCTCGGCGGGGCGGCAACGGCCTGTCCGCGGCGGCGTCACCGCCATCTGGTCCCAGTGACATGCCTCGCAGGCGCGCTGCTCGCGTGTCCGGCCTTGGCAGCGCCGGAGGAGCCAGCCTCCTCCGGAATCGACCAGGCCCTCTGCCGGCTGATCGACGAAGCGGCGCGGGGCCAGGGGGTTCCGGCCGCCTTCCTCACCCGGCTGATCTTTCAGGAATCGAGCTTTCGCCCGGGCGTCACCAGCCCGGCAGGAGCCCAGGGCGTGGCGCAGTTCATGCCGGGCACGGCGCGCGAGCGCGGCCTGCTCGACCCGTTCGACCCGGAGCAGGCCGTGCCGAAGGCTGCCCATTTCCTGGCGGAGCTGCGCCAGCGCTTCGGCAATTGGGGACTTGCCGCCGCCGCCTATAACGGCGGCCCGAACCGGGTCGCATCCTGGCTCGCCGGTCGCGGCGGCCTGCCATTCGAGACTGAGAATTATGTGCTCTCGATCACTGGCGTCGCCGCCGAGACCTGGGCCGAGGATGCGCGCGCGGCCGTGAACGGCGACGGGCGCGACCGCCCTGCCCGGCGCGCAACGCGAGACGAAACCTCGTTCTGCGCAACGACGGTCGTGGCGATCCGCGCCGGCAGCAAGCCGCTCGAGCTGCGCGAGGCGCCCTTCGCGCCATGGGGCGTGCAATTGGCCGGAAACTTCTCGAAGGCACGCGCGCTGGCGTCTTTCCAGCGGGCGAGCGAGAAGCACCGGACGATCATTGCCGAGCTGCAACCGATGATCATCGGCACACGGCTGCGCAGTCGCGGGACGCGGGCCTTCTATCGGGTGCGGCTGCCAGCCGCCACACGAACCGAGGCAACCGCGCTGTGCCGTCGCATCCAGGCGCAGAACGGGGCCTGCGTCGTGCTCAAGAGCTGAGCGGCCAAGTTTATGTTGCAGGTGCGCAACGCGGCGGTCGAAAGCCCGTGCCTCGCGTCGATGTGATGCCACAATGATTGCACGCCAAACGTGAGTCTGACAGGAGATTGAGGAGATGTTGACTTTTTCCGGTCAACTTCATGTCCGCGCGAATCCACGCCCTGAGGTCCCGATGAACCGCTCTTTCCGAATGGCCATGTTCGCAGGCTTGGGCCTGATGGCTGCCGCGTCGACTGCCAATGCCTATGAGATCGATCCGCTGACGCGCCAGCCATTGATGCAGAACCCTGAGGCCGCCAAGGCGCAGGCTACCGCCATTCCCCGCGAGATTGTGTCCTATGACACCCGGCAGCGGCCCGGCACCATTGTGATCAACACGACCGAGCGCCGACTCTATTTCGTGCTGCCCGAAGGCAAGGCCGTGCGCTATGGCGTCGGCGTCGGCCGCCCCGGCTTCGACTGGTCCGGCTCGCAGGCCATCACGCGCAAGGCGGAGTGGCCGACCTGGACCCCGCCGTCGCAGATGCTGAAGCGGCGCCCCGACCTGCCGCGCTTCATGCCCGGTGGCCCCGAGAACCCGATGGGCGCCCGCGCCATGTATCTCGGCTCGACCCTGTATCGCATCCATGGCTCGAACGAGCCGGAGACGATCGGCCAGGCCGTGTCGTCGGGCTGCATCCGCATGCTGAACGATGATGTGATCGACCTTTACGAGCGCACCAAGGTCGGCACCCGGGTCGTCGTCGCCCGCTGAGCGACCCGCTTCCCTAGATAAGGAAGGCCGGCCTCGTGCCGGCCTTTTTCTTGTTCGAGCCGGGCGGTCCTGACCGCGCCGGTTCGGAAGCCGGTCACCTCCGTCTGACAGGCTCCCGCGACAGCCCCTTGGCGGCGAGAGCGTCGAGATAGGCCTGCGTCTTCTCCTGCGCATGCTCGCCGAGCTCGCGCAGATAGTCCCAGGCAAAGATGCCGGTATCGTGCATGTCGTCGAAGGAGAGCTTGACGGCGTAGTGGCCGACGGGGTCGACGCCGATGATCTCGACCTCGGCCTTGCCCGGCACCGTCTTCTTCTGGCTCGGGTCATGGCCCTGGACTTCGGCGGACGGGCTTTCCACCCGCAGCAGCTCGGCCGCCAGCGCGAAGCTCGCGCCGTCCTCGAAGGCAATGTGGAGGGTGCGCCGATCCTTGGAGAGGCGGATTTCGGTGGGCCAGGCTGACATCTTCGTTTTTCACCAAGGGGATGTGACGATCGCAGCTATTGACGCCACGCACGCCAGTGCCAATGTCTGAACATGATATAGCTATGCGGCTGCCACCACGCACGTGCGAGCAGCGGATGGTGGAAACGCTGTAGAGACGAAACCAGAGTGCTGATCGATTCCCACAAGCCCGTGATGCGCCCGCCGCTGATCGATCCGTTCGGCCGGGAGATCAGCTATCTGCGCATCTCCGTGACGGATCGCTGCGATTTCCGCTGCGTCTACTGCATGTCCGAGGACATGACCTTCCTGCCCAAGCGCGATCTGCTGACGCTGGAAGAGGTCGACCGGGTTGCGACCGCCTTTGTGGCGCGCGGCACCCGCAAATTGCGCATCACCGGCGGCGAGCCGCTGGTCCGGCGCGACATCATGAGCCTGTTCCGCTCGCTCTCGCGGCATTTGGCCAGCGGCGCGCTGGACGAGTTGACCCTGACGACCAACGGCTCGCAGCTGGAGCGCTATGCGAGCGAGCTCGCAGCCTGCGGCGTGCGGCGCATCAATGTCTCGCTCGACACGCTCGATCCGGACAAATTCCGCGCGATCACGCGCTGGGGCGATCTCGGCAAAGTGCAGCGCGGCATCGAGGCTGCGCGCGAGGCCGGGCTCAGGGTCAAGATCAATGCGGTGGCCCTGAAGGGCGTCAACGAGGATGAGATCGAGGGCCTGATGCAATGGGCCCATGGACTCGGCATGGACCTCACCTTGATCGAGGTGATGCCGCTCGGCGAGATCGAGCCCGGACGCATCGACCAGTTCCTGCCGCTCTCGATCGTCCGCGCGAGACTGATGGAGCGCCATACGCTCGACGACGATCCCTATCGCACCGGCGGACCGGCGCGCTATGTCCGGGTTCGCGAGACCGGCGGACTGCTCGGCTTCATCACGCCGATGACCCATAATTTCTGCGAGAGCTGCAACCGGGTGCGCCTGACCTGCACCGGCACTCTCTACATGTGCCTTGGCCAGGAGGACGCCGCCGATCTGCGCGCCGCCGTGCGCGCCTCCGGCGACGATGCCCTGCTCTACCGTGCCATGGACGAGGCGATCTCGCGCAAGCCGAAGGGCCATGACTTCGTCATCGACCGCAGGCATGCCCGCCCTGCCGTCGGGCGCCATATGAGCGTGACGGGGGGCTGACGGTCGGCGCGCGCAGCCGAATGTGCCAGACTTGTCTCCAGCGGCAATAACCTGCGCCCCCTGTCGCCCAAGCGGGCAACTCCCGACGATCCGGAAGCGCGACCTGCGGCCTGCGGTTATCCACGGGCACGGCCTGTCATCCCCGCCGGCTGGCTCAGGTCGGGGCCGGCCGGTCTCAAAGACGTCGCAGCTCAGTGGCTTTGATACCACGCGAGAGCATCTGCCTCCGCCTGTCTGATCCACGCGTCCTTGCAGTCGCCATAGGCGTGGGAGTCGTCGGGGTGCCGGTTCCGGCAGTCCGCCTTTACGCGATCATAGGCGGCTGCGATGTCGGGACGGGCCCGGAGATAATCGCGGAACGCCAGGTGTCGCGTGATCTCCGGGGAGCCTTCGGGATAGCAATGGAGCTGGACGAGCCTGCGCCCCGTCTCCGTATCGGCTTTCGTAAGGTAGCGCCGGCCGGCCAAGCCGAGCTCTCCCCACCATTCGTATCCGAGCGTTTCCAGCTCGCCTTGCCGGGCATCGAACGCAGCGAGGCTCCCGACCACTGGCAGAAGGTCCAGGATCGGCTTGGCGTGAATGGCCGGGATCGCTGTCGAACCGACGTGATGAACGGTGAGCAGGCATGGCCCGATCGCCTCCGCAAGACGTTGCGCCTCGCGCCCGGCGAGATCGGACCAATGGGGATCATGGGGGTGCAGTTCAACTGTGATGGGCGGCGGCATGCCAGTGCTCTTCCATTCAGGGCAGAGCTCTTTCTACGATGCCGCTGCCCGGCGCAAGGACGAGCACGCTGAGGGAACCGGTCACTCTCCAGGTGGCTGCGGCCCGTCACGCAGGCGCCCCGGCCTCCTACATCCGATAGGCCATCCGCACACCGCCCCAATGCCGGCCATTCACGCGGAGCGGCGCGTCGACCTCGCGCATGAGCTGGGTGACATCGCCCATGTCGCGCCGGTAGGACTGGACGAGGAAGGGGCGCACGGAGCGGGCCGACATGATGCCGGCGCGATCGTGGAACATGCGGCGGTTGCGGCTATGCGGCGCGTTCCAGGCAGGATCGCCCTTGCGCTGCGGATGGGCGAACTCGGGGTGGTGCACCGGAATATAGCCGTTGCGATCGATCGGCAGGGCGAAGACCAGCCGCGGATCGCTGGCCAGTTCCTCGGCGAGCGCCGGCGGCAGCAGCGCCTCCAAGGCCGGCAGTGCGCTGTTGGTGTATTGCTGCGGCTCGGTCTCCGGCACGGGCAGGTAGTTGACGTCGAAGAGCTGGGCCTCGGACAGCCTCCCATCGCGTAGCGTCTGCTCGAAGAGCGTGCCCAGGCGAACCGCGAAGAGCTGCGCGCGCTCGATCAGCGGCCGATAGGATTCTTCGATCTCGTCGAGAAGGCGACGCAGGGGCTCATGCTCCCTGACGGTCGCTTCGCCGAAGGCGACATGAAGGCCGAGCTGGCTCGACGCCATCAGGCGGCAGGCCAAAGGCGGCAGGCCAGCGATGGTGATCGTCCCGCCCGTCCCTGGGCGGATGCCGGGATCGGACTGGGCGAGCAGCAGCGTTCCACCCAAGCCGAGGTCGATCGTCTGCGCGTTGAAGGTCGTGGCGCCGAAGTGTCCCTCGACCGGATACTCCGCAGGGAACCTGTCATGCTGGCGGCGGTCGGCGAAGACGGTGTGCCGCAGCAATGGCACGAAGCGCCCCATCAGTCCTTCGGCCTGCCGCGCGCCATCCGACATGGCGGCGCGCGCCTCGGCGCTACGGGCCGCTGCGCCCAAGGCCATTTCGTCGATCTCACCGACCTGCCGGGAAACCGTGTCGATGAAGCGGGCCGTCTCGTCGGCGCTGCGCGACAGTTCCGAGGCCGCTGCCGCCTGCTCGAGCGAGGCGCTGCCAATGGCCGCGATCACCGGATTGACGTCCCGCACCATTTGCAGCGCATCATTGACGATCGCGGCCGAGCCCTGGGCCGTCTGGGTCAGCCGATCGACACGGTTGCGGATATGGTCGACCGCGTCGCGCACCTCGATGGAGAGCGCCTTCACTTCCTGGGCAACTACGCCGAAGCCGCGGCCGGCCTCACCGGCGCGCGCCGCTTCGATGGTCGCATTCAAGGCAAGCAGATTGGTCTGGCGCGCGATCTCGGCAATGGAATCGACGATGCTGCGGATCTCGACCGTGGCGGAGGCGAGGCCTGTCATCATGTGCGTCGCCTCGCCAGCACGCATGGCCGCCGCCTCCAGCATGTCGCGCGCGCCATTCATCGAGCTGCCGACCTGCTCGGCCGCGTCGGAGACCTGCTGGGTGGCGGTCGCGAGCGCGCTCGAATTCATGCTGGCCGTCTCGGCCGCCTGCCTCAGATCGCCGGTACGCCTGTGAATGCCGATCGAACCACCCTCGGCCTGGCTCGATGTATGCTCTGCCTCATAGAGGCGCCCGGTGAGGCGTCGCAGGGCGGCAACGACATCCTGCTCGAGCGCATTGACGGCTTCGCGGATCGAGGCATCGTCAAGCGGATCGGGAAGTTCGATCGCTTCTGCCGGCGACGTCGGCTCCGCAGTGGCGACAGGCCCGGCTGCAACGGCACGGTCTTGGGTGCCCAACCAGCGCCGGACCCTTTCGCGAAACATCAGCCAATCCCGGACAGCGCAAAGTCGAACCTTTATGGTCGGGCAATGTTAACAAAGCTTCTCCCGAAGCCACGACTTGCCCAAACGAGAGGCCGAAAGCGCGCAGGGCCATGCGCCGGAAGCGGGATTCGCCGTCCCGGACCGGCATGGACCCAATGCGAGGCTGCAGCTAAAGCTCTGATCATCCGCATCGCCCTCCCCCAGGCCAGCCCATGACCAGTCATAGCTACGATGTGATCGTTGCCGGTGTCGGTGCCATGGGCTCCGCCGCCTGCTGGCATCTCGCGCGGCGCGGACTGAGGGTCCTTGGCCTCGAGCGCTTCGACCTCGGCCATGCGATGGGCTCGTCACATGGCATGACGCGGATCATCCGCCTCGCCTATTTCGAAGGCTCGCATTACGTGCCGATCGTCCGGCGCGCGCATCAGCTCTGGTCCGAGACCGGCGCGGAAGCGGGCATGCAGTTGCTGCACGTCACCGGTTCGCTCGATCTCGCACCCGAAGGCGCCGGGCCGGTCGAGTCCTCGCTGCGCTCCTGCCTCGACCACGGGTTGACGCATGAGGTGCTCTCGGGCCCGGAGATCGCGCGCCGTTTCCCTGGCTTTCAGCTGCCGGCGGGACATGTCGGTCTCTGGCAGCCCGATGGCGGGTTCGTCGCCTCCGAGAAGGCGATCTATGCCCATGTCGGCCTCGCCCAATCGCGTGGCGCCGAGATCCGGACCAATGAGCCGCTGCTCGACTGGGCGCCGACCGCGCAAGGCGGCGTGGTCGTGCGCACCGACCGCGGCACCTATTCCGCTAGCCGGCTGGTGATCACCTCCGGCGGCTGGATCGCCGACGCGGTCCCGGCATTGGCCGCGAATGTCTCGACGGTGCGGCAGGCCATCGGCTGGTTCACGACGCGACGGCCGGAGCTGTATCGTCCGGGAGCCTTCCCGGTCTTCATCCTCAGTGTCGAGGAAGGCACCTTCTACGGCTTTCCGCTCTACGAGCATCCTGGCTTCAAGCTCGGCGGCCCGCATTTCGGGCGCGAGCCGATGGATCCGCGCGAGCCGGACCGCACTCCGAGCCCGCGCCAGGTGGCGCTGATCCGCGATTGCCTCGCCCGCTACCTGCCCGATGCCGCCGGAGAACCGCTCAGCCTGAAGGGCTGCGTCTACACTGTGACGCCGGACGAGGATTTCGTGATCGACGCCGTGCCGGGCGTCCCGCAGGCCGTGTTCGCATCCGCCTGTTCCGGCCATGGCTACAAATTCGCCAGCGCCATCGGCGAAATCCTCGCCGACCTCTCCACCACCGGCCAATCCGCTTTCGATCTCAAACCCTTCTCGCTCAGCCGCTTTCCGGAAGCGTGAGCCGCCGCGAGCCCGGCGCAGAACTTCTGCGCGACGGCCTCTCGACGCCACCAGGACCTTGCCTTGGCCAGTTCAGCCGAAAACCGTCGCGGAATCATCGCCATGCTGCTGGCGATGTTTCTCTTCACCTGCAACGACGCGCTCATGAAGCTGGCACGCGAAGTCTACCCCGTCGGGCAGGCAATCTCGCTGCGGGCCGTCTTTGCGGTGACGACGGCGCTCGCCATGATCTGGATGATGGGCGAAGGCCGCAAGCTCGGCGAAATGTTCAGGCCGCTGGTCCTGCTCCGCGGGATGATAGAGGCCGCAATCGCCCTGATCTTCATCTGGTCGGTGGCCAAGCTCCCACTCGGGAACATCACCGCCATCCTGATGGCCTCCCCGCTCATCATCCTCGTCCTCGCGGTGGCGCTCGGCATCGAGAAGGTCGGCTGGCGCCGGACGGTTGCCGTCGCGGTCGGCTTCATCGGCGTGCTGGTCGTGATCCGGCCGACGCCCGAGCATATGAACATCGCCGCGATTGCGGCCCTCGTCAGCGCGATATTGGCCGCGGCTCGCGATCTGGTTACCCGCAGGATCGGCAACCACGTCCCTTCGACGGTGATTTCGTTCACGGCGACGATCATCGTCGGCCTCTCCGCCTTCGCACTCGGCTTCTTCGAGACCTGGGTGCCGATCCGCCGGATCGAGACCGTCTATGTCGGCGGCGCGGCCGTGCTGGTTTCGCTTGGCAGCTTCTGCATCGTCAACGCCTTCCGGAACACCGATGTCGGGGTCGTCACCGGCTACCGCTATTCCGGCGTCGCCTTCGCGGTGCTGATCGGGTACCTGCTCTGGGGTGAGGTTCCCGACGCCTGGGCCGTGACCGGCATCGCGCTGATCGCCGGCAGCGGCCTCTACACCCTGCATCGCCAGCGCGTCGTCCCCAGTGCCAAGCTCAAGATCGAGGGTGGCCCTGCGTCATGAGCGGCCGGCCTGTCGCAGCGAAGCCCGCCCTGCTCGTTCTGGTCGCGATTTCGACCCTGCAGCCGATCGCTCTCAACCTTCTCGCCCCTGCGACACCGGCCGTGGCGCGCCATTTCGGCACGAACTACGCGACGATCCAGCTGACGCTGACGCTCTATCTCGTCTCGGTCGCGCTGATCCAGTTGCTGATCGGCCCCCTCTCCGACCGCTTCGGGCGGCGGCCC
Organism: Allobosea sp. 2RAB26; assembly: GCF_052115465.1. Taxonomy (NCBI): domain Bacteria; kingdom Pseudomonadati; phylum Pseudomonadota; class Alphaproteobacteria; order Hyphomicrobiales; family Alloboseaceae; genus Allobosea; species Allobosea sp. 2RAB26. The sequence goes on along the minus strand of NZ_JBFRGS010000003.1, from coordinate 472,348 downwards.
TGCGTCAATGCCGGGATCATCGTCTTCATTCTCGGCTCGATCCTCGGAGCATTGGCCCCCACCACGGAAGTCCTGCTGGCGGCGCGCGTGCTGGAGGGCGCTGGTGCCGGTACGACTTTCGCGCTGGCCCGGGCCATCATCCGCGACAGCGCCCATCGCGACGAGGCGGCGAGCCAGATCGCCAGCGTCACCATGGTCATGGTGGTGGCGCCGATGATCGCACCCTATCTCGGCGGCCATATCGAAACCTGGTTCGGCTGGCGGATGATCTTCTGGGCGATGACCGCAGCCGGCGCGCTCGTTCTCCTGCTGACGGCGGCCCGATTGCCGGAAACCGCTCCGAATGTCGGCATCAGGACATCGCTGCTCGGCGTGTTCCGCTCTTTCCCGCTCCTGGCGCTCGACCGGGAGTTCATCGTCAACGTCATCGCGCTTTCGATGACATCGGCCGCGTTCTTCGCCTTCGTCGCCGGAGCCCCCTTCATCGTCGTCGAGACGATGGGCCGGGGCTCGGATGTCTATGGCGCCTATTTCATCCTGAGCGCGTTCGGCTACATGGTCGGGAACTTCGCGATGTCGCGGCTCGCGGTCAGGCGCGGGGCCGCTCCCCTGGTGCGGATTGGCCTGATCATCTCTGTCGTGATGATGAGCATCGCGATGGTGTTCGCGATGAGCGATTACTGGACGCCGCTGACCCTCTTCCTGCCGCTGGCGATCAGCTCGGTCGGCAATGGCTTGACGATTCCCGGTGCGGCAGCTGCAGCGCTGTCCGCCAAACCCGAGCTTGCCGGCTCCGCAGCCGGGCTGATGGGAGCCATCCAGCTGGGGGTCGGTGCGTTGGCCACAATCGTGATCAGCTGGCTTGTCATACTTTGGCCGCAGTCCCTGATCGCCACGATGTGGCTGATGATGGCGATCGGGCTATTTTCCTTGCGTTTCAGCGGCTTCCGGCGACGCGGCTGATCCCCAACCCGTCGCCCTGCGTAATCTTGTGCTGCCCCAGACCTTCGTATAACCAGCGCATAACCAGCGCGACATGGCCCTCATGCGCCGCGTGCATTCATAATCTGGGAGAGCGGGTGTGCAGGGACTTCTCAAGGTCAGCCGCATCATCGACGCGATCAACGGTCAGATCGGCAAGAAAGTTGCCTGGCTGATCCTGCTGGCCGTCATCGTCGCGACGGTAAACGCGATCGTGCGCAAGATCTTCAACATGTCGTCGAATGCCTGGCTCGAGCTGCAATGGATGCTGTTCGGCGCCGTCTTCCTGATGTGCGCCTCCTGGACGCTGCAGGTGAAGGAGCATATCCGCATCGACATCCTGAACAGCCAGCTGCCGAAGCGCGTTCAGCAATGGATCGACCTTCTCGGTCATCTTCTGTTCCTGCTGCCGTTCTGCGCGCTGATGATCTACCATTCCTGGCCGTTCTTCTGGCGCTCCTACGCGGTCAACGAACAGTCGCTCTCGGCCGGCGGCCTGCCCCAGTGGCCCGCCAAGGGGCTCCTGATCGTTGGCTTCTTCATGCTGTTCTGTCAGGGCATTTCGGAAGTCATCAAGCAGATCGCGATCATGCGCGGTCTCCTGGAGGACGAAGAGACGTTGCGTGGCCATGCGGCCGCTGCGGAAGCGGAAGCGCAACGCCTGCTGGATCAAGCCAAGGCCCAGGGCCTGGCTTCGTGAGCAACCCAGAAGAACTCCGGAAACCGCCGATGACCGCCTCCCGCTTCGCGCGCGCAGCCGGGCTTTTGCTCGCGCTCACCCTGACTGCCTTCTTCAGCCTGCATATGGGCGATGCCCATGCCGCGGGGATCGGGGATTTTCTGCGCGTCAACATGGCGCCGGTGATGTTCGCCGCCCTCGTGCTCTTCCTCCTGCTCGGCTACCCCGTCGCCTTCGCACTCGCCGCCAACGGTCTGCTCTTCGCGCTGATCGGCATCGACCTCGGCATGTTCCAGGAGAACTTCCTGCAGGCGCTGCCGGAACGCATCTACGGCACGATGAACAACGACGTGCTGCTCGCCATTCCCTTCTTCACCTTCATGGGATTGGTGCTCGAGCGCTCGGGCATGGCGGAAGATCTGCTCGACACCATCGGCCAGCTCTTCGGCCCTGTCCGCGGCGGCCTCGCCTATGCCGTGATCTTCGTCGGCGCCCTGCTCGCCGCCACGACCGGTGTCGTCGCCGCCTCCGTCATCTCGATGGGCCTGATCTCGCTGCCGATCATGCTGCGCTACGGTTATGACCGCCGGCTCGCCTCGGGCGTGATCGCGGCGTCCGGAACGCTGGCGCAGATCATCCCGCCTTCGCTTGTTCTGATCGTGCTCGCCGACCAGCTCGGCCGGTCCGTTGGCGACATGTATGAGGGCGCCTTCATCCCAGGCCTCGTCCTCGCCGGGCTCTACGCCGGTTACGTCTTCCTTGTCACCATCGTCCACCCGAAGCGCGCTCCCGGCCTGCCGCCGGAGGCACAGACCCTGCGCGACGCCGACGGCAAGACACGCCGGTTCTCGCTGCTGGTCGTCGCGATCATCTCCTTCTGCGTCGCCTACGCCTATATGAAGCTCTATACCAAGGTCGATGCCGGGGCCGATTTCGTCGTGCTGACGATGTCGATCATGGTTGGCGTCTCGCTGGTCATCGCGCTGATCAACAAGATGCTGGGGCTCAAGCTGCTGTCGCGCATGACCGAGCAGGTCATCTTCGTGATGGTGCCGCCGCTGGCGCTGATCTTCCTCGTGCTCGGGACGATCTTCATCGGCGTCGCGACACCGACCGAAGGCGGCGCGATGGGCGCGGCGGGTGCGATCCTGCTCGCCTTCAGCAAGCGCCGCCTCTCCTTCGAGTTGCTGAAGCAGGCGACGGAGTCGACGGCCAAGCTCTCGGCCTTCGTGCTCTTCATCCTGGTCGGCGCGCGCGTGTTCTCGCTGACCTTCTACGGCGTCAACGGCCATGTCTGGGTCGAGCATCTGCTGGTCGGGCTGCCCGGCGGCGCGACGGGCTTCCTGATCGTCGTCAACGTGATGGTCTTCCTGCTGGCCTTCTTCCTGGATTTCTTCGAGCTGGCCTTCATCGTGGTGCCGCTGCTCGGCCCCGCGGCCGAGAAACTCGGCATCGACCTGATCTGGTTCGGCGTTATCCTGGGCGTGAACATGCAGACGAGCTTCATGCACCCGCCCTTTGGCTTCGCGCTGTTCTTCCTGCGTTCGGTCGCGCCCAAGCACCGCTACAAGGACAAGGTCACGGGCCTGCAGATGGAGCCCGTCACCACCGGCCAGATCTATTGGGGCGCCGTGCCCTTCGTGGTGATCCAGTGCATCATGGTGGCGCTCGTCATCATCTTCCCGAAGATGGTGATGCACTACAAGGCGTCGGCCATTCAGCTCGACCAGAAGTCGATCGACAAGCAGTTCGACTCCATCCAGATCCCGGGACTGGGCGGCAGCATGCCAGGTCTCGACCTCAACGCCCCGCCGACGCTCAACCTCAAATAGGCGCCGGTCAGCGGAAACAAAAAGGGCGGGGAGCGATCCCCGCCTTTTTTCATGTCCGGACGGCAGCGCTTGGGATCAGCGATAGAAGCTGTCGCCGAACAAGCCCCGGTCTGATTGAACCTTGCCGCGGACGATCGCGCGCACCGGCCCGAGGGTGGACTCGCCGCGTGCCTCGAGCTGGGCCGTGGCACCGACGGCAGAGCCATAGCGATTATCGGAGCGCTTGCCGAATTCGGCCCGAACCGAGCCGCCCGCGCGCACGCAGAAAGAGGAACCATCGACCCTGACATAGCCGGGGCCATATTCCGGGCAGGGACGCGTCGCCTTGTCCAGCTTGGGTGCAGGCAGCTTGGCCGACGGGACGCCGCGGCCAGGGAGGGGCTCGCCGATCGACTGAGCCGCGGCGGGGACCGTTGCAGCGAACACGGCGAGCAGACCGACAATCAGACGCGGCATTCGCAAGACTTCCCGAACAGATGCGCAAGCGGCGCGCAAGGCGTGACCAGCCCTGAGTCTAGCCCGCAAGCGCGGCAAAGCAATGGCCGGCCGCCGCCCCATTGGCATGCCCGGCGGATGCGAAAAACCCCGGCCTCGCGGCCGGGGTCCGACAGGGATCGAGTTCGCCGGTTTCCCGGCGGGTCGCTCTCTTCAGAGCTGGTTGGCCGCGCGCGCGCGGATCAGGAAATTGTCGAAGCTGTATTCGGCGATCTGGAACCAGAGATATTCGTCGCCGCGGAAGGCCGACATCGCCTCATAGACCTTCTTGAAGTCGGGGTTCTTGGCTGAGGTCTCGGCATAGACCTCCTTGGATGCCTTGAGGCAGGCTTCCATGATCTCCTGCGAAAACGGTCGCAATTGTGCACCGGCGCCGACGAGACGCTTCAGGGCCGCGGGATTCCTGGCATCGTATTTGGCCTGCATGTCGACATTCGCCAGTGCCGCCGCCGTGGTCAGCACCGATTTGTAGACCTTCGGCAGCGATTCCCACTTCGCCTGGTTGATGAAGAAATGCAGCGCAGCGCCGCCTTCCCACCAGCCCGGATAGTAATAGAACGGCGCAACCTTGTTGAAGCCAAGCTTCTCGTCATCGGCCGGGCCGACCCATTCGGCCGCGTCGATCGTGCCCTTTTCCAGCGCCGGATAGATGTCGCCACCGGCGATCTGCTGCGGCACGACGCCAAGCTTGCTCATGACCTGTCCGGCGAAGCCGCCGATGCGCATCTTCACGCCCTGCATATCGGCGACGGTCTTGATCTCCTTGCGGAACCAGCCGCCCATCTGGCAGCCGGTATTGCCACCGGGAATCGCGTAGATGTTGTGCTTCTTGTAGAATTCGTTGAGCAATTCATTGCCGCCGCCATGGTAGAACCAGGCGTTCTGCTGGCGCGCATTGAGGCCGAACGGCACCGCAGTGCCGAAGGCGAAGGTCGGATCCTTGCCGACATAGTAATAGGAAGCGGTGTGGCACATCTCGACAGTGCCATTGGTCACCGCATCGGCGGCCTGCAGGCCGGGAACGATTTCGCCGGCTGCGAAGACCTGGATCTGGAAATTCCCGTCGGTCGCTTCCGACACGGCCTTCGCGAGAATCTCGGAAGCGCCGTAGATCGTGTCGAGGGATTTCGGGAATGACGAGGTCACTCGCCATTTCAGCTCAGGCATAGGCTGGGCGATGGCCGGGCTGGCAATGGCGCCAGCGGCAGCCCCCGCCCCGGCAACCTTCAAGAAATGGCGACGCTTCATCTGGATTTTTCTCCCCTCAGAGACGTTCAGCGGCACCGGTTGATCCGGCTTTGCGCGCGCGCTCCAGAAAAGCAGGTCCTGTGATCCGCGCAAGTGGAAAGCATGCCCCCTATGCATTTTCTGCAGGATAGTACTTTCGTCGCAAGGGAAACCGAGTTCCATCAAGCAAGACCGGCCCGCCTGCCCCGAAGGGAAGACCGATCTCGCGCGAACGACCAAAGAAAAAGCCCGGCTTGCGCCGGGCTTTCGCGTTGATCTCGACCGAGAAGATCTCGGTCGATGTTGCCGATCTCAGCGCGCGCGCGAACGCACCTGGAAGACGTCGAAGGTCAGTTCCGCGACCTGCCACCAGAGATACTGGTCCGAGCGGAAAGCGGTCATCGTATCGATGGCCTTCTTGAAGTCCGGGTTCTTGGCCGAGATCTCGGCGTAGAGTTCGTTCGTGGCCTTGAGGCTGGCTTCGAGGATCTCCTGCGAGAACGGGCGCAGCTGCGTGCCGGCACCGACCAGGCGCTTCAGCGCCGGCGGGTTCACGACATCATAACGCGCGCCCATCTGCGTGTTGGCATAGGTGCAGGCGGCGGTCAGGGCTGCCTGGTAGGCCTTGGGAAGGGCGTTCCACTTCTCCAGGTTGACGAAGGCATGGACCGTCGGCCCGCCTTCCCAGAAGCCCGGATAGTAGTAGTACGGCGCGACCTTGGAGAAGCCGAGCTTCTCGTCGTCATAGGGGCCGACCCACTCGGCGCCGTCGATCGTGCCCTTTTCCAGCGCCGGATAGATGTCGCCACCGGCGAGCTGCTGCGGCACGACGCCGAGCTTGGCCAGAACCTGGCCGGCGATACCGCCGATGCGCATCTTCAGGCCCTGAAGATCGGCAACGGTCTTGAATTCCTTGCGGAACCAGCCGCCCATCTGCGCGCCGGTATTGCCGCAGGGCAGGCCGTAGATGTTGAACTTCTTGAAGAACTCGTTGAACAGCTCATTGCCGCCGTTCTGATAGAGCCAGGCATTCTGCATGCGGGCGTTGAGACCAAACGGCACCGATGCGGGAATCGCGAAGGTCGGATCCTTGCCGACATAGTAATAAGAGACGGTGTGCGCCATCTCGATCGTGCCGTTGGTGACGGCATCCGCCGCCTGCAGGCCGGGAACGATTTCGCCCGCCGCGAAGACCTGGATCTGGAAATTGCCGTCGGTCAGTTCGGAGACCATCTTGGCCATGATCTCGGCGCCGGCATAGATCGTGTCGAGAGACTTCGGGAAGCTCGACGCCAGGCGCCATTTCACTTCCGGTTTCGACTGCGCAACGGCCGGCATGGCGACAGCGGAGGCCGCAGCGCCAGCAGTGGCGGCCTGAATAAATTGACGACGCTTCATTATGGACATCTCCTCGGATTTCGACTTTGCGATGCGCAGGCGGGTTCGGTCCCGTTACGGCGAAGTTTCAAGGATCATTCTGGCTAGGAATGCAGTCGATCTTGCGGGCATGTTTGGTTGATCCAAACTTTCATTCCTGCCGCCGATCCGCGCCTGCACAAGATTTGCGCAGCTCTCCCCAAACATCGCATCACCGTCAACCAACCCAGACGCCTCGACAATTGCGCTCAAGGCATGGCACGGCTGCACACGAAGCGCATGGTACTTTCGCGGGGCCCGGTCAACCTCCGATCGCGCAATGCAGACAAATTGATGAGAGACGCGACATGGATCAGGACAAACTCGCCAGGCTGAGAGCCCGCTATGCCGGCGCGAGCGGGGGCGACATCCACGACCCGCGCTTCGCCAAGGTCGCTGCCGACCAGTTCAAGGGCGACCGTCGGAAATGGCCCTTCTCCGACGTTGCGACCTTCATCAGCGCGCCCTACCAGCCCGATGCACTGAGCAAGCCCGATCTCGGCGGGCTCGACGTCGCGATCATTGGCCTGCCGATGGATCTCGGCGTCACGAACCGTGCCGGCACGCGGCTGGGGCCGCGTGCGGTCCGCGCCGTCGAGCGCATGGGGCCGATGGATCACGTCACCGGCATGGCACCCTTCGGCCAGCTCAAGGTTGCCGATATCGGCGACGTGCCCTTCCGCTCGCGCTATTCGCTCGAGAGTTGCCACGAGGATATCGAAGCGACTTTCAAGACGATCGTGAAGGCCGGCGTCTCGACGCTTGCGGTCGGTGGCGACCATTCGATCACCTATCCGATCCTCAAGGCTGTCGGCGAGAAGCGCCCGGTCGGCATGGTTCATATCGACGCGCATTGCGACACGTCCGGGCCCTATGAAGGCTCGAAATTCCATCATGGCGGGCCATTCCGGCAGGCCGTGCTCGATGGTGTGCTCGATCCCGAGCGCGTCATCCAGATCGGCATCCGCGGCGGCGCCGAGTATCTCTGGGAGTTCTCCTACGAGTCCGGCATGACCGTGATCCATGCCGATGAGGTCGACCGCATGGGGCTCGATGCGGTGATCGCAAAGGCGCTTGCCGTGATCGGCGACGGGCCGACCTATGTCTCCTTCGATGTCGATTCGCTCGACCCGGCCTTCGCGCCCGGCACCGGCACGCCCGAGGTCGGCGGCTTGACGCCGCGCGAGGCCCTTGCGATCCTGCGTGGCCTCAAGGGCCGCGATATCGTCGCGGCTGACGTGGTTGAAGTCGCGCCGCAATATGACGCGACCTCGAATACGGCCCAATGCGCGGCGCAGGTCCTGTTCGCCGAACTCTGCCTGATCGCCGAGGCGCGCGCTGCCGGCAAGGGCAGGCCGTGAAACGCAAGGCCGTCCAGCTCGACGCGATCGACCGCAGGATCGTCACGATCCTGCGCGCGGAGGGCCGCATCACCAATCAGGCGCTCTCGGAGCGGGTCGGCTTGTCCGCCCGCCCCTGCCTCGAGCGCGTGCGCAAGCTCGAAGCCTCGGGGCTGATCCTCGGCTATGGCGCGAGGCTGTCGCCGGAGATCGCGGGCCACGCCATCGTCGCCTTCGCGCAGATCTCGCTGCGCGACCACTCGGTCGGGCGGCGCGAACGGGTCGAGAAGGTCTTGAGGGCCTGCCCGGACGTGGTCGAGGTGCAGGTGGTCAGCGGCGAGGCGGATTATCTTGCCCGCATCGTCGCGGATTCACTGGCGGAATATGAGGAACTGACGGGGACCTGGCTGGCCGATGCGCAGCTCGGCGTGGCCAAGATTGCCACCACCTTCGCACTGAAGGCGCTGAAGGACTTCGACGGATACCCCCTGGCGGAGCAGTAAGCAGCGCAGCGGGCGCCATGTCCTGAATTCATGGCGCCCTGCCCCACGCGCGATCGAGCCCTTGAGCTCTTGCGCCGAACGCATGTCGGAGACAATATATTGCAGCGCAGCGTGAACATCGCGCCGCAGCATCACGCCTTCATCACCCGGACGAATTCCATGACCTCCTCCAGCACGGGAGCGGCTGTCGCGCGCCCAGCAGGATCGCTTGCCGCGCCGGCTCAACGCACCAGCCTCGTTCTGTTCGCATTGGCGATGGGTGGCTTCGCCATCGGGACGGCCGAATTCGCGGTCATGAGCCTGCTGCCCTATTTCTCGGTCGGCCTGGGCGTCGACGGGCCGACCGCCGGGCACGTGATCAGCGCCTATGCGCTCGGCGTCGTTGCCGGCGCCCCCGTCATCGCAGTGCTCGCGGCAAAACTCTCGCGGCGGACGCTGCTGATCGGGCTGATGGCGGCCTTCGCCATCACCAACAGCTTGAGCGCGCTTGCTCCCACCTATGGCTGGATGCTCGTCTTCCGCTTTCTCAGCGGCCTGCCGCACGGCGCCTATTTCGGCGTCGCAGCCCTGGTCGCCGCCTCGCTGGTGCCGAAGAACCGGCGTTCGCAGGCGGTCGCTCGCGTCATGCTGGGGCTGACGATCTCCACCATTCTCGGCGTGCCCCTCGCCAACTGGCTGGGCCTCGCGCTCGGCTGGCGCTGGGGCTTTGGCGTCGTTGCGGCCTTGGCCCTCCTCACCGTCATTCTGGTCGCGGCTTTCGCGCCGAAGGACAGGCCGCAGCCTGGGGCGAGCCCGCTGCGCGAACTCGGCGCGCTTCGGCACCGGCAGGTCTGGCTGACGCTGGCGATCGGCGCGATCGGCTTCGGCGGCATGTTCGCGGTCTACACCTATGTCGCCTCGACCCTGATGGAGGTCACGCATGTCGCGCCGGGCATGGTGCCGGTCGTGCTCGCCATCTTCGGGCTCGGCATGACCGTTGGCACGCTCGTCAGTGCCTGGGCGGCGGACCGGGCTCTGATGCCGTCGGTCGGTGGCATCCTGCTCTGGAGCGCGGCCTCGCTCGCCCTGTTTCCGCTCGCCGCCGGCAATATCTGGACCGTCTCGATCGTGGTCTTCATGATCGGCTGCGGCGGCGGCCTTGGCACGCCTCTGCAAACCCGGCTGATGGATGTCGCGGAGGACGCGCAAACCCTCGCTGCCGCGTTGAACCACAGCGCCTTCAACCTCGCCAATGCGCTCGGCCCCCTGCTCGCCGGCATGGCGATTGCCTCCGGCTATGGCTGGACCTCGACGGGCTGGGTCGGCAGCGCGCTCGCGCTCGGTGGCTTCGCGATCTGGCTGCTGACGCTGTGGGACATGCAGGCCAGCAAGGCAGGCAGGGCAACGCTCGTCCCGGGCGAATAACGTCTCCAATAAACCCCTGCCAGCGTCCCGTCAGCGGGACGCTGGCGCTGCGATCAGACTCATGGCCGCAGGAATGGCCGCGCGCCCCTCGTCGAGGCGGTCGGTCAGGACATAGTACCAGTTGAAGCCGATATAGAGCGCGAGCCGCGTCTCGATCTCGCTTTCGGCAATCTCGCCTCGCCCGGCCGCCGCGGTGAAGAGCTTGCTCAGGTGCAGTGTCCGCTTCGGCAGGAATTTCAGGCGCAGGGCGTCGAGAGCGGCGCTGTTCGATTGGGCTTCGGCGATGAGGGCGCGAAAGGTCCGGCCTGATGGTGTCGCCGACCAGAAGTCCCAGAGCCCCTCGGTATAGGCGACCAGGTCCCCCGTCAGGTCCCCCGTCATCGGCTGCGTCAGCATAGACGCCTTCTCGGCGTCATAGACGTCCATGAGCAGATCGGCGCGCGTCTTCCACCACCGATAGATCGTCGGCTTGCCGGCACCGGCGCGCCGGGAGACGGCGTCGATCGAGAAACCCGCATAGCCCCCTTCGGCCAGCACGGCGCGGGCCGCGGCGAGAATCGCAGCCTCAGAGGCCGGACTGCGCTTGGCCCCAATCGAGGCGCGCCGTGGCGTGGGCTGATCGATCCCGCTCATGAGTGACGACGCAACTCCTTTATGTCATCCGCCTCTTGCATAACGAAACGGGCCGTGCATATCAATATATCGAAACGGTACGTTTCGTTTTGGAGAAGACCATGTCTCAATCGTCATCACTCCCCGGCATCCTCGCCAGACTTCGCTTCCTGGGCACGCTCATGGTCGGCGCCTATCTCCTCATCAACGCCCTGCTGAGCCTGCTTGCTCCCCTGACGGCCGGCTGGTCGACCTGGTCGGTCACCGCGCTGGCCGTGCCGCCCATGGTGCTCGGCATGGTCTATCTCGTGATACCGATCGCGCGTCGCGGCACGGCCTAGCCACGTCCATCCGGCGCTGGCGTGTCCGATTCTGTCGCCCACTCGACAGAATCGGCCGCCGATGGAGCTGATTCCAACACGAACCGGTCGTCTCGGCAGATTTACCCTCACTGGAACGAGGGAGAACGACCATGGATGCAATCGCGCTCGAGCAGCAGGTCTGTGCCGCCAACTACGCGCCACTGCCGATCATGCTCTCACATGGCGAGGGTGTCTGGCTGACCGATACCTCCGGGGTGAAACGGCTCGACATGATGAGCGGCTATTCGGCCGTCAGCCTGGGCCACGGTCACCCGCGTATTCTCAAGGTCCTGAGCGAACAGGCGCGCAAGCTCGCGGTGACGAGCCGGGCCTTCCACTGCGAACCTCTCGGCCCCTTCCTCGAGAAGCTCTGCGCCGTATCGGGCCAGGACATGGCGCTGCCGATGAACACCGGCGCCGAGGCGGTCGAAACCGCCATCAAGGCGGCACGGCGCTGGGGCTACCGGGTCAAGGATATCGCCGGGGATCAGGCCGAGATCATCGTCGCCGCGGGTAATTTCCACGGGCGTACCACGACGATCGTCGGCTTCTCCTCCGAGGACAGCTATCGCGACGGTTTCGGCCCCTTCGCACCGGGCTTCGTGACGGTGCCCTTCGGTGATTCAGCGGCCGTCGAGGCGGCGATCACCCCCCGCACCGCCGCCATCATGATCGAGCCGATCCAGGGAGAAGCGGGCATCGTCATGCCGCCTGCGGGCTATCTCAAGCGGTTGCGCGAACTCTGCGACCGCCACAACGTCCTGCTGATCCTCGACGAGATCCAGTCCGGGCTCGGACGCACCGGGCGCTGGTTCGCACATCAGCATGAGGGCATCCGAGCGGACGGCCTGATCGTCGGCAAGGCGCTTGGCGGCGGTGTCTATCCCGTCTCGGCCTTCCTTGCCTCTCGGGATGTCATGCGCCTGTTCGAGCCCGGCTCGCATGGCTCGACCTTCGGCGGCAACGCGCTCGCCGCCGCGATCGGGCTGGAGTCGCTCAAGATCATCGAGGAAGAGCGGCTGGTGCAGCGCTCCGCCGAACAGGGCGCTCACATGAAGCAGCGCCTTGCCGCGATGACCCGCGGTATCGCGCGGGACGTCCGGGGAGCCGGTCTGTGGATCGGCGTCGATATCCATCCGGCAGTGGGTTCCGCCAAGGCGCTCGTCAAGGCAATGGCCAGCGCCGGCGTGCTGACCAAGGAAACGCACGAGACGGTCATCCGATTCGCCCCGCCGCTGACGATCAGCCGGGCGGAACTGGACTGGGGACTCGACCGCTGCGAGGCAGTCTTTGCCGCGTTTGGCGGACAGCGCAGGGCCAGCGCGGCCTGAGCACGGTGTCGAAGCGCGCAGGCACAATCCGCGCGGAATCAGACAGGGGCATAAACAATCAATAAAATCAATTATTTGCACTGCCTTCCCTTTAAGCGGCTTCGCTCAGAAAAGCTGCATGCCCCCACTTGCGGGCAGGGCACAGGATCGCACAATCTGTAAGCACAAGCCGGACACGGGAACTCGAAACGCCCGGCCGGTCAAACCTGTGGGAGGTACCATGAAAGGTTTCGTTCGTTTGATCGCCGCCGCTGTGCTGACGGCTGCCGGCGCCACTGGCGTCCTGGCCCAGGCAAAGGAGTGGAAGGAGATCCGGATCGGCACCGAAGGCGCCTATCCCCCCTTCAACAATCTCAACGCCAAGAAGGAACTCGAAGGCTTCGAGATCGACTATGCGAACATGCTTTGCGAGAAGATGAAGGTGAAATGCACCTGGGTGGTCCAGGATTGGGACGGCATCATCCCGGCGCTGCTCGCCAATAAATACGACATCATCATCGCCGGCATGAACGCCACCGATGAGCGCAAGAAGCAGGTCGACTTCACCGCGGTCTACACCAAGACCCCGATCTGGGCGATCAGCGCCAAGTCGGCTGGAACCGACATCTCGCCGGCAGCCCTGAAGGGCAAGGCCATCGGCACGCAGGGCTCGACCATCCACGCCAACTTCCTCGAGAAGTTCTACAAGGATTCGACCATCCGCCTGTACCCGACCCAGGAAGAGGCGAATCTCGACCTGGCGAATGGGCGGCTTGACTACATCATCGCCGACTCGCTCTCGCTCGAGGACTTCCTCAATGGCAAGGGCAAGGATTGCTGCAAGAAGGCGGCCGACGTTCCGCGTGACGCCACCATCCACGGCCCCGGCACGGCCGGCGCGGTGCGCAAGGCCGATGTTGAACTGAAGGCGATGTGGGACAAGGCGATCGCCGAATCGATCGCCGACGGCTCGCACAAGAAGATCCAGGACAAGTGGTTCAAGTTCCCTATCCTGTGACAATAGCCGGCTGACCGAACCCCGTCGGCGTGCCTCGCGCGCCGGCGGTGGTCCATTTCCCTCCCCTCGCCGGCTTATCCATGTTCGACAAACTCGCACTGCTCGGTTTCGGCGACGGCGGCTGGGGCCTCGCCCTGCTCCAGGGCGCCGGGATCACCATCGCAATCGCGCTGGCAACCCTGCCTTTCGGCCTGCTGCTGGGCCTGATCGTCGCGCTCGGCAAGCGCTCCGAGAACATTGTTCTGCGCTGGCTGGCCACGGTCTACACGACCGTTTTCCGCGGCGTGCCGGAACTTCTGACGCTCTACATCATCTATTTCGGCATCCAGATCGTGCTGCAGAAGGCCTGGGTCTCGCTCGGCCTGCCCGGCAATTTCAGCATGCCACCCTTCGTCGCCGGCATGGTGGCGCTCGGCGTGGTGCTCTCCGCCTTCTCCAGCGAGGTTTGGGTCGGCGCCCTCAACTCGATCCAGAAGGGCCAGCGCGAGGCCGCCGCCGCGCTCGGCCTGAGCAAGGGGCAGGCCTTCCGCCTCGTGGTCTTCCCTCAGCTCATCCGGGTGGCGCTGCCCGGTTTGGGCAATAACTGGATGGTGCTGCTGAAGGAGACCTCGCTGGTCTCGGTCATCACCCTGCCCGACATCATGTTCATCACCACCCGCGCCAATGTCGCGACCAAGGAACCGTTCCTGTTCTTCGGTGCGGCGATGCTGATCTACCTGTTCTTCTCGCTGATCTCGGCCTGGGGCGTCGGGCGTCTCGAGATCCGTGCCAATCGCGGCTTTGCTGCCTTCGGTGGAGCGACGCGATGAGCTGGTGCGAATATCCGGGCTATCTCTTCGGCAGCGAGGTTTTCCAGAATTACGGCTGCCGGATGGCGAGCGGCCTGTGGGTGACCTTCGAGCTTGTCGTGATTTCGGTCGCGATCGGCTTTGTGCTGGCACTCGGGCTCGCCATCGCACGGCTTTACGGGCCGCGCTGGGCCAAGGCCGCGATCAACGGCTACACCACCTTCTTCCGCGGCACGCCGCTGCTGTGCCAGCTCTTCCTGGTCTATTACGGCCTCGGCCAGTTCCGGCTGTTCTGGCAGGATGTCGGGCTGTGGTGGTTCTTCCGGGAGCCGTTCTACTGCGCGCTGCTGACCTTCACCGTGAACACGGCCGCCTATCAGGCCGAAATCCTGCGCGGCGCAATCCAGTCGATCCCGCGCGGCCAGTTCGAAGGCGCCATGGCGCTCGGGCTGCATCGCTGGTCGACCTTGCGCCTTGTGATCATGCCCCAGGCGATGATCCTGGCGCTCAGGCCACTCGGCAACGAGCTGATCGTGATGATCAAGGCCAGCGCAATCGCCTCGCTCGTCACGCTGTTCGACCTCATGGGCGCGACGAGGCTCGCCTTCGCCCGGTCCTTCGATCTCACGATCTATCTCTACGCCGCGCTGATCTATCTTCTCCTGGTCGAGGTGATCCGGCGGGTCTGGGACCGGCTGGAACTCAGGCTGACGCGGCATATGGCGCTACGCTGAGCGGGGCGCGCCGCGCCCCCTCTCCATTTCCGACAAAGTGCCTTGGCGTCCGCGCGACTTCCCCCAATGGGTCGCGCGCGCTACAGGCCGAAGCGAAACCAGAACCTATCAGCGGAGCGGAACATGGCTAAGGTTGCCTTCATCGGTCTCGGCGTCATGGGCTACCCCATGGCCGGCCACCTCAAGGCCAAGGGCCACGACGTCACCGTCTATAACCGCAACGCGGCCAAGGCCCAGGCCTGGGTGGCGCAGCATGGCGACAAATCCGCCCCGACACCGGCCGAGGCGGCCAGGGGCCAGGAGATCGTCTTCGCCTGCGTCGGCAATGACGACGATCTGCGCTCCGTGACCATCGGCGAAGCCGGAGCCTTCGCGGGCATGGCGAAGGGCGCTGTCTTCGTCGACCACACCACGGCCTCGGCTGGCGTCGCCCGCGAACTCGACGCGGCCGCGAAGGCCGGCGGCTTCGGCTTCATCGATGCGCCGGTCTCCGGTGGCCAGGCCGGCGCCGAGAACGGCGTGCTGACCGTGATGTGCGGCGGCGCGCCGGAAACCTATGCCCGGGTCGAGCCGGTGATCGGTGCCTTCGCGCGGATGTGCAAGCTGATGGGCCCGGCCGGCTCTGGCCAGCTCACCAAGATGGTCAACCAGATCTGCATCGCCGGACTGGTGCAGGGGCTGTCCGAGGGCATCCATTTCGCCAAGCGCGCCGGCCTCGATGTCGAGTCCATGCTGGAGGTGATTTCCAAGGGTGCCGCCGGCTCGTGGCAGATGGAGAACCGCGGCAAGACCATGAATGCCGGGAAGTTCGACTTCGGCTTCGCCGTCGACTGGATGCGCAAGGACCTCGACATCGTGCTCGAGGAGGCGCGTCGCAACGGTGCCCAGCTCCCGGTCACCGCGCTGGTCGACCAGTTCTATGCCGAAGTCCAGAAGATGGGCGGCAAGCGCTGGGATACGTCCAGCCTGATTGCGCGCCTCGAGGATTGAGCGGGGCTCTCCGCGTTCACAGGACCAGCCGCGCCACCTCCTCGCGCAACACCGGCAGAAGCTCCGCCTCGAACCAGGGATTGCGCTTCAGCCAGGCGTTGTTGCGCCAGGAAGGATGCGGCAGCGGCAGCACCCGCGGGCGGCGTGGCTCCGCCAGGATCGCGCGCCAGCCAGCGACCGTGGCGGAGAGATTGGCACCCGCCTTCGCGCCGAGATGCCAGGCCTGCGCATAGCGGCCGATGGCGAGGACGAGCTCGACCTGCGGCATCGCCGCAAGCACGCGTGAGCGCCAGATCGGTGCGCATTCGCGGCGCGGCGGCAGATCCCCGCCCTGCGCGTCGAGCCCCGGGAAGCAATGGCCCATCGGCACGACCGCGACCCTGGCTGCGTCGTAGAACGCCGCTTCGTCGAGCCCGAGCCATTGCCGCAGCCGGACGCCGGACGGATCGGTGAACGGCTTGCCGCTGGCATGGACCCGGGTGCCCGGCGCCTGGCCGGCAATGCAAAGCCTGGCCGTCGGCGAGGCCTGGATCACCGGGCGCGGCTCATGCGGAAGCGGCGGCTGGAAGCGCGGCTCGTCGCGACAGATGCGGCAGGCAGCCAGTTCCTGCAGCACCGCGGCGAGCGTCTCCGGCGGGCGCTCCCGATCCGGCTTCATCGCGCCGCCAGACGGGACGGCTCCCCGCGCCGCTGCGAAATCAGGCCGTCGCAGGTCCATATCTTGGCGCTGGTCGCATAGCCATGCGGATCACCCGCTTCGATGGTGGCGATGCCGTTGATGCGGCCGCTCGGCCGGTTGCGCAGGACATAGAGGTCTCCGCTGCGCTCGACCGTGAAGCAATAGGTGCGACGCTGCTCGGGCGGTCCGTAGTAATAGCAGACCGCGTCCGGCGTGGTCGTCCAGCAGGCGTCGCGGTTCGGCACGTGCCGGTTATGTCCGCTCGCCCGGCCGTCGGCGTGATGGTACTCGCTGAAGGGCATGCCGTTATTGTAGCGGCCGCTGACGGTATTGCCTTCGAAAACGCGGCGGAGGTCCTCGCCGCTCAGGCGCTCCGCGGCCGTCACCGGAGAGTTGGTGGCGGCCTGAAGCATGAGCGCAGCCGCAAGGAGCAGCAGACGCATCATCGCGAGGCAAGCCTGCGCCGTGACATCGGGACCTCAGGTGCCTGCGAGATCAAGCCGTCGCAATACCAGGGCTCCCCCTTGTCGGAATGCCCGCGCGGATTGCCGGGCTCGATCGTGGCAAGAGCATTGATCTGCCCGTTCGAGACATTGCGCAGGACATAGAGCCGATCCGTCAGCTCAACCGTGAAGCAATGCACGGTGCGGTCGCTGGGAGGGCCATAGTAGTAGCAGACCTGATCCTCCTTCGTGATCCAGCAGGCATCCTTGTTCGGCTGCCAGCCATTATGGCCGAGTGCGCGGCCATCCGGCTCATGATACTCGGTGAAGAACCCGCCATTGGTGTAGCGGCCGCTCACCGTGTTGCCCTCGAAGGCTCGCTTGATCGCCTCGCCGTTCAGCCGTTCGGCCGCGACGGAGGGCTGGACCAGCACCAGCAGCGCCAGAATGGCGAAGACCGGTCGCATCAGGCCTTCCAGCTTGGCCGCGCGGACACTTCGTCATGCCACCGGCGGATGTTGACGCATTCCTCAGGCAACCGAACCCGGGACGGCTTCATGAAGTCGACGGCGATGCCTCCAGTGATATCGGCCACCGTGAACCGATCCCCGGACAGGAAGCGGCTACCCGCGAGCTGGAGCTCCATGATCAGGAGGTGGTCATCGATCTGCTCGCGGCTGGCCTCGGCCCATTCCGGCACCTGATGCTCGAGCTCCGCCATCGACGGGTGGCTGTGCCGGAAGACAGACATGACACTGCTGAACAGGCCCAGCTCGACGCGCCGGTTCCACATCTCGATCTGCGCCTGTTCCTTGGCATCCCCGCCGAAGAGCACGGGTTGGGGATGCAGGCTTTCGAGATAGCGGCAGATCGCAATCGTCTCGGCGAGCGCCGTTCCATCGTCGAGCATCAGCACCGGCAGGCGCTTCAGCGGGTTGATGCGGGCGAATTCGGGCGTGAGGTGTTCCTTCCGGGTGATATCGACCGGCACGAGCTCCGGGAGGGGAACGCCCTTCTCTGCGAAGAAGATGCGGACCCGCCGCGGATTGGGCGCGCGCCCGCCATCATAGAGCTTCATCGTCAACCTCATCGGAAACCGCGTGCGAACCCGACCATGGCGGAGGTCCGGCGGTCAACCATTTCAAACCCATTCGTGATGGCGCAGCCATGCGCGCTAGAGTCGCCCTGCGTCCGTTCGGACGCAGGTTCGGCGATCTAGCTCCTTGCTTAAGCATCGGATTTTCCGAAAACCGGATTCCACTTTTCGGTCCAATGCTCTACCGCGGATGAGCCTTGCGCCACGCCTCCGGCCGCTCGAACTGCAGCGCCCAGATGCCGCGCCCGGCCGCTCGCGCCTCGTCTTCCTCGCTGCGATAATCACCATAGGCGACGGCATGGCCCTGCCGCACCATCGCGGCGTTGATATCGGTCTCGCCCTGCCTGCAGCGTGCGAGGCCGCGGCCGTAGCGATCGACCCGGCCGATGTCGCAGGTGACGAGACCGCGCCCGATCAGCGCCAGCAGGGCACGGCGGGCGGCACGGCCGCAATCCACATCCCTGCCCGCGCTGTCGCGACAGCTCTGGCGGAATTCCGGGGCATCGATGCCTTCGAGCCTGAGCTCTTCGCCATTCAGCCGCAGCGAATCGCCATCGATCGCCTGGGCGGCTCCGGCAAGCATGCGGGCGGGGCCAAGCTTGTATTGCAGGACAGCGCCGGCAATCGCCAACAGGCCGAGCAGCCCGAGTGCGACGACCAAATCGACCGGGCGGCTGACGCGGCGCCAGCCGAAAGGTCCATATCGAGATCGTCCGAATCCGAAGCGCGCCATCAGTAAGAGCTTAACGATTTCGAGACCATAATGGCGAGCCGGGCGTGCAGGGTCTGCCGCCGGAAGAGGTAGATGCGTTCCGATTATGGCGGAAGTGACGGCCGAACAGATCCAGCGAGGGCGCGGTCCCGACCCTACGGCGTTGGCGCGGCGCAAGCTCGTCACGCGCGAGGTCAAGTCCGTGCGCGAGCGGCTGACCTCGACGACCGGCCTCGAACGCGCCTTCGACTACGAATTGCTGCGGGTCTTCGCCCAGTATCGGATGCACGGCTCGGTCGGCGCGCTGGTCCTGGCGTTGTGCATCGCGACCGCCGCTTGCCTCTGGGTCCCGGCTTACCAGGTCACCACCTGGCTCGGCATCGTCATCCTGGCCTCGGCCGTCATGGTCCTGCTTTGCCGCCGCTTCCTGGCACAGCCGGCCGGCGAGGTGAATATTCGGCGCTGGCGCCGCCTGCTGCCGGCGGCGGAAGCCTTTCACGGCCTGTCCTGGACGTTGATCCTCGTCCTGTTCGCGCAGGTCGACGGGCCGGGCGCCAAGGTCTTCGTGATGACGACGCTGCTGGTCGTCAGCGCGCTGACCGTAATGCTGGCGGCGACGATCCCGCTTGCGGTCTATTCCGGACTGGGGCCGGTCACCATCGGCATCACGCTGTTCTTCTGGGGCCGCTCCGACATCGACAGCGTCACCATGGCGCTGATGGCGGCATCGGCCCAACTCTTCTTCATCTTCCTCGCCCACCGGCTCTATTCGAGTTCGGTCGCAACCATCGAGTTCCGCGCCGAGAAGGACGCGCTGATCGCCGAGCTCGAGACCGCGACCGCGAATTCCGACGAGGCGCGCCGCAAGGCCGAAGAGGCCAACCTCGCCAAATCCCGCTTCCTCGCCACGATGAGCCATGAGCTGCGGACGCCGCTCAATGCCATTCTCGGCTTCTCCGAGGTGATGAAGAACGAAATCTTCGGCGTTCACGCCAACCCGGCCTACAAGGAATATTCGGGCGACATCCACGGCTCCGGCCAGCATCTGCTCAACCTGATCAACGAGATTCTCGATCTCTCGCGGATCGAGGCCGGCAAATACGCGCTGAACGAGGAGGCCCTCAGCCTGGCAGGCGTGGTCGACGAATGCCGGCACATGCTGAAGCTGCGCGCCAAGGCCAAGGGGCAAACGATCCGCGAGGCGGCCGAGCCCGATCTGCCGAAGGTCTGGGCGGACGAGCGCGCGATCCGGCAGGCGGTACTCAACATCCTGTCCAACGCGATCAAATTCACGCCGCAGGGCGGCGACATCACCATCAAGGTCGGCTGGACGGCGAATGGCGGACAATACGTCTCGGTAACGGACACCGGGCCGGGCATTCCCGAGGATGAAATCCCGATCGTGCTGCAGACCTTCGGGCGCGGTTCACTCGCCATCAAGACCGCCGAACAGGGCTCCGGCCTGGGGCTGCCGATCGTGAAGGGGCTGCTTGATCTCCATAATGGCGGCTTCCATCTGAAGTCCAGGCCGCGCGCCGGCACGGAAGTGACGATTACCCTGCCGCCCGAGCGCGTGATGGACACGCTGGCGGCGCTGCCCGAGCCGGCACGGTCGGCGGCTTAGGCGCGCTGTACGCACGGGATGCGCTCGCCAGAGCGGAGTTCCGATCGGATGGAACGAGGCCGCCGAGACTGCCCGGTTCCATCACGCAGATCGCCTGAACGGCCGCCCCGCTCGCGAAGGGAGAGAGAATGAGCGCTGCCATGGCGCGCGATCCGGCACGCTGCTGGGGCAGGTGGTGGGGCATATCTGAGGGGCTGCCGCGCCAACCGTGACAGCATCCGAAGCGATCACTTTGACGCTCCCGGCAAGTCCGGCAGTCACCACTCACCCAGCTGGCTTCAAATAGAAAATCGATACCGCAACCGCCCATTAAGGATTAAAATGCCGGCTACGCCCTTGTTTCACGGCGGGTAGGAGGGAATGACGGCTCGCAGCGCCCATGGCCGTTGGAGCTCCCCTCGAGCGATACAGAGCTTCATACGGCAAGCGCAGCGGACGGCACCCCACAGCTGTCACGCGTGGATTTCGCGGTGCGAGCCATCAAGCGTGAAACACCGGAGAAAGTGCCTTGAAGTAAAGGGAGGGCGTCATGCCCATCCAGATCCCGAGTGATTTCCGCCGCGTGATCGTCGCTGCATCGGTGGGGAACGTTATCGAATGGTATGACTTCTACATATTCGGCAGCTTGGCCGCCATTCTGTCGGTCAAGTTCTTCGAGCAGAGTCATCCGGTCGCGGCATTACTGAGCACGATCGCGCTGTTTACCGCCGGTTTCCTGATCCGTCCGCTGGGAGCATTCCTCTTCGGATGGATGGGCGATCGGGTCGGCCGCAAATACACCTTCCTCGTTACGCTCAGCGGAATGGGACTGGGCACCGGGGCGATCGGGTTGATCCCGACCTACGACTCCATCGGTCTGACTGCCGCATTCATTCTCTTCGGTTTGCGGATCATCCAGGGCCTGTGCCTGGGTGGCGAATATGGCGGCGCCATCACCTATGTCGCCGAGCATGTTCCGGACGAGCGCCGCGGCTACTACACGGGCTGGCTGCAAACCTCCCCGACGCTCGGGATCGTGGTATCGCTCATCGTGATCATCGCGACCCGCACCTATTTCGGCGAGGCGACGTTCAACGCATGGGCTTGGCGCGTTCCATTCTTGATATCCTTCCTTCTGGTCGCCGTCGCAATCTACATCCGGCTCCAGCTCCAGGAGACGCCGATCTTCGAGGCGATCAAGGCCAGGGGACAGATGACCAGGAACCCCTGGAAGGAAGCCTTTCTCAGCTCCAACATCAAATATGTCGGGATCGCCACCCTCGTGCTGATCGGACAGGGAGTGGTCTGGTACAGCGGCCAGTTCTGGGCGTTGTATTTCCTGCAGCAGGTTTCAAAGCTGGACCCGCTGACCTCGTCCTATATCGTGGGAGCAGCGCTGCTCCTCGCAACCCCGAGCTTGATCTTCTTCGGCTGGCTATCCGACATCATCGGCCGCAAGCCAGTGATCCTGGGCGGCATGCTGCTCGCCGCGATCACGTACTATCCGCTGTATCTGTGGCTGGGAACGGTCACGCGACCCGGCAATGTCCACTTTCCGACCGCGATCTTCATCATCTTCATCCTCGTTTGCTATGTCGGGATGGTGTATGGGCCGGTCGGGGCCTTCCTCGCCGAATACTTCCCCGCCAGGATCCGGTACACGTCGGTATCGGTTCCCTATCACATCGGAAATGGCTGGGGTGGTGGATTGGTGCCATTCATCACGTCGGCGGCCTTCGCGGCGACCGGGAGCGTCGGCTACGCGTTGATCTACCCGATCGCCGTCCCGGCCGTGTGCTTCGTGCTCTGCCTCTTCCTGATGCCGGAAACGCGCCAGATCAGTATCTGGGAACCCTTCGAGACGAAGGCCGCAACCTGACGAGGTCGCGCATTTGCGGGGCTGCCCGGGCCCCGTCACGGCGCGCTCAGGGCCTGAGTTCGAGACGAGCCTTGGGAGCAACGCTGCCGTCAGGCTCCCGCAGTTTCAGTCCTTCTTCGAGACCTGCGCCTGATCGAAGGTCGCCATGCCGGAATGGATGGCGGCGGCGGCCTTGACGAGGCTTGCCGCAAGCGCCGCCCCCGTGCCCTCGCCGAGCCGCATCTCGAGCGCCAGCAGCGGCTGCTTGCCGAGCCGGAGCAGCGCTTCGCGATGGGCGCCCTCGGCAGAGAGATGGCCGGCAAGGCAATGGTCGATCGAGGACGGTTCGATGGCATGCAGGACGGCAGCGGCGGCAGTGACGACATAGCCGTCGAGGATCACCGGGATGCGCTGCAGCCGGGCGGCGATGATCGCGCCGCAAATGGCCGCGATCTCGCGACCGCCGAGGCGGCGCAGCACTTCCAGCGGGTCGCCCAGATGCGCGGCGTGGAAAGCGAGGCCCGCTTCTACAGCGGCAATCTTGCGATTCAGACCGTCATCGTCGACGCCGGTGCCGCGCCCGCACCACATCGCAGCGCCGCCGCCATAGAGCGCCGCGTAGATCGCAGCCGCTGACGTGGTGTTGCCGATGCCCATCTCGCCGAGGCAGAGCAGATCGGCCCCTCCGGCGAGAGCCTCCATGCCGAAGGCCATGGTCGCGACGCAGGCCTTCTCGTCGAGCGCATCACCTTGCGTGAAATCGCCGGTCGGCAGGTCGAGGGCCAGGTCAAAGACCTTGAAGCCGAGATCGAAGGCCGCGCAGATCTGGTTGATCGCAGCGCCGCCGGCGGCAAAATTCTCCAGCATCTGGCGCGTTACCGCCTGCGGATAGGCCGAGACGCCCTGCGCCACGACACCGTGATTCCCGGCGAAGACGCAAACCAGCGGTCGGTCGACGCGCGGGGGCGCCTTGCCTTGCCAGGCTGCGAGCCATTCGGCGATCTCCTCCATGCGGCCGAGGCTGCCGGCGGGCTTGGTAAGATCCTTGTCCCGGGCCCGCACAGCATTGGCGGCACCCATATCGGGGCCCGGCATGTTGGCGATGAGATTGCGGATGTCGTCGAAGGGAAGGCCGGAAGCGGGCATCGCTGGATGTCTCGCGAAAGATGGAATCGGGCGGGATGCGGCGTGGCCGCCGGGTTGCCGCTGCTGCTATAGGCTTGGACGGCGGAAGACAATCGAGGATACCGAGACCGCATGGCCGACGCCCCTCCCGACATCTCGGAGTTCCCGGCCGGCCGGCCGCATTGGCCGGGCTGGCTGATCGCGACTGCGATCTGCATCCGTTTCTATTCGCGTCTCCCGGTGCCGCGCCTGCCCGGCGAGGATTCGGCCCATGGCCTGCCGGATTTCAGGCTGGTGCCGCGCGCCGTACCGCTGGCTGCGCTCGTCATCGCTTTGCCCGCAACGCTTGTCCTCCTGGCTGCTGGCGCGGCCGGCATCAGCCCGCCGCTGGCAGCAGCGCTTGCCGTCACGGTCGCGGCACTGACGACGGGTGCTTTCCACGAGGACGGCCTTGCCGACACCGCCGACGGGTTGTTCGGAGGGCATACGCCGGAACGGCGGCTGGAGATCATGAAAGACAGCCGCGTCGGCACCTTCGGGGCGATGGCGCTGGGGCTCTCCCTGCTGCTGCGGGTGACGGCACTTGCGGCCATTCTCCAGGCGCTCGGATCTCTGGCTGCAGCCGCCGCGTTGCTGATCGCGGCGCCATGGTCGCGCGCCACTGCGCTCTATCTGCTCGCCACCGAGCCCCCTGCCCGGAGCTCCGGCGCCTCGGCTGCGGTTGGCCAGCCCACCGCAGCAACGGCCTGGACAGCGCTGGCGCTTTCGGTCGCGTTCGCCGTCGCAGGGACACTGGCCGCCGGGCTGCCGGGTTCGGGCCTTGCGCTTGGCCTGGCGCTATCCGTGCTCGTCCTGGCGGGGCTCGCCCGGCTCGGCCGCCGCCTGATCGGCGGCCAGACCGGCGATATTCTGGGTGCAGCACAGCAACTCGCCGAGATCGCGCTCACCTGCGGCCTCGCCTTCGCGCTGGGCTCTGCCTGGCAATGAGCGGCGCCTCCAGCCCCTGCGTGCAGATCTGCGTGATCGACCCCGTATCGCGGCTCTGTGAAGGCTGCCTGCGAACGCTTCAGGAGATCGCCGACTGGTCCCGGCTGAGCGAAGCCGAGCGCCTTGCCATCATGACCGAGCTGCCTCTCCGCAAGATCGCCCCGAATGAGCCGAGCCAGGCGGCGGGCTAAACCCCGGTTTCGCGCCCCAGGCGCTGCAAGGCGTCGCCGGTCAGTCGATAGAAGATCTTCTCGGGATGCGGCGCCGCCCCGAGCGCCTCATAGAAACGTCTGAGACCAAGATCGTCGCGCGCTGCCGTCCAATCGATGCGCTTGAAGCCGCGTTCGAGCGCCAGCCGCGCCAGCCCCCGCATCAGCGCCTTCCCCGAACCGCTGCCGCGCGCGGACGCCGCGACATAAAGCTCCTTGAGGAAGAAGCCAGGCTGGAGGCCTGGCCCGGGATAGATCGCAGCGACGGCGGCAAAGCCGGTGATCGTGGCGTGCTCCACCGCCAGCAGGATCTCGGTGCCGGCGGGGCGATCGCGAAGCCCTGCCAGAATCGCCTCGGGCGTCGGACAAGGCACCGCGTAGTGGCCCTGCATCTCCACGAGCACGGCCATCAGCCCGGGATGGTCAGCCGGTGTCGCCAGTCGGGTTGTGACCATGCGCGTCCTCGCCCCGCATGCAGCTCGCCGGATCGATCAGAACAGCAGCGACCAGATGAAGCGGCTCGCGACGAAGAGCAGGAAGATGCCGAAGACGACCTCCAGCTTGCGCTTGGAGAGCCGATGCGCCAGCCGCGCGCCGATCGGGGCCGTCCAGATGCTGGTCGGAATGAAGAGCAGGAAGCCGATGAAGGAGACGTAGCCGAGTGAGAGCGGCGGCAAAACGTCCATCTTCGGCCAGCCGGCATAGATATAGCCCAACGCGCCCGGGATCGAGATCAGCACGCCGAGGCCCGAGGAGGTGGCCACGGCCTGATGGATCGGCCGGCCATAGAAGGTCATGAACAGGCTGGAGAGCTGACCGCCGCCAATGCCCATCAGCGCCGAGAGCACGCCGATGATGCCACCATAGACCGTCATCAGCCCCTTGCCCGGCATGTCATCGCCGAGCTTCCAGCGGTCCGAGGCGAAGAGCAGGCGGATTGCGCTCACCACGGCGACCGCGACGAAGATGATCTTGAACAGGTCGGGCGGCGCGTAGCGCGCGATATAGCTGCCGCCCATGACGCCGAGCACGACCGGGACCGCCCAGACCTTGAGAATGTCGAGATCGACGAGGCCCTTGGCCCGGTGGGCATTGAAGGAGCGGATCGAGGTCGGGATGATGATCGCGAGCGAGGTGCCGACGCAAAGCGGCATGCGCACCTCCTCCGGCACGCCGATGACGCGGAAGACCTCGTAGAGGATCGGCACGATGACCGCGCCGCCGCCGACGCCGAAGAGCCCGGCGAGAACACCGGTGACCGCACCGGCCAGAACCAGCGACACGGCAAGAAAGGCGAGATCGCCCAAGGGGATTCCAGCAATCATCGAAACGTTCCGTTGGCGGCGGGCGGCCACCTCTGGGCGATTTTGCGCGCCGGGGCAAGGCTTGCGCGGCAAGGCCGCTATGTCTGCGGCAGTTTCGGTGATTGTATGGCCCCAGGGCGCGCAGGGGACTGCCTGTCCATGCCGTTGCTGCAATCCCGCTCGCAAACGGCAGAGGCTCGACCGGTTGCTGCAGCGTTGCAGTGCTGAGTGCGGCCTTAAGTCGAGCCTGACAGGAAAGGACAATATTCGCACGGGGACGAAGGCCACAGGGTCGGGGGGATATCTCATCAAAAGCCACTCAGGGAGGTTAAAGATGACAGATCAACTGACTGACACGCAGCAACGCCCGGAGCTCTCACGGAGACATCTCATCGCTGCGATGGGAACCGGCGCGCTCGCCATGGCGACGAACCCAGCCCTCGCCCAGGCCCCGCCCGGCCCGCTCGGACCGCCCAGCACGATCACCAGCCCGCCCCGGGATTTCAGCCGCAACGGCGCTCCGACAACCTATTTCACCGATCCCGACATCCTCGCGGTCGACCCGGTGTTCAACAATTATGCCCAGCCCAACAGCGCGATCCAGCGGCTCTGGACCGGCGCGCTCTGGGCCGAAGGACCGGCCTGGAACGCGCAGGGTCGCTATCTGGTCTGGAGCGACATCCCCAACAATCGGCAATTGCGCTGGCTGGAAGATGACGGACGGGTCAGCATCTTCCGCACACCGTCAGGCAACAGCAATGGCAACAGCTTCGACTTCCAGGGCCGCCAGCTCTCCTGCGAGCACCTGAACCGCCGCGTCGTGCGCTATGAGCTCGACGGGTCGGCGACCGTGCTCGCCGACAGTTTCGAGGGCAAGAAACTGAACTCGCCCAATGATATCGTTGCCCATCCCGACGGCAGCTACTGGTTCACCGATCCGCCCTATGGCGGCCAACTCTACGAGGGCGCGCCGGACGCCGCCGGAGGTCCGAGCAACCCGAGCGGGCGGCTCAATCCGCGGCTCGGCCAGCTCGCCGGCATCGGCACGGCCAAGCGCGAACTGCCGACGAACTGCTATCGCATCGACCCGTCCGGCCGCATCGACCGCGTCGTCACCGAGGAACAGGTGCCGGACCCGAACGGGCTCTGCTTCTCGCCTGATTTCAAGAAGCTGTACGTTGTCTCGACAGGAAAGGGGCCGGGCGATACCGGCCCCGGCGGCAAGGGCGACATTCATGCCTTCGATGTCGGTGCCGACAACAAGCTTGGCAATCAGAAGCTGTTCTCCGATTGCATGCTCGACGGCGTGAAATGCGGGCCCGACGGGATACGCAGCGATGTCGACGGCAATCTCTGGGTCTCGAGCAATGCCGGCCGCGCCGTGGGCTATAATGGCGTGCAGGTGTTCAATCCGGCGGGCAAACTGATCGGGCGCATCCGCCTGCCGGAGGTCTGCGGCAATATCTGTTTCGGCGGACCGAAGCGAAACCGCCTGTTCATGGCAGCCAGCCAGTCGATCTACGCGGTCTATGTCAACACGCAGGGCGCCGGGCCGGGCTGACCTCTTACCGTCTCGCGCTATTGCATCGGCCCGAAAAATGGATTGCGGTTCTCGGGAAAGCCGATGCAAACACAAAGGGTTAGATCATCGGACCGGATACGATTTCCGGTCCGATGATCTAGCCGTCGCAGCGGCGGCGGCTAGCGCGCAACCGGAGCCGGTGCGCCGGCCTCGTGGTGCTGGTCCGGGCCGCCACCAACGCCACGCAGCATCACGACCGCAAAGAGGCCGGCAAGGACCGCAATCGCCGAACAGAGCCCGGCCGTGATGGCGAAGGAGCGTGTGAAGGCCGCACGCGCCGTCGCAAGCAGGTCTGCCCCGGCGGTCCCCGCGACCTCCTTTGCAATGGTCAATGCGCCACCGAGCGTATCGCGCGCAGCAGCGGCCGCCTCCGGCGACACGCCCGACGGCACGGCCAGGCCCATCTGATAGCGATACAGCGCAGTCAGGACGCTTCCGAGGATGGCGATGCCGAGAGCGCCGCCGAACTCGGCGCTCGTTTCGGACAGGCCCGACGCCGTGCCGGCGCGCTCGGGCGGAACGCTGCCGACCACGAGATCGGTCGTCAGCGTGACGATCGGCGCGAGCCCCAGCGAGAGCAAAACCGTCCCGGCGACGATGATCATGGGGCCTTCGACATGGCTGATCCCGGCCAGCGTCGCAAAGCCCAACGCGGTCAACGTGAAGCCGCCCGCCATGACATGCGCAGGGCTTGCGCTGCCGACGATACGGGGCGCAAACATCGATCCCAGGATGAAACCAAGCGCAGAGGGCAGCGACCAGAGCCCGGCCTCCAGCGGCTTCATTCCCAGCACGAGCTGCAGATACTGACCGGTGAAGAGGAAGCTGCTGAAGGCGATGAAGAAGCCGAGGATGTTGACCGTCAGTGAAGCGCTGAAGGCCCTGGAGCGAAACAACGCCAGATCGACCAACGGTTCGGCCAGGCGCACCTGGCGGCGCAGGAAGAGGCCGGCAAGCGCCATCCCAGCCAGGATCGCCATGATGGGCAGCCAGCCCAGGCCATCCTCGGCAATCCGCTTCAACCCGTAGATCACGGCCAGCACGGAAACGAGCGACATGGCGGCGCTTGCAAGATCGAGCCTGCCGGCATTCGGGTCGCGGAATTCCGGCAGCAGCACGGGGCCGAGCAGGAGCAGCAGCACCATCACCGGCACATTGATCAGGAAGACCGAGCCCCACCAGAAATGCTCGAGCATGATGCCGCCGACCAGCGGGCCGATCGCGCCGCCCGCCGAGAAGCTGGCGATCCAGATGCCGATGGCCGCGGTCCGCTGGCGCGGATCGAGGAACATGTTGCGGATCAGGGAGAGCGTCGAGGGCGCGAGCGTCGCCCCCGCCACACCCAATACGGCGCGCGCCGCGATCAGCGTGCCGGCGCTATTGGCGAAAGCGGCCAGGATCGATGCGAGGCCGAACGCCGCCGCACCGATCAGCAGCAGCCGGCGCCGGCCGATCCGGTCGCCCAGCGTGCCCATGGTGATCAGGCAGCCGGCGATCATGAAGCCGTAGATATCGACGATCCAGAGCAGTTGCGAGGCACTGGGCCTGAGTTCCGCGCTGAGCTGCGGCACAGCGAGATTCAGGACCGTCAGATCCATCGAATAGAGCAGGCAGGGCAGCGCGATGACGGCAAGGCCGATCCATTCGCGCCGACCGGCCTGAGGGGCTTGATCGTGCATCGTCATTGAAGGCTCCGGAGGCGTTGCCGCCCCTTGGTGATGATGTCCCTTGAGCTCGCCCGGCTCTGTCAGGAGAAGAGCTGCTCCAGCTTGACCAGCGAACCTGTCCAGCCATGCACATGGCGGCCGGCCGCGGCCTCGTCGTAGAACTGCTCGTGAAGCAGCGTCAGGATGGTGACATCACCGTCCGGCTTGAGGGTCACCGTCACGCGTGAGACGCGCTCGGGCGTCGAGATCCAGGCCCAGCTGAAGACGAGGCGCTCATTTTCGACGACCTCGTGATACTCGCCGGACACGTGATGCAATTCACCATCACTGCCGCGCATCGAGATGCGATAATGGCCGCCGACGCGCGCATCGATCTCAGCCTTCTCGGCCCGGACATTCTCCGGCCCGAACCAGCGCGCGAGCAGTTCCGGTTGCGTCCAGGCGCGGTAGACCTCCGCCGGCGTCGCATTGAGCCGCCGCTTCATCGTCAGGCTGGGCGCGGTCTCGACCTTCTTGTCCATGATTATCCTCCGGTCGATCGATCAGGTCTTGTCGCTGGTCTTGCGTGGTGGAGCGCCGCGATCAGGTTCCCGATCCTTGCGCGGGCGGTTGAAATAGGCCTCGAGCGCATCGAGTTTCTCGCGCCAGAAGCGCTCGTAGCGGCGCAGCCACCCCATAGCTTCCTCCATCGGTGCGGCGTTCAGGCGGCACGATACCGTGCGGCCTGTCTTTTCCCGCGTGATCAGCCCGGCATCCGACAGCACGTCGAGATGTTTCATGATGGCCGGCAGCGTGACCGGAAAGGGTCGCGCCAGGTCGCTGACCGAGACGGAATCCACCTCTTCGAGCCGCGCCAGAAGCGCCCGCCGCGTCGGGTCGGCCAAAGCGGCAAAGGTGCGGTCGAGCGACGGCTCTTGATACTTAACCATTGAGTTAAGTTTAGGCATCGATTCAGGCAGCGTCAAGCGCTCGTGACCAAGGGGCAGGAGACGCTGCTACGAGGCGCCTACTCCATCCAGCGCCACGCCGGCACGCTCAATCCGGCACATAGCGCCGGGACAGTTCGTTGCGATCGTCATAGGACGCTTCAAAGATGGATGCGGCCAGGGTGGCGCGTACGTGCAGGATTCCGGCGCCGACATTCCTGAAGCCATGGCGGGCGCCTGCCGGAATCAGCACCGACTGATTGGCCGTCACGGTCCGGGTCTCGTCGCGCAGGGTGATCTCGGCCGTGCCCTCGATCACTTCGAGCACCTCCTCGACGGCGTGGAGATGCATCGGCGCGCCCAGGCCGGGCTCGCAATATTGCTCGAAGATGCAGAGCTGCCGGCTCTCGACCCGTGCCGAAACGCGCATCAGCGTCCTCACCCCGTCGCGCCAGTGTTCCTGCGGCTGAGTGGCGTGATCGAGGATATCCATGGCGCTGCTTTCTTCCCCAATCGGAGCCGGCATTCAGTCGGATACGCCGTCGCGACCGGCAATGGTCATACAGGTCGCCGTCATCATCGCGCAGAGCCTGGCCGCGCCGTCCTTCAGCGCGAAGACTTCGGCGGTCGCGAGCGTCAGGGTGCGGCCGGCCTTGACCACCCTGCCCTTCGCCACCAGCCGTTCGCCGGCAGCAGGCGCAAGAAGATTGATCTTGAACTCGGCAGTGAGGATGCCGGTGCCCGGCGGCATCATCGTCAGCGCCGCATAGCCTGCGGCGGAATCGGCGATGGTGGCGACCGCTCCGGCATGGACGAAGCCGTGCTGCTGGGTGAGATGGGCCGAGACCGGCAGCTCGATCTCGACCTCGCCAGGAGCGACACGAGCAAGCCGGGCGCCGAGCGTCGTCATGAAGGCCTGTTTGCCGAAACTCGCCTCGATGCGCCTGACCACGTCCGCATCTGAAAGCGACTGGTCGGGCACGGTCATGGCAGACTCCTATGCAGCGGCGGCCGCCTCTTCGTAGCGCGAGACATGGGCGACAGCCGCACGCAAATCCGCCAGCCCCGCTTCGCTTCCGACGCAATGCTCGGCGAGATGGCGGCGGAACTGGCGCGCCCCCCGGCGGCCCGGGAACAGCCCGACGAGATGGCGGGTGAAGGCATGCAGCCGGCCGCCCTTCTCGAGATGCGTCGCGATATGCGGTTCGAGCGCCTCCAGCATGGCGAAGGCATCGTCAACCGGAGCCGCCTCGCCAAAGAGCAGCGGATCGACCTGCAGCAAGACCTCTGGATTCTGATAGGCCTCGCGGCCGATCATCACCCCGTCGAGATGCGCGAGATGGGCGGGCCATTCCGCAGGAGCGCTGATGCCGCCATTGATCGCCACGATCAGGTCCGGATTGGCCGCCTTCAGACGATAGGCGCGCTCATAGTCGAGCGGAGGGATCTCGCGGTTTTCCTTCGGCGACAATCCCTGCAGCCAAGCCTTTCGAGCATGCACGACGAGCGCATCGACGCCTGCGTCTTGCACGCTGGCGGTCAGGGCATCGAGCGCCGCTTCCGGATCCTGATCATCGACGCCGATGCGGCATTTGACGGTGACGGCGACGGAGACTGCCGCCTTCATCGCCGCGACGCAGTCACCGACCAGCGCGGGCTCGCGCATCAGGCAGGCACCAAAGGCCCCGCCCTGCACGCGGTCGGAGGGACAGCCGCAGTTCAGATTGATCTCGTCATAGCCGAAATCGGCGCCGATCTTCGCGGCCTCGGCCAGCAGGGCCGGATCATTGCCGCCGAGTTGCAAGGCAACGGGCTGCTCCATCGCGTCGAAGCCGATCAGGCGCTGCCGGTCGCCGCGGATCACCGCCTGCGCCGTCACCATCTCCGTATAGAGCCGCGCCCGGCGCGACATCAGGCGATGGATGACGCGGCAATGCCGGTCCGTCCAATCCATCATCGGTGCGACGGAGAATCGATATGACTGATAGTGCTGCATTTTATCCGGACATGGGCGGCGCGTGTTGAGCTTCACGCGCCCTTATACGCGAAACCAGGCGATTTTCGACCGGTTTTGCGCATGGGATTCAGCCCGGCGATCTGCCGCGCTCAAAACTGGTAGCGAAGCAGCCGGCCCATGCGCCCGAGAGGCGGAAAGGCGGAGAGGAAGAGGACCGTCAGGCGGGCGGGCCAGGACATCCTTGCTATCTGGGCCGGATCATAGCCGCGCGGATCATAGGCGGTCAGGTCGTTCCTGAGCTTCAGCCCGGGAATGCGGTCTTCAAGCTCGCGCGGCTCGTCGATGCTCCATAACAGCGTGGCGCCGGTCGCCCGCACCGCGCGGTGATGGCTGACAAGCCATAATCCGAACGGACTGAAGGCATCGAAAGCCAATTCGCCATGCCCGAAATGCGCAACCAGCCGTTTGATTAGCCGTGGCACGGCATCCGGCCGGAGATACATCAGCAGCCCTTCTGCAATGATCATTGTCGGCCGGCCCGAAGGCACGTCATCGAGCCAGCCCGACTCCGTCACCGGGGAACCGATCAGGGTGTAGCCCTGCCTTTCCGGATAGAGACGCCGCCGGAGCGCAACGACCTCCGGATAGTCCAGATCGAACCAGCGTACGCTCAGGGGCGGATCGATCCGGAAGACCCGGCTGTCGAGGCCGCAGCCGAGATGCAGCACCGTCGCATCGGGGTGCCGCATGATGAAATCACTGGTCCAGCCGTCGAAAATATGCGCCCGCATCGCCAGCGCGATCATGTCATCCCGGCTGACGCCCAGTTTCCGGAAGTCATAGTCGATCCGTCGGACCGCGCTCGCGGCAAAGCGATCATTCAGCAGGGAATCCCGCAGGCGGCTTTCCTCCCCCTTGGCGTAGAGGGTGATGAGGAGCGTTTCCCGCTCCCTGGTCAGGGTCACTCTCTCGGAAAGCGATGGCTCGGGATCAGCCTGCACTGGCCGCGCCATGTTTCGGGTGGTCTGGCTGCGCACCATTGGGCGATCCCGGATCATGTTGCTGGATCAATCGGCACGGGTCTCGGACGCTCCCTGAGCCCCTCAGCGCACCAATCAGGGCCTGTGCAGCACCTGCGTATGTGCCGGCATGACTTCGTCCTCGAACAGCTCGGGATAGTTCTGCGCAATCCGGGGCAAGGCGTTGAGGATCTCGCGCAAATGCCTGCGCATCTCGCATTCGGCTCCATCGGCGTCTCCGGCCTCGATGGCATCGAGGATCGCAGCGTGCTGCGCAACGAGCAGCGGAACCGGCGAGGCGCCGGGCAGCGACAGATAGCGGACGCGGTCAGTCTGGGCGCGAGCACCTTCGACGATGCGGGCGGCGTAGTCGCAATCGACGATCTCGGCGAGGGTCTGGTGGAAATTCTCGTCGAGTACGGCAAAGGCAGCGCGATCGGCGAGGGCAGACACCTCGCGCTGACGCTCGATCAGCCAGCGCAGCCGCATCACGTCGTCCTTGGTGATCAATGCGCTGGCCGCGCGCGCAATGGCACATTCCACCGCCTCGCGCACGAAGCGGGCATTGGCGATCGCCCGCATCGAAACCTTCATCACATAGGTGCCGCGGCTCGGCAGGACCTGCACGAGACCGGCTTCGGAGAGTTTGATGAAGGCCTCACGGACCGGCTGACGGCTGACGCCGAAGCGGCCGGCGATATCTTTTTCGGAGAGCGCCTCGCCGGGCCTGAGCTGCGTGGCGATAATCGCCTGCCGCAAGGACGAAACCAGTTGCGGAGCGATCGGATCCTTAAGGCGGAGGCTGGGTTCCATCGTCATGGGCAGAGCGTCCCGCTCATCCCCCATCCGTTGGTCTATCTAGCATACCGGTATGGTGGATGTCGCCATGCCCATACGTCGCAGGGGCCCGGCCGCCCAAAGGCGGCCGGGTTCACTTCGGCATTCTATTTCTTGGCGCGGGCGACGATCTGCGTCGGGTTGACGAAGCGCAGCGCGATCACCAGCCAGATCAGCGTCGTGATCATGTAGATCACCGCCATGGCATCGATCGACTGCACGGCGCGGACGCCTGCGGCGAAGACCGCATAATAGAGGGCGACGACGAGTGTCTGGCTGGTCGGGCCTGCGGTCAGGAAGGTCAGCTCGAACATCGCGATCGTCCTGACCAGAACCAGCAGCAATGCAGCCAGAATGCCCGGCATCAGCAGGGGCAGCAGGACGTGAATGAAGAGCTTGAAGGTGTTCGCCCCGAAGACGCGGGCGGCCGCCTCGATCTTGGTGTCGATCTGCTCGATGAACGGGATCATCACCAGGATGACGAAGGGAACCGTCGGCACCAGATTGGCGAGCACGACACCCGACATGCCGCCGGCAAGACCGAGCTTGTAAAGCACCGTCGCGAGCGGGATGCCGAAGGTGATCGGCGGCACCAGCAGCGGCAGCAGGAACAGCAGCATGACGAGCTTCTTGCCCGGGAAATCCCGCCGCGCCAGCGCATAGGCGGCTGGAACGCCGAGCAGCCCCGAGAGGAACACGACCAGGAAGACGATCTGGAAGGTCACGCTCAGCACGTCGGAGAGCTGGAACTCGCTCCAGGCGGCCGAATACCAGCGCGTGGTCCAGCCGGCCGGCAGCCATGTGCCAAGCCAGCGGGTCGCGAAGGAACTGGTCACCACCGTCGCGATCATCGCGCCGAGATTGAGGATGAAGAAGCCGATGAGCGTCCAGTTGGCGGCAGCCCAGAGCTTGCTGGAGAGGCGGGTATCCTTGACCATGATCTCAGCCCTTCCCGCCACCGGCGGGGCCACGGTAGAGCATGCCGCGCGCGGCCAGCACGACGACGACAATGCTGAGCTGCACCACGCCCATGATCATCGCGACGGCAGACGCCATCGAATAATCATACTCCTCGAAGGCAGCCTGATAGGCCGCGATCGAGATGACGCGCGTCGGCCCGGCCGGCGCCCCCAGCAAGACCGCCGAGGGAAAGACCGAAAAGGCCTGCACGAAGCTGAGGCAGAAGGTGATCGCCAGACCCGGCAGCAGGAGCGGCAGCAGGATGTGCTTGAACCGTTCCCAGGGCCCGGCGCCCAGCGTCGCACCCGCCTGCTCGAGCGCCGGATCGACACCGGAGAGGTAGGACAGGGTCAGCAGGAAGGTGAAGGGGAAGCCGGTGATGACGAGTGAAATGCAGACGCCCCAGTAATTGTGCAGGAGCTTCACCGGCGTCGAGATCAGCCCGAG
Organism: Allobosea sp. 2RAB26; assembly: GCF_052115465.1. Taxonomy (NCBI): domain Bacteria; kingdom Pseudomonadati; phylum Pseudomonadota; class Alphaproteobacteria; order Hyphomicrobiales; family Alloboseaceae; genus Allobosea; species Allobosea sp. 2RAB26. The sequence goes on along the minus strand of NZ_JBFRGS010000003.1, from coordinate 437,246 downwards.
CGTCAGCAGGGTACGGTTGAACCAGCCCTGGGGGCCAAGATAATTCAACAGGCCCTGCGCGACGAGAACCGTGCCGAGCGTGATCGGGATCACGAGGATCGTGGTCAGCAGGCGCTGATGCTTCATCATCCGCACGCGGAAGGCGATCGGGATCGCCAGCAGAAGCGTCACGATCGTGACCGGCAGTGCCAGCCAGAGCGTCGTCGCGATCGTCCCGTACAGGAAGGAATCCGAGAAGAAGCGCGTGTAGTTCGCCAGCATCGGCCCGGCCTTGGGCGTGAAGGAGAGCACGAGCCCATAGAGGAACGGGTAGATGAACAGCGCCAGGAGGAAGAACACCGCTGGCAGAACCAGCAATGTCAGAGAATCGATGCCGCGTGCGGCGAGCCGCTGGCTGAGGGGGATGGATGTCGTCGCGCTCACGCCGCCCCCCCGAAAACCAGGACGCGATCGGGATCTGCCGCCAGAGTGACCTCGCCGCCCGGCGCGATGCGGTCATGCGCCAGGAAGGAGAGATCGGTTCCATCCGCCATGCGGGAGAAGCCGACGAATTCGCGACCGCGGAACTCGGTCGAGACGACGGACGCCTTGAGCCCGGCGCCGCCGGCAGTTGCGGGGTGAAGATCCTCCGGCCGGATCGCGAGCCAGGCCTGAGCACCGGGCGCCACCGCGCCACGCACCCGCCCGACGATCTTGGCGTCACCGACGGTGACGGTCGCACGCTCGCCCTCGACAGAAGCGACGCGACCGGCGACCTTGTTGCGGAAGCCCATGAACTCGGCGACATCGAGATGGTCGGGGCGGGAGAACAGGTCTTCCGGCCCGCCGACCTGACGGACCTCGCCGTCACGCATCACGACGATGCGGTCGGCCAGCGACAACGCTTCTTCCTGGTCATGCGTGACGTAGATCGTGGTTGCGCCGAGCGTATTGTGGATGCGGCGGATCTCGGCGCGCATCTCGAGACGCAGCTTGGCATCGAGGTTGGAGAGCGGCTCGTCCATCAGCACGAGCGGCGGCTCGACGACGATAGCCCGGGCGATGGCGACACGCTGCTGCTGTCCGCCGGAGAGCTGGCCGGGCAGTTTTTCGGTCTGGCCCTGCAACCGGACCAGGGCTGCGGCCTCGCCGACGCGCCGCTCGATCTCGGATTTCTGGACGCCGCGCATCTTCAGACCGAAGCCGATATTCCGCTTCACGCTCATATGCGGGAAGAGGGCGTAATTCTGGAACACCATGCCGAAGCCGCGCTCCTCGGGCCGTAGCGGGTCGATGCGCCGATCATCGAGCCAGATGCCGCCCCCCGTCGCTGGCAGAAGGCCCGCGATCAGGTTCAGCGTCGTCGACTTGCCGCAGCCCGACGGACCGAGAAGCGCGATGAACTCGCCCTTCTTGATCGTCAGCGACACGTCCTTGACGGCGTTGTGAGTGCCGAAGTCGCGGCTCAGATTGTCGAGCCGCAGCTCGCGGAAGTTCGCAGCGTGAATCGTCATTTAGGTCACGTCTTTGGAAAGCGGCTGATGGGTTCTGTCAGGAAGTGTGACGGCGAAGCGCGCCGGCCTGAACCGGCTCGCTGTCGTTAGCGGGTTTCGTTCACTTGCGCTTGGCGCCGCCGACTTCCTCGTCCCAGCGGCGGAAAGCGAGCACCATCTGGTCGGGGTCGAGCGGCGTCTCGAGCGGCGCCTCGGCGATGAGCTTCTCGTATTCGGGGCGGCCGTATTCCTTGATCGCCGCCTGGCTGTCGGCGGGCGCCATGTCGAGCGTCACGCCCTTCACCGCCGGGCCCGGATAGAAATAGCCCTCGTCATAGGTGTAGGCCTGCTGCTCCTTGGTGAGCAGGAAGTTCATCAGGTCGAGCAGCACCGCGAGCTTCTCGTCCGAGACGCCCTTCGGGATGCACATGTAGTGCGCGTCGGTGACCCAATGGAATCCCTTGAGCGCGCCGACCTTGGCTTCCTTGGGCACGACGCCGAGCACGCGCGGGTTGATGTCCCAGCCCGTGGTCGTGACGGTCATGTCGCGGGAGCCTTCGCCGAGCTCCTTCATCACCGCACCCGTGCCGGCCGGGTAGTACTCGACGTTCTCGCCCAGCGCCTTGAGATAGGCCCAGGTCTTGTCCCAGCCCTTGACCGGGTCCTTCGGGTTCGAATCCCCGAGGATATAGGGCAGGCCCATGATCCAGGTCCGGCCGGGGCCCGAATTGGCGGGGCGCGCGTAGAAGAAGCGGTTCTTGTTCTCGCGGGTATAGGCGAGCAGCTCCTCCGCCGTCGTCGGCACCTTCTTGACCTTGTCGGGCATGTATTCGAGCAGCGGCCCGGACGGATAATAGGTCACCACGACGCCCTGCCCGCTCGCGAGGCCCTGCATCTTGGCGGCACCTTCGAGATAGATCTCGTCGAGCTTCGGCAGCGAGCCTGCAAGCTGCGGCAGCAGCGGCGTCCAGAGCTTCTGGTCAACACCGGCGGAGAGCGCATCGGTCCCGGTCAGCACCATGTCGATATCGACGCGGTTCGCTTCCTGCTGCGCCTTCAGCTTGCCCGGAAGCTCCGGCGCAGGCGCCTTGGTGAAGGTGATGCGCGAGACCAGATTCGGCTTGGCCTTGCGGTAATTCTCAATGGCCTTCTGCGTCAGCGCCAGATTGCCGGCGACATCGACGACGGAAAGCGCGACCGGCGAGGTCGGCAGTTTGAGCTGCTGCGCGAAGGCGCCCGGCGCATAGGCCGCGGCACCGGCGAGACCTGCGACGCCGCCGAGAAATGTGCGCCGATTGATGCTGTCCTGGACCATGACTTCTCCCTTCGGTACGGATTTACCGCTTTTGGATTCTTAGACACCTTTCGGCATCAGCCTCGGCGAAGTTCACATTGACGCCGCCTCGGATTGCCCGGTATCCTAGTATACTAGTGGACCAGAGCTTGGCAATGGGCAGCGCAGCGGCACGACAAAGCACAGACCAGATTCACCGCGCCTTGCGGGACGACGTCCTCAACGCGGTGCTCCTGCCGGGCGAGGCGATGTCGGAAGCGCGGATGGCCGTCCAGTTCGGGGTCAGCCGCACGCCCGTGCGCGAGGCCTTCAAGCGACTGGTCGACGAAGGTTTCCTGGTGGTCGTGCCGCAGGTCGGCACCTTCGTCGCGCCGATCGATCTGGCGGCAGTCTATGACAGCCAGTTCGTGCGCGAAACCTTGGAATGCCGCACTGTCACGCTGGCTGCGCAGCGGATCGACGATGCCGGGCGCGCCGCACTGGAACGGCTGATCACCCAGCAGGAACAAGCGCTCGCAGTGGGCGATCGCGTCAATTTCTTCCGTGCTGACGAGGCCTTCCATGCCGAGCTCTCGCGGCTATCGGGACACCCCTCGGTCTGGGGCCTGATCGAAGGCGTCAAGGCGCAGCTTGACCGCGTGCGCTGCCTGTCGCTCGAGGCCGCGTCCTGGCCCGGCATGATCATGGACCAGCATCGCGAGATCGCCGCGAAGGTCAGCGCCGGCGACGTGCTCGGCGCCGAGACGGCAATGCGGGCGCATCTGCGCACGGTGTTCGACGCCATCGAGGCGATCGCGCGCAATCATGTTGACGCCTTCGTCGCCAACACCCCGATCCGCAAGGCCTGAGCCGGCCGCATTCTCTGCATCACGACAAGAAACGACAAGGAAGGAACGCGACGATGGAACAAACTTGGCGCTGGTTCGGGCCGGACGATGTGGTGACGCTCGCCCAGGCACGGCAGGCGGGCGCGCAAGGCATCGTCAACGCGCTGCATCAGATTCCCTATGGCGTCGTCTGGAGCGTCGAGGAGATCGAGGCGCGCAAGGCGATCATCGAAAAGGACAAGAGCCTCGGCCTGCGCTGGTCTGTGGTCGAGAGCCTGCCGATCCATGAAAGCGTCAAGATCGGCGAAGGCGATCTCGAGCCGATCTTCGTCAACTACCGCCAGTCGCTGCGCAATCTCGCCGCCTGCGGCATCGAGGTGGTCTGCTACAATTTCATGCCGGTTCTCGACTGGACCCGGACCGAACTCGCCTGCCCCCTGCCCGGCGGCGGCACGGCGCTGCGCTTCAACCTGCATGAATATGTCGCCTTCGACCATTTCATGCTGGAGCGACCTGGCGCCGCCGACGGCCACTCTGCCGAGGTGATGGACCGGGCCAAGGCCTGGTTCGAGCGCTCGACCGAGGCCGATCGCGCCCGTCTGCTCGCCAATATCATGGCCGGGCTGCCCGGCGCCTATGATCGCTATGACGTGCCCGGCCTGAAGCGCATGCTCGCGCGCTATCATGAGATGAGCCATGACGGGTTGCGCGCCAATCTGAAGCGGTTCCTCGAGGCGGTGATCCCGACTGCGGAAGAGGTCGGGATCCGCATGTGCATTCACCCCGACGATCCGCCGCGCCCACTCTTCGGCCTGCCGCGCATCTGCTCGGACGAGAGCGACATCGCCTTCATTCTCAGTGCGGTCGATAGCCCGTCCAATGGCCTGACGCTGTGCTCGGGCTCGCTGGGGGCCAACCCAGGGAACGACGTGCCCGGAATCGCCCGGCGCTTCGCCGACCGGATCTGGTTCGCGCATCTGCGCAATGTCGCCAAGGATCCGGACGGCTCCTTCATGGAGGCAGAGCATCTCGGCGGCGACACCGACATGGTGGCGCTGGTCGATGTGCTGATGGCCGAGGAGCAGCGCCGCAAGGCCGCCGGCTGGCGCCATTGGCGCATCCCGATGCGGCCCGATCACGGCCATGAACTGCTCGACGATATCGGCAAGGGCAGTTTCCCGGGCTATCCCGCCGTCGGCCGCCTGCGCGGCCTCGCGGAGCTGCGCGGCGTGATGACCGCCCTGACCAGCCTGCGCGGCTACGACGCCTGATCAGGCCAGGGACGCTACTCAGGCCAGAAGACGCTGATCGGCGAGCTGCACCAGCTTGCCGCCAGCGATCGTCGCAACGACGCGCGGCTGCGGCGCATCCTCGACGATGATCAGATCCGCCCGCCTGCCCGGCGCAATGACTCCGCGATCTGCCAGGCCAAGGGCTTCCGCAGGGGCCTGGGAAACCAGCCTCCAGGCCTCGGGAAAGCTCGCCGTGCCGTTGCGCGCCAGCATGAAGGGCGCCAGCAGCAGCGCCGGATAATAGTAATCCGACGCCAGAACGGTGCAGAGCCGCTTGCCGACCATGTCCTCGGCGGCCGGGCAGCCGGTATGCGAACCGCCGCGCACGACATTGGGCGCGCCGAACACCGTCGCCTCGTCATGCGCGACAGCCTCGCGCGCCGTCGCCTCATCCATCGGGAATTCCGCTACGGTCACGCCGAGCGAGCGATACCAGCGCCGCATGTCCGGGCTCATGTCGTCATGCGAGAGCGTCGGAATGCCGGCAGCAAGCGAGATTTTCGCCAGCCGCGCAACCGATTCCGGCACGTCGTCGCCGCGGTCATGGGCGTTCTGCGCCAGTGCCATGAAGTCGGCATGTGAGAGGCCGGTGCGCTCGACCATCTTGGCGATCTTGTCCGGCCGGGTCGTCTCCTTGAGGATGCCGCCGGTATGGTCGTTGAAGGCCAGCACTCCGACGCGCCCCGCCTGCAGCCACTCGATGATCTCAGCCTCGGCATCGAGATTGAAGGTCTCGTGGCGCAAATGGAAGCGCGTATCGGCTCCGAGCTCCGGCGCGAGCCGCGCAATCGCGTCGATCAGGCGCCGCGCATTCCCGGCTCCGCGCAGGCCGGGTTCCCAGGACCAGGTGACGCCGTGGAAGGCCGTGGTGATACCGCAGCTCAGCATGGCGCGATCGGCATCGCGCAGAGCGAGATCGATATCGAACGACACCCGCGGTCGCGGCATGATGTGCCGCTCGAAGGCGTCCCCATGACAATCGACCATGCCCGGCAGGACGAGCAGGCCGGTGGCATCAAGGTGCAAGGCGCCGGCAGGAGGAGGCGCATCGAGCGCAGCGATGGACGATCCATTGGTGACGAGATCGGCACGGGTGAGCGCGGCGGTCAGAACTGTTCCGCCCGTGATATGAAGTGACACGCCCGCCTCCGCCGCAGCCCCTGGGAGGGCGCGCTTGACGGGTCAGCATGACGGCAGAATGACAGGTGGGCCTCGGTCAGGCGAGCCTAGTAGACGTCCGCCTGATAGCGCCCGCCCTTCTTCAGGGCGCCGACATAGGCGACCGCATCGTCGGCCGAGCGCCGGCCGTGTTCTGCCACGACATCGACCAGCGCACGCTCGACATCCTTGGCCATGCGCTTGGCGTCGCCGCAGATATAGAAATGCGCGCCCTGATCCAGCCAGGCAAAGAGCTCGGCCCCGCGCTCGCGCATGCGGTCCTGCACATAGATCTTTTCCCTACCGTCGCGCGACCAGGCGAGCGTCAGGCCGTGCAGGATGCCGTCCTGCTTCAACTCGTTCAGTTCCTCCTCGTAGAAGAAATCGCTGGCCCGGCGCTGATGGCCGAAGAAGAGCCAGTTCCTGCCCGGAGCCTTCGTCGCCCTGCGGTCACGCAGGAATGCACGGAAGGGAGCAATGCCGGTGCCGGGGCCAACCATGATCACCGGTATCTGCGGATCGGCTGGCAGGCTGAAGCCATGGGCGCGCTGGACATAGACCGGCACCCTGTCGCCGGGGCTGACGCGCTCGGCGAGATAGGTCGAGGCGACGCCCCAGCGCGGCCGGTTGCCGATCGCATAGCGCACCGTGTCGACCGTCAGCGAAATGCGTCCCGGCGTGTCGTTGCAGGAAGACGAGATCGAATAGAGCCGCGGCTGCAGGCCATCGAGAGCCTCGACGAAGGCTTCCGGCGAAAGCCGGGCCCTGGCGAATTTGTGCAGGGTGCCGAGCACGTCGAGCCGATCGAGATCGCCATCTGGATCCTCGCCCGCAGCCAGGCGCTTTGCCGTCTGGCGTGTCTCGCCGCCGGTGACGTAGGAAATCAGCTGGAACAGCGCATCCGGCGCGGGCCCGAGCGCGACATCGGCGATCAGCGCCTCGCGCAGGGGCTTGCCGCCGATATCGGCGTCCGGCCGTGCGCCCAGGAGCCCGATCACGGCATCGACAAGACGCGGGTCATTGCCGGGGATGATGCCGAAGGCGTCGCCGACCACGTAGTCGAGCCCGCTTTCGGTCAGGTCGAACTCGACATGATAGGTCTCCTTCTCCGAACCCTCGCCGTTGAGCTTGCGGCGCGAGAGGAAGGTGGCGAAGGCCGGGGTCTCGCGCGAGCGGCCAACGGGGCCGGTCGGCGCCGCAGGGGCCGAGATTTCTGCCGGCATGCCGCCGGGCTCGCCGCCGGCCTTTTCCGTCAGTGTCTTGAGCATGCGCAAGGTGTCCTTGCCACCCGGCGCACACAGGTTGAGCCGCGGCTCCTTGCCTTCCGCGATCGCAGCCGAATAGGTCTCGCAGACATAGCCGCACTGGCCGCAATCCTGCTGGGCCATCGCCGCGAAGAGCTTGCGCGGCAGCGGCTTGCCCTCGGCCAGCTTCATGCGTTCGATGATCTCCATGGCCGGGTCATGCCATGGGGCGCCGTCATCCTCCGCTCCACCGCCCATCATGGCGGCATTCTCGGCACTGGAGAGCGCCGTCACCCCGGCATTGTCGAGCGAGAGCAGACCGGCGAAGAAGCCGTTCAGCCAGGAGCGCTGCTCCTCGCTGAAAGGCGCGGTCTCCGGCAGGACCTGAACGAGCGGATTGCGCGCCTGCACGGTCATGCGGCGTCTCCCGTGGCGGCGACCAGTTCCCTGAGCATTGCGACCTCGTGGCGGCGGGCGAAGGCGACGAAGCTCTCGTCCGGCGAGGCTCGGTGCGTCTGCCAGGTCCTCAGGATCCGTTCGACCAGCGCAGGCACATCCTCGGCACGCACATTCGTCTGGAAATCGCGCGCCATGCCGCCCTCGACGCCATAACCGCCGCCGACGAGAAGGTTGTATCCGGGCACGGTGTCGCCCTCTTCGTTGATGGGCACCTTGGCGCCGATCAGGCCGAGATCGCCGATATAGTGCTGGGCACAGGAATGGTGGCAGCCCGTCAGGTGGATATTGACCGGAGTCTCCAGCGTCAGGCGCTGGTCGCAATGGTCGGCGATGGCGAGCGCGTCCTCCTTGGTGTGGGCAGCGGCGAACTTGCAGCCGGTCGCACCGGTGCAGGCAATCAGCCCGGCGCGGAGCACGGAGGTCTCGGCCGAGAGGCCGATCGCCTGAAGGTTGGCGAGGACGTCATCGACCCCGCCATCCGGCACGCCGGAAATCAGCAGGTTCTGCCAGACCGTCAGGCGGATATCGCCATCGCCGCATTGCTGCGAGATGGCGGCAAGGACACGCATCTGAGCGGTCGTGAGCCTGCCGACCGGCAATGCCACGCCGATCCAGTTCAGGCCGGGCTGGGCCTGGGCATGCACGCCGATATGAGCAAGGCGGTCATAGACCGGGCGTGGCTTCACGAAGCCAGTCTCGACGCGGATCAAGGTGCGGCCGAGCTTTTCCTCAACGGAGGCAAGGAACCTGTCGAAGCCCCAGGCATCGAGCACATATTTCAACCTGGCCTTGGCGCGGTTGGTGCGGTCGCCATTGGCGATGAAGACGCGCACGATCGCGTCGGCCACTGCAACGGCATCGGACGGCGCGACAATGATCCCGGTGTCACGGGCGAGATCGTGGTGGCCGGTGATGCCGCCGAGCGCAAGCCTGTACCAGATGCCGGGCTCGACCGGCCGGCCCGCGCAGGACGCGCCCTCCCCGACCTCGATGGCCTGGAAGCCGATATCGTTGGTGTCCTCCAGCGTCGCGACCGAGCCGGCACCGTCGAAGGCGACGTTGAACTTGCGCGGCAGGCCGTAGAGCGAGCGGTCGTTGAGAATGTGATGGTGCCAGGCGCGGGCATGGGGCCGGGTGTCGAGCAGTTCGCGCGGATCGATGCCAGCCGTCGCCGAGCCGGTGACGTTGCGGATATTGTCGGCGCCGGAGCCCTTGGCGGTGAGGCCGAGCTCGGCGAGGCCTTCGAGCAGGAGCGGGGCGTTCTCGGCCGAAATCTCGCGAATCTGGAGATTGGCGCGGGTGGTGACATGGCTGTAGCCACCGCCATGGCGCTCGGCCAGATCGGCGACGCCCCCGAGCTGCCAGGCCTTGAGGATGCCGTTTGGGATCCGCAGACGGCACATATAGCTGTTCTGTGCGGGCGCCACGTAGAACAGACCGTGATAGCGCCAGCGGAAATTATCCTCCGGCCTGGGATAGCTGCCCGAGGACGCCTGTTCCTTGAAGCGGGCATAGGCATCGAAGGGGTGCTCCGCCTGTTTCCACTTCTCCTGATCGACCAGCTTGCCTCCGCCGGCGACCGTCCGCGCCTGGGCTTCCGCATGCTCCCTGTCAGGCCCGGATGGTGTTGCAGCACCGCCTTCCCCCGGGCCTCCGAGCGGACCGAGCCCACGCGCCACGCGCGCCGACTGCATGCCGCTCATGAAGCCTTCGAGATAGCGCTTCTGGTCCGGGGTGAAATCGTTGCTCATCGCCGCGCCCGAATCACGCCGCCTCGACGAAGCGATGGCGCTCGTAGAGGAATTTCAGGACCGCTTCGCGCGCCGCGATATAGGTGCGGTCAGAAACCAACTCGAGGCGCTTGCGCGGGCGCTCCAGCCTGACATTCAATACCTCGCCGATGCGGGCCGAGGGACCATTGGTCATCATCACGATGCGGTCGGAGAGCAGCACGGCCTCGTCGACGTCATGGGTGATCATGATCATGGTGTTGCCGAGCGCGGCATGGATCTGCATCACCGAATCCTGGAGATGCGCGCGCGTCAGCGCATCGAGCGCGCCAAAGGGCTCGTCGAGCAGCAGGATCTTAGGCTCCATGGCGAGGCCGCGAGCGATGCCGACGCGCTGCTTCATGCCCCCGGAGATCTCGGCCGGACGCTTGTCCCTGGCATGCCCCATCTGGACGAGGTCGAGGTTATGCATGATCCAGTCATGGCGCTCGGCCCGCGATTTCGCGCGCCGGAAGACCTTGTTCACGGCCAGCGCGACATTGTCGTAGACCGTGAGCCAGGGCAGCAGCGAGTGGTTCTGAAACACCACCGCCCGCTCCGGACCCGGATCATTGACCTCCTTGTTCTCAAGCAGCACAGCACCCGCGCTGACCGGCGTCAGACCGGCGATGATGTTGAGCAGGGTCGACTTGCCGCAGCCGGAATGACCGATGATCGAGACGAACTCGCCCTTGTCGATGACGAGATTGATGTCCTTCAACACCTCGGTCGTTGCCGCACCGCGGCGAAAGCTTTTGTCGACATGGTCGATCTTCAGGTAGGGCGTGCTCATGGCGCGTTGCTCCTCAGTTCACCGCTGTGCCGCGGGTGACGATCGCGCCGATGGAGGCGACCAGCCGGTCGAGGATGAAGCCGACCACGCCGATATAGACGAGCGCCACGATGATGTCGGAGAGGCGCGAGGAGTTCCACGCGTCCCAGATGAAGAAGCCGATGCCGACGCCGCCGGTCAGCATTTCGGCGGCGACGATGGCGAGCCATGACAGGCCGACGCCGATGCGAAGCCCGGTGAAGATGTAAGGCGCGGCAGAGGGCACCATGATCTTGAAGAAGAACTCGATCTGGTTCAGCCGCAGCACCTGCGCGACGTTGCGGTAATCCTGCGGGATGTTGCGGATGCCGACCGCGGTATTGATGATCACCGGCCAGATCGCGGTGATGAAGATCACGAAGATCGCGGAAGGCTGGCTGTCGCGGAAAGCCGCGAGCGAGAGCGGCAGCCAGGCCAGAGGCGGCACGGTGCGCAGGACCTGGAAGACGGGATCGAGCCCCCGCATCGCCCAGACCGACTGGCCGATCAGTGCCCCGACCAGGACGCCCACGACGGCCGCCAGGCCGAAGCCGATTGCGACACGCTGGAGCGAAACCAGGATGCGCCAACCGAGACCGATATCCTGGGTGCCGGCCCAGTAGAACGGTTCGGTGATCAGGTCTTTCGCCTCCTCCCAGATCTTGGTCGGTGGCGGCAGCGAGGATTGCGGCCCCGACGCGGCGATCTGCCAGAACAACAGGATCAGTGCGACCGTGACGAGTGGGGGCACGAGATTCTGCAGGATCGGCCTGAGCCAGGGTATGACGCGCTGCGCCACAGGCTTTGCCAGCACCGGCGGCAGGCTCACGACCTCCGCCTTTGCTGCCGGCAGGGCGACGACCTTCGCGTCAGTCGCATTCTTCAAGATAGCCTGCCCCATCCCGCTGCTCCTCTCCATGGCTTCCACAATCGTGACGCTCATGCCGCCGCCTCACGCTTCCTGTTGCCGGCGATGCGCCGGATCTCCGGCAGGCATGACCCGCAATTCGTGCCGGCCCGGAGCTCGCGGCCGATATCCTCGGCTGTGACGGCCGCGCCGCTCTCGAAGGCGGCGCGAATGGCGTTGAGCCCAACGCCGAAACAGGCACAGACGATCGGCCCGGCATCCGCTGCTCCGTCGAGCCTGCGCCCGGACAACAGGGCGAGCCGGCTTTGGGGCACGTAATCGGGATCGGCGAATACGAGCTTCACCGTGTCCCAGAGCGGAGCGCGATCGGCTGGGCCGGTGAACAGGGCCGCGACGAGCCTGCCATCGCGGGTCGCGGCGCAGCGATAGATGCCAGCCTTGCGGTCGAGCATCTCGACGAGTCCATCCTCCCCGAAAGCGGCGCGACAATGGGCCATCAGGTCCTCAGGCGTGGCATCGGTCGAAAACAGCCTGCCCTGCCCGCCCTCGATGGCCACCGCGGCCCACCAGCTCCCAGCCGGCAGCGCGACTGGATCGCGCGAGAGCATGAAGCCGCGCGCAGCGTAGCTGACGGGGGCAATCCGGCAGGGTGTCGCCTTCATTTCGGGCTGGCCGGAATAGGGGTCGCAGAGCGGCTGAACGGCCGCCCCGATGCGGGCATGGGATGCCGTCTCGGCCGACCAGTGGATCGGCGCGAAAAGCGAGCCTTCCCCGACGCCGGAATCGAGCGTGACCTTGAGGGTAATAGCGCTGTAGCTGGTCTCGATGCAGGCGAAGCCACCCTCGGCTAGGCCGTGGCGAACAGCGTCGGCCGGGTTCACGCAGACCGCGGGCTCGGCGATATGGGCGCTGAGCCTGGGGCTGAGCCCCGTGCGGGTCATCGTGTGCCAATGATCGCGGACACGGCCGGTATTGAGCAGGAACGGATAATCTTCGCTGACAGCCGAAGCCAGAGCAGGCGTGGCCAAAGGCTTCAGGCTGGCGCGACGATCCCTCGCGAAGAAGCCGCCCTCGGTGAACAGGCGTGCCGTGCCGCCCGGAGACCCCGCCGGAACCGGCCATTGCACGGGCAGAAGCGCGTCATAGGCGCGGCGATCGAGCGTGGCATGCGCGCCGATGTCGAAATCGCGGCTGCCTTCGTTCTCGAATGCCGAGAGCGCGGCATGCTCGGCATAGATCTCCGATGGGCCGGAATAGGCGAAAGCCTGCGCGAAGCCGAGTCGCCTGGCAATCTCGCAGATGATCCACCAATCGGGCCTGACGTCTCCCGGCAGCGGCAGGAAAGCCCGCTGGCGCGAAATGCGGCGCTCGGAATTGGTGACGGTGCCGTCCTTCTCACCCCAGGCGGCGGCAGGGAGAATGAAGCCGGGCTCGGCGCGCAGCGTGTCGTTCGAGAGCACGTTCTCGGAGATGATGAGGAGGTCGAGCGCCTTCATCGCCGAGAGCACCTGATCGGCCCGCGGCAGCGACACGGCAGGATTGGTCGCCATGACCCAGAGCGCCCTGATCCGCTTTTCCGCGACCGCATCGAGCATCGCGACCGCCTTCAGCCCTTCGTGGCGAGCCATGTGGGGCGCCTGCCAGAAGCGGCGGATGCGGTCGATCTCGGTCGGGGAGTAGCCCATATGGGCAGCCAGCATATTGGCGAGACCGCCGACCTCGCGCCCGCCCATGGCGTTGGGCTGCCCGGTCAGCGAGAACGGTCCGCAGCCCGGCTGGCCGATGCGGGCCGTTGCGAGATGGCAATGCAGGATCGCCGCGACCTTGTCGGTGCCCTGCGCCGACTGGTTGACGCCCTGGCTCCAGGCCGTGACCACGGCAGGCGTGCTCGCCCAGAGTTCGTAGAAGGCGGCGATGTCCGCGGGGGCAAGGCCGGTGCGGGCAGCAACCACCGCGAGATCGGGCGCAATCTCGCGTGCGTTCGCCAGGGTCTCGGCGAAGCCTGTCGTATGGCGGGCGAGATAGGGTGCGTCGGTGAGGCCATGATCGGCGAGGTGGACGAGCAGCCCGGCAAAGAGCGCGCTGTCCGAGCCCGGCCTCAGGGCCAGGACGAGATCGGAATCTTCGGCGGTTGCGGTGACGCGGGGGTCGATGACCACGACCTTCGCGCCGCGCTCAGCCCGGTTCCGCTGAATGCGACGGAACAGGACCGGATGACACCAGGCCGTGTTCGAGCCCACCAGCACGATCAGGTCGGCGCAGTCCAGGTCCTCATAGGAACCCGGCACCGTATCCGAGCCGAAGACGCGCCGCTGGCCAGCGACCGTCGAGGACATGCAGAGCCGCGAATTGGTGTCGACATGCGGCGAACCGATGAAGCCCTTCATCAGCTTGTTGGCGACGTAATAATCCTCGGTGAGGAGCTGGCCGGACAGGTAGAAGGCAATCGCATCGGGGCCGTGCTCGGCGACGATGCCCTTCAGGCCGGCCGCGACCGCATCAAGGGCGACCTCCCAGGAAACCCGGTCATAACCGCCTGCTGCGTTGCGCTTCAACGGGTGCAATATACGGCTGCCCAGCCCCAGAGTCTCGCCAAGGGCAGAGCCCTTCGAGCAGAGTCTGCCGCGGTTCGCCGGATGGTCCGGATCTCCGGCGATCGCCGCGCCGCCGCTGCCGTCCGGAGTCGCCAGGACGCCGCAACCGACCCCGCAATAGGGGCAGGTGGTGCGGATCGGGCCGGAAACGGCGAGCGGGGCGTCCTGGCGCATGGTCAGGCGGCCTCCCTGACGCAATAGGCTTCGCCAAAAGGCAGATCGGCGCGAATGGCGGAGATGTCCTGGCCGGAGCGGATCAGGCCGAGATAGAACAGCGCCCCGCTCGTCTCCCCGACGAGGATGCAGCCCGCGAGCCGGCCTTCGCGCAGCACGAATTTGCGATAGATCCCGGCGGCCCGGTCACGCAGCACGACGATCTCGTCATCCGCACCAGCCTCAAAATCGCCGGCGGAGAACACACCGACACCGCTGACCTTGAGATTGGTCGCTAGCAGCGAGCCGGCATAGCTCGCCTCCTTGCCGCTGAGATGCGCCGCCAGCACGCGGGCCTGCTCATAGGCGGGCTCGACCAGCCCATAGACCTGTCCGCGATGCTCGGCGCATTCGCCGATGGCGAAGATCGAGGTATCGGCGCTCGCCAGGCGATCATCAACGAGGATACCGCGATTGACCGTCAGGCCGGCAGCCTTGGCCAGCCCCGCATTCGGGCGCACGCCAATGGCGATGACCACGAGATCGGCTGGAACGATGGAACCGTCCGCAAGCTCGACGCCCTCCGCCTTGTCTTTGCCGACAAATCCCTTGGTCACGGCATTGAGGCGAACAGTGATGCCGCGCTTGCCCATGGCATCGGCGAGCAGCGCCGCGCCCTCCGCATCAAGCTGGCGCTCCATCAGACGGTCGACGAGATGCAGCAATGTCACCTTGCCGCCGGCCCGGGACAAGCCATAGGCCGCCTCCAGTCCGAGCAGCCCGCCGCCGATGACGACGATCGTTGCCCCGCGCCCGGCCTGGGCGCGCAAGGCCTCGACATCGGCCGTATCGCGGAACGTCGCAATACCCGGCAAGCCAATGCCGGGGAATGACGGCTTCAGCGGGCTCGAACCCGTGGCGAGCACGAGCCTGGCATAGGGCAGCCGAAGGCCGCCCTCGAGCGTCACCGACTTCGCGGCCCGGTCAATGCTGATGACCGCACGGCCGTAGAAGGTCGAGACGCCGCGCGCGCGCCACCAGTCCGCGGGCTTGAGCTCGATCTCGGGTGCGCCGATCTCGCCCGCCAGCAGCGGCGAAAGCAGCACGCGATTATAGGCGAGCCGCGGCTCGGCACCGATCACGGCGATGGAATAGCGGCCGAGTGCCCGCTGGCTGAGCTCGTCGACCAGCCGCGTCGCCGCCATTCCCTTGCCGACGATGACAAGCGGTTCGGCCATCGCCTCAGGCCACGCGCTTGATCTTGAGCGCCTTGAGGTAGTCGAGCGGCGCGGCCGGGTCGAATTTCGTGCCGTCGAAGAAGGTCTCGACGCCGCGGCTGTCGGCGGTCGGAGCACCTGGGACGCCGAGCGTCTTTGCCGCCTCGCGCCAGAGATCGGCGCGGTTGGTCTTGTCGACCAGGGCCTTGATATCGATCTTCGGGTCGAACTTGCCCCAACGGATATTCTCGGTGACGAACCAGGTGTCGAGGCTCTTCCAGGGATAGGATGTCGCGCCGCCCTCGCCCCAGAACTTCATGTAGAGATTGGTGCCCTTCACCTCGCGGCCATTGCCGTAATTGATGTCACCTTGCAGGCGCTTGTTGAGGTCGGCGACCGGGACGTTGAACCACTGCCGGCGGCCGACGATCTCGGAGAGTTCCTGGCGGTTCTCCATCTTCTCGCACCACATCTGGGCTTCCATGACGGCCATCAGGATGGCCTGGGTCGCCTTCGGATTGGCGTCGACCCAGTCGGCCCGCATGCCCAGGATCTTCTCGGGGTGCCTGAACCAGAGCTCGCCAGTGGTGAGCGCGCTGTAGCCGATGTTCTGGTTGACGAGTTGCTCGTTCCACGGCTCGCCGACGCAGAAGCAATCCATGGTGCCGACCTTCATGTTCGCGACCATCTGCGGCGGCGGGACGACAATGACCTTGATGTCGGTGTCGGGATCGATGCCGCCGGCGGCCAGCCAGTAGCGGATCCAGAGGTCGTGGGTGCCGCCGGGAAAGGTCATGGCGGCGGTAAGCTCCTTGCCGGCTGCCTTCTTCCGCTCGAAGGCCTGTTTCAGCGGCGAGGAATCCTTCTGGACGTTCAGGTCCCTGTATTCGTTGGAGACGGAGATCGCCTGCCCGTCCTCGTTGAGGTTGAGCAGCGTGTACATCGGCAGGGGCTGGCTGTTCTGCATCACCTTGCCGGTGGTATAGAGATGCGTCTTGGGGCGCAGGATATGGCCGCCATCGATGCCGTTCGCCTTGGCGCCGAGTGCCATGTTGTCGCGCGTCGCGCCCCAGGACGCCTGTTTGGCGATCTCCATATCGGGCACGCCGTGCTTGGCGTAGAAGCCCTTTTCCTTGGCGATGATCAGGGGCGCGGAGTCGGTCAGGGCGATATAGCCAAGCCGCGTGCCCTTGACCTCCGGTCCCGTCCCCTGCGCCATCGCGCCGGAGGGAAAGGCGAGCTTGATGGCGCTGGCAAGCGCTGCGGCGCCGGTGAGGTTCAGCATCTCGCGGCGGCTGGCGCCGGGTGCAAGCGACAAGGCCCTGCTCTGAACGGTCTTTGTCATCGATCGCCTCTCGCGTGAACGTGGTGGGTTCGCTGCCGCCGAAAACGAAAACGCCGCGCGAAAGCGCCCTTGCGGGCCTCCTTCGACAGCGGCGTTGCTGTGCGTTCCGGTTCGAACTTGTCGCGGGCAGCATTGGCCGCGTCACAACATCCAATACAAATGCCGTGCCAGCCGGCCGATCAGACCCAAGCCCTTGAATTATTTTAGTTTGATAGAGATCGGGACGTTGCTCCGGCCGCTTGCGTCTGCCGTTGTGCGGCGCACAAATCGAGCGCAACCGCACAAATATTGGGCGAGCCTAAAATTTCAGCGCGTCGACAGATCAAGGGAGGCAGGCCTGAAGACCGCCCGCGCCCTCTCGCTCATGCCGGGTTCCAAAACAAGCTGCCCAGCCCGAGCCATGGCGGCGAGCAGCCAGTCGGCATGGGCCGGTTGGGGACGCAGCGCCGTCTCGTCGAAGCGGATATAGGAGGCGACCCGCCGCACCGGACGCCCACCGCCCTGGGCGATCTCGCCGCGCAGGGTGGCCTCGATCAGATCGGCAGGCATGCCCAATCTCTCGGGTACGGCGAGAAGCTCCGCCAGGCGGGGCCAGTTCGCTGCCGCGCTGGCCCAGCGGCTCGCATCGACAAGCGCCGCATTCAGCCGCGACACCGCCTCGCCACGGCGTTCGACATCGTCTGCCCGCCAGGCCAGCGCCTTTTCCGGGCAATCGGCCTGCAGATCGACCCCACAATGCAGGATGGTGCCGACATCGGCAGCGACGGCCAGCGTATTCCAGGGTGCGCCGGCGCAAAAGCCGTCGACACGACCGCTGCGCAACGCCTCGACGGTTTGCACCGGAGGCACGATTTCGAAGCGAACATCCTGGCCGAGGCGGACGCCGCCTCGCGCCATCCAATCACACAGAAGATAGGTATGGCTGGAAAATCCGAAGACGGCAGCAAAGGTCAGAGGCGGCAGGCCTGAGGCCTTGCGCATCCCAATCAGCTTCGCGAGCGCGCGCGCCGAAACCGTGGGATCGGCCAGATCCCCCTCGGCGACCCGCGCCAGCTCCTCGAAGCGGCGCACCGAGACCGTTACCGCATTGCCATTCAGATTGAGCAGAAGCGGAGCCGCCATCGGCGCGGTGACACCACCGATGCCGAGCGTCGAGGCTATGGCCGCCGGCGCCAGCATATGGGCGGCATCGAGGAGGCGCACATGCAACCTGTCGCGCAGGTTGGACCAGGAGACGTCACGGACGAGTTCGAGGGCAAGTCCCCTGCCTTCCGCGAAGCCGGCATCAGCCGCCGCGACCAGCAGCGCGGCATCGACCAGAGGAAGAAAGCCGACGCGCAGGTGCAGGGTCATTTCAGCACCTCGGCTGCCGTGATGATGGAACGGGCAATTTCGACCAGCTTGCGCTTTTCGTTCATCGCTGTGCGGCGCATCAGGGCGTAGGCCTCCTCTTCGGGGAGTTCCTTGAGGCGCATGACGATGCCCTTGGCACGATCGATCAGCTTGCGGTCGTCGAGCTGCGATCGCACCTCGTCCAGTTCCTCGCGCAGCTTCCGGAAGGCGTTGAAGCGGCTGATGCAGGTCTGGAGAATGGGCTTGAGCCGCTCCTTCTTCAGCCCGTCGACGATATAGGCTGAGACGCCCGCCTCGACGGCAGCCTCGATCGAGGCCGCGTCCGACTGGTCGACGAACATGGTGATCGGCCGCTTCACGTGCTGGCTGACCAGGAACATGTCGGCCAGCGCATCACGGCTGGGATCCTCGAGATCGATCACGACCACATCGGGATCATGCGCCTCGATAGCAGCGACCAGCCCATGCGTCGCGTCCATTCGGACGAGGTCGGTGAAGCCCGCCTCGCGCAAGCCCTCGTCGATGATCGCAGCCCGGACCGGGCTGGCGTCGACGATCAGGATTTTCAACGCAGGTGTCATGGGCCACGACGCCTAACGCATTGAGGATAAGGCCCGCACTTAGCCCGACAGGATTGCGACACCTGCCAAAACGAGGCCGCTACCGGCGATGCGGGCAAACTGCGGCATCCGCGCGGCAAGCTGGCTCGCCACGCGCAAACCTACGCCATGCAGAGCAGATGTCGCGATCACAAAGCCGATCGCATAGCTCACACCGCTGGCATCCGCCGGTAGCTCGGCACCATGGGCAAAGCCGTGGAAGATCGCGAAGATCCCGCAGGCAAGGGCGCCGGCGGCGAGCGGCGGCGCGAGATTGAGTGCGATGGCAAGCCCGAGGATGACGACAGAAAAGGCGATACCGACCTCGGCGCCCGGAAGCTGTCCGCCGGACATCGTCCAGAGCCCGGCCAGCGCCATGGCCGAAACGAAGGCGACAGGGTAGGCGATGCGCGCCCTGCCACCGACGAGCCCGGCCCAGAGGCCGACCGCGATCATCGCCAGCACATGATCCAACCCGGTGAGCGGATGCTGCAGCCCGTGAACGAGACCATCGACGGAGCCCACTGCGGTATGGGCAAGGGCGGGTGCCGCCATCATCGTCACGAGCGACGCCAGGGCGCCCGTCAATCGCGTCAGCATGTTCTGCCTCCCCTATCCCGGGGCGATCGCCTTCAGGCCGCCCACGGTCTCGATGAAATCCACCACCGCATCGACGCCCTCGCCCTCCCGCGTATTGGTGAAGACGAAGGGTCGCTTGCCCCGCATGGTTCTTGAGTCCCGGTCCATCACAGCAAGATCCGCGCCAACATGCGGAGCGAGATCGGTCTTGTTGATGACGAGCAGGTCCGAGCGGGTGATGCCCGGGCCGCCCTTGCGCGGGATCTTCTCGCCGGCTGCGACATCGATCACGTAGATCGTCAGATCGGCGAGTTCGGGCGAGAAGGTCGCCGCCAGATTATCTCCGCCGGACTCGATCAGGATCAGGTCAAGCGCGGGAAATTTGCCGCGCATTTCCTCGACCGCGGCGAGGTTGATCGAACAATCCTCGCGGATGGCGGTATGCGGGCAGCCGCCGGTCTCGACGCCCATGATGCGCTCCTCGGGCAGAGCTCCTGCGACGGTCAGGAGACGCGCATCCTCCTTGGTGTAGATGTCATTGGTGATGGCGCAGAGATCGTAACGATCGCGCATGCGCTTGCAGAGCACCTCCATCAGGGCGGTCTTGCCGGAACCGACCGGGCCGCCGATGCCGACGCGCAAGGGGCCGTGGGGAGAGCGGATCATGAGCGGAACAGCCTCGAATACTGGGTTTCGTGGCGCAGGGACGCAAGGTCCGAGCGCAGCGCGCAGCCGCCGAGATCAGCGAGCGTCGCGGTTTCCGCGCGCGTGGCAGCCGCATGCAAGGACGGCACCAGCCCAGCCGTGATCCTCTGCCCGTCGGTCTGTCCGATGACGCCGAGCCTGACCGAGGCCGAAACCAGATTGGCGACGAAGGCGAGGCTGTAGGCCTCCAGAGCCGGGCGCAGCGGCACGTCATGGCCGCTGGCGGCGGACGCGACCGCAATGGGATAGGCGACGTCGCCCTCCCAGGCAGCGCGGAGCCGATCAAATGCCGCGCAGGGCCAGGCGGCGCGAACGGCCGCGACGAACGCATTGCCCTGCGTCACTGTTTCCAGCCGGCGCTCCGCGGAGTTCGCCAGCGCCAGGGCCAGCTCCGCCACCTCGCTCAGCGCCGCGCCGTCCTCAGCCCCGAGGGCGTTGTAGGCGCACGTGAACAGGACGAGGTCGTTATGGAGGGAGCCGTGGCCGACGAGCGCCTCGAGCCAATCGCGAAGCGTGTCGGCATTGGTGAGGTCGCCGGCCTCGAAGGCCCATTCCAGCCCATGCGAATAGGCAAAAGCGCCGACCGGGAAGGACGGCGAAAGCCAGACCATCAACGGCAGATGGGCGTGCGACATCAGCCCTCAATGGTCGTGCTTGTGACCCTTGTGCGCGTGTTCGGCGCCATGATGGTGGCCGTGGTCATGCTTATGATCATGATCGCCATGGCCGTGGTCGTGGCCACAGCCGCAATCCGCGCCAGGGGCGTGGGCGTGGGAATGTGTATGGGCGTGGTTCGCGTGATCATCACGCTTGTTCTCATGGTGATCATGGCCATGGTGGTCGTCGCCATGGTGATCGTGAGCATGATCATGGCCGGCGTGAGCGTGCCCCTTTTCGTGATGAGCGTGGCCGTGATCGTGCCCGCAGCCGCAGGATGCATCATGCGCGTGATCGTGATCATGACCGTGTTCATGGTCGTGGGCGTGACCGTGATCATAGGCGCCGCGCTCAGGCTGGAACGGACGTTCGACCACGCTCATGGCGCAGCCCTGGCCACGGACCATCTCGGCGAGGACATGGTCGTTCTCGATATAGATCGCGTCCGCCGTGATCTCCGCGGGCGTGTGCCGGTTGCCGATATGCCAGGCGACGCGCATCAGCCGCAGCGGGTTCTCGGCCCGCACTTCGAGCAGGCTCTGCGCAGCGGCTCTGACCAGGACCAGGCCGCCGTCTTCGAGCTTCACGGCATCGCCATCGTTCAGAACCGTCGGCTTGTCGAGATCGAGCAGGATCTCGCGCCCGCCATCGCCTTTCAGCGCGATGCGGCGGCGATTGCGATCCTCATGGTCGAGCGTCAGGGTCTCGACGACCTTGTCCTGCTTGACCGCGGCCTTGCGGACGACGGAGGTGGCGCGCAGCATGATGGTACCCGTGACAACGAAATGGATCAGAGGCGATCGACCGATCGCGGCTCGACCACTTCGATCACCGGAGGCGTCGTGACGCAAGCCCCCGCGATCTCGAGGAACGCCTGAAGATGCGGCTGCTGCAAGTGGCGGTCGATATGCTCGCGCTGCTCCCAGCTCTCCACCGACACGAAATACCCGGGCTCCGTAATGCTCTCATGCATGTCATAGGCGAGACAGCCATGTTCGCGACGTGTCGCGGCGATACAGTCTTGCGCCGCAGCGACAAAGGCTGCGCGGGTTTCCGGGCGGATGCGCGCCCGCGCAATGACGATAACCGGATCCGACATACCGCGTTCTCCTCTCGTGCCTGAGGGCGCTTCACCCGCCCAGAGAGAATACGCACGTTTCGGCGGGCTGGATGCAGCCGCCGCGCCCTCTGCAGCAGAATGGCGCAGAGGGTCCGGATGCGTGGGATGCGCTTGCGAAGGCGAGGAGCCGGATTTCGCCGCCCTTACCGTGGCCGCGCCTTCACCTCGGTGTCGAACTTCTTCAGCAGGCGCGAGCGTTCGGCCGGACTGCCCCAGCGCGGCGTATCATAGTCGATCAGTTTGATCTCCGAGAACTTTGGCGCGTCGGGAGAGAGTTCGGCGTTCCTGTTCGACGGGATCGAGTTGATCTTGAGCTTGGCGTTGATGTTCTGCGCCTCGGGCGAGAGCGTGAAATCGATGAAACGGCGCGCCGCCTCGGCATTCCTGCCGCCCTTGATGATCGAAACCGAGCCGGTCTCGTAGCCCGTGCCTTCGCAGGGCGCGACGGTCTGGATCGGCGCCCCCTGCAGCTTCTGCGTCAGCATGTCGTGAATGAAGGCGATGCCGATCGCCGTCTCGCCCAGCGCCGTCGCCTTGACCGGCGCGATGCCGGACTTGGTATACTGGTTGATGTTCTTGTGCAGGGCCTTGAGATAGTCGAAGCCCTTCTCCTCGCCGAGGCGCTGCACGGTGGTCGCGAGGAAGACGTAAGCCGTGCCCGACGAGCTCGGGTCGGCAATCTGGACCTCGTCGCGATAGGCCGGGTCGAGCAGGTCCGCCCAGCATTTCGGCTCGGGCAGGCCCTTCTTCTTCAGCATCTCGGTGTTGTAGCCGACGCCAAGCGCGCCGAGATAAATGCCGGAGGTGCGGAATTTCGACTGCTCGGCATGGCGCTGCGCCCAGTCATGCAGCTCGGCGAGCTTGGGCGAACGATACTCGTCGAGCAGCCCCTCCTCCGCGGCCTGCAGATGCGGCTCACCGGGGCCGCCCCACCAGACATCGCCACGCGGATTGGAGGCTTCCGCCTTGACCTGCGCATAGACCTCGCCCGTGCTCTTGCGCACCATCGAGACCTTGATGCCGGTGGCGCGCTCGAACATCGTCGCGCCCTCACGACACTGTTCTTCGAGAATCGAGCAATAGACCGTGACCTGCTCCTGCGCCGCGGCGGGCTGATAGGAGGCCAGAAGTGCAGCACTGGCGAGCCAGAACGACGCCTGACGAGCGAAACGGAAACCGGACACGAGCTCTCTCCCTGGCGAACTTGTCTGCCTGACAAATTCATTTGCCGACGAAGAAAGAATGCGCGAGCGGGCTAGTCAATACGGAAGCGGCGCGCGCCCATCCGGTCCACAGCCCAGGGCGCCACTCAATCGCTCAGAACAGGAAATAGCGCTGCGCCAGCGGCAGCTCGCTGGCAGGTTCGCAAACCAGCAACTCGCCATCCGCCACCACCGCATAGGTTTCCGGATCGATCCGGATGTCGGGCGTCGCGTCGTTGTGGATCATGCTCTTCTTGGAGATGCCGCCACGCGTGTTCTCGACCGCGACCATCTCCTTGTCGGTGCCGAGGCGGGACTTGAGGCCATTCGCCAGCGCGGCCTGCGAGACGAAGACCAGCGATGTCGTGGTCACGGCCTTGCCGAAGGCGCCGAACATCGGGCGGTAATGCACCGGCTGCGGCGTCGGAATCGAGGCGTTGGGATCGCCCATGGGCGCCGCCGCGATCATGCCACCCTTGAGGACGAGATCGGGCTTGGCGCCGAAGAAGGCCGGCGACCAGAGCACGAGATCGGCTAGCTTGCCGATCTCGATCGAGCCGATATGGCGCGAGATGCCATGCGCGATCGCCGGATTGATCGTGTATTTCGCGACATAGCGCTTGGCGCGGAAATTATCGGCGCCGGTGCCGGCGTCCTGTGGCAGCGGACCGCGCTGCACCTTCATCTTGTGCGCGGTCTGCCAGGTCCGGGTCACGACCTCGCCGATGCGCCCCATGGCCTGGCTATCCGAGGACATCATCGAGAGCGCGCCGAGATCGTGCAGGATGTCCTCGGCCGCGATCGTCTCCTTGCGGATGCGGCTTTCGGCGAAGGCGAGATCCTCAGGGATAGAGGGCGAGAGGTGATGGCAGACCATGAGCATGTCGAGATGCTCGTCGAGCGTGTTGACCGTGAAGGGCCGCGTCGGGTTGGTCGAGGACGGCAACACATTGGGGAGGCCCGCCACCTTCATGATGTCGGGCGCGTGGCCGCCGCCGGCCCCCTCGGTGTGGAAGGCGTGGATGGTGCGGCCTTTGAAGGCTGCGATCGTGTCCTCGACGAACCCGCTCTCGTTCAGCGTGTCGGTGTGGATCATCACCTGGATGTCGTAGTCGTCGGCGACGGAGAGGCAGTTGTCGATCGCGGCCGGTGTCGTACCCCAGTCTTCATGCAGTTTCAGCGCGCAGGCGCCGGCCTCGATCATCTCGGTCAACGCGCCCGGCAGCGCGGCATTGCCCTTGCCTGCAAAGGCGAGGTTCATCGGGAAGGCGTCGGCTGCCCTGATCATCTGGCCGAGATGCCAGGGGCCGGGCGTGCAGGTCGTCGCGAGCGTGCCATGGGCCGGGCCGGTGCCGCCGCCCAGCATCGTGGTGAGGCCGCTCATCAGCGCGTCCTCGATCTGCTGCGGACAGATATAGTGGATATGACTGTCGAAGCCGCCGGCGGTGATGATCTTGCCTTCGCCGGCGATGACCTCGGTTCCGGGGCCGACGATGATGGTCTCGGACGGGTTGAAGTTTCCGAACCCGTTCTGGATATCTGGATTGCCGGCCTTGCCGATGGCGCAGATGCGCCCGGCACGGATACCGATATCGGCCTTGACGATGCCCCAATGATCGAGGATCAGCGCGTTGGTGACGACGGTGTCGACCGCACCAGCGGCATTGCTGACCTGGCTCTGGCCCATGCCGTCGCGGATGACCTTACCGCCGCCGAACTTCACCTCCTCGCCATAGGTGGTGAAATCCTTCTCGACCTTGATGACGAGTTCGGTATCGCCGAGGCGCACCGTATCGCCGGTCGTGGGGCCGAACATGGCGGCATAGGCATTACGCGGAAAGGGAAAGGGCATCTCGAAGTCCCTGGTCGGTTCTTGCGACGTGTTAGCAATTCTCAGGCCGACGCATCCGGCTCCGATTTGGGCTGCCGGTCCTCAGCGCGCCGCTTCGTCTTGGCCTTCGCACCCGCGGGCTTGCGACGGCGGGTAGCGCGCAGGCTCTCCTCCTGCAGCATCTCGAGCTGGACCTGCTGGATCTCGGCCAGTCGCTGCCATTGCCGGGTGATCAGATGGTCGATCTTCTCGTGCAGATGGCGAATCTCGAGTTCGGCCTTGAGGTTGACCTGATAGTCGTTGAACGAGCGCAGACGGTCCTTCTGCTCCTGCCGCTTCTGGCTCATCATGATGATCGGAGCCTGGATCGCCGCGATGCAGGAGAGGACGAGGTTGAGCAGGATGAAGGGATAGGGGTCGAAGGCCTTGTCCATCCCTTCCACGACATTGATCATCATCCAGATCGCCAGCACGACCCCAAAGCTGATCAGGAAGGCCCAGGAGCCGCCGAAGCCGGCGAGACCGTCGGAGAGGCGCTGCCCTACCGTGCGATGCTCCTCGAAATCGTCCTCGACATTCGCCGCGATGGTGTCCTGCTTGGCGATGCTTTCGACGACTTCACGGTCCAGCTCCGTGTACTCGCCATGCTCCTCACGCAGGATTTCCTCGACATAGCGCGTGCGGTAGCGCGCGAGCTCCGTCTTGCTGATCAGGCTCTGCTCGGTGAGCTGCGGAAAGTCGGACTGGATGCGCTCGGCCAGGGAAGGACGCAGCGTGGCAAGCGGGACGAGGTTCTTGCGGCTGGTCTCGACGCCCGAAATGGCGCAGGTCCCGCGCTTCTTTCCGTTCGCGGCCAGTTGTTGTGACGATTTCTCTGCGATCGCGGTCATCGGCACTCTCACCCCGCACCGGCATCGGTCTCGCTAGAGCTTACCCATGATCTCCTGCCGGAAGCCATAGACCTCACGCTTGCCGCCGAGCGCCACGAGCCTGACCTCGCGGGTCTGGCCGGGCTCGAAGCGCACAGCCGTTCCCGCCGGAATATCGAGCCGAAAGCCCCTCGCCTTCTCGCGTTCGAAGGAGAGCGCGGGATTCGCCTCGAAGAAATGATAGTGGGAGCCGATCTGGATCGGCCGGTCACCGGTATTGGCAACCGCGAGCATCAGGCTCTCGCGACCTTCATTGAGAATGAGGTCGCCGGGCAGCGTCGTCACTTCGCCGGGCTTCAGGCGCCCGGCCGAGCCGCGGATCGGCTCATGCACGGTGACGAGCTTGGTCCCGTCTGGAAAGGTCGCCTCGACCTGCACGTCATGGATCAGCTCGGCGATGCCGTCCATGACCTGGTCGGCCGAGATCACATGCGCGCCGGCCTCCATCAGCTCGGCGACAGAACGACCGTCGCGCGCACCCTCGACCACGAAATCGGTGATGAGCGCAACGGCCTCCGGATAGTTGAGCTTGACGCCGCGCTCCAGCCTTCGCCGCGCCACCATGGCAGCCATGGCGACGAGCAGCTTGTCCTTTTCGCGCGGCGTCAGGTTCATGCCTTTTCCTTCTCGTCTTCCTCGTCCTCTTCGGACTCGTCTTCCGAGGTCTCGACCTCTTCGTCGTCCTCGTCTTCCGCCTCGTCCTCATCGAGGTCGAGATCGGCGTATTCATAGGCGAAGACGATCTCGCTGGTGGCGGGATCGAAGCTGCTCGTGGTGGATTCCTCGAAGGCCTCGATCAGCATCTCGGCATCATCGGGCCCGTCGACGTCGAAGCGACGCGTGACGGTTTCCCCCTCGCCGGCCAGGGCGAGCTCGACCGCCCAGCCCCGCGAGCCGGTGTCATAAATGCATTTCAGGCCTTGGATCGCCAGCATGGTGCTCTCCTCACGTGGACCATGTGCGCGGCAGCGCACGCCCCGTGACATGCCGAAGCAGCATGACGAGGGCGCGACGGAGCGCCTGGGCATCGCGGGAGAGAAGGCGAATGACGAGAAGGCCGGAGACAAGCCCGGCCCCGGCCTCGACGCCGACACAGGCGGGATCCTCGGCAAGCAGCGCACGAAGCTCATCGAGCCTGGCAGGATGTTCCGGGCCGGCGGCGATCACGGTTGCAACGGCCCGCGCCCCGGCGGCAATGGCAGGCCGCTCCAGCGTGGCGGCGACCGCACCGTCAAGGCGAAACTCGTCGGCGAAAATCAGGCGGCCGTCGCGGCGGATGCGCCAGCGGTCGCGAATGGCACCGCGCTGCATCGTCTCGCCCATGGCGATGCGGCCGAAGACGATCGATTCACAGGCGACGAGGCGCGCGTCTGAGGCGAGGTCGATCGTCAGATTCCTGGCGAGGCGAGCGCCCGAGAACAGGATGCTCTCCTGCGGCAGCCAGGCGAGGCTCGCCCCGGCAGCAACCGAGAGATGGGTCTCGATCCGCGTGTCAGCGCCCTGGCTGCGGTAGATCTTCTCGGCCGCCTGCGTGGTGATGACCGCCTCGGCCTGCGCCTCGATGACGGCATCGACCCGCATCGCGTCGCCTCCGGCCATGCCGCCGCCGGTGTTGATCAGCACGGCCTCGCAGGTTGAGGCGAAGGTGTCGGGGAAGCGGGCGCGGTAGCCGCCGGACTCGGCGAGCTCGAGCCGGCGCGTCACTTCGCCGACCCTGGCGAAACGCAGGCGCACGCCGCCATTGGCCCGAACATAGGCCGGCAACAGCGGATCGGCAGAAGCCGGAAGCGGCGGCGCGAACATCGAAGGCCCTGGCGCGAATGAACCTTCAGCCATTCTCAGCCTACGGCCTCGACGGGCAAGAGGCGGCGCCGTCAGCGCCGCCCAAATTTCAGGCAGGCGCTGCCCGTTCCACGGGCGCCGCTTCAGCCGGGGCCGGTCTCGATCAGGAAGCGCATCACCTCGCCGCGCGTCGGCGCGCCGGCGCGACCGCCAAAGCGCGTGCATTTGATCGCAGCGGCCGCCGAGGCGAAGCGGATGGCGCTGCGCTCGTCCTGTTCCTCGGCCAGCGCCAGCGCAAAAGCCCCATGCCAGACATCCCCTGCGCCAAGCGTGTCGACGGTCTCGACCGCGAAGGCCGGCAGATGCGCGACTTCGCCATTTTCGATGAAGAGCACCCCTTCCTTGCCGAGCGTGACGGCAAGCCAGGTCGCTGCACCCTGCCCGACCCGGGCGAGGCCAAGGCGCGGATCCTCCTCCCCCGAAACCTCACGCAAGGCCTGGGCGCTGAAGGCGACATGGCTTGCGGTCGCCACGAGATCGGGATGAGGCGGCCTACGGTCGCCATCGAGCAGGCCCGGAACACCGGCCTGGCGCGCAAGCCTCAGCGCCGCGAGCGCTCCTTCGCCCCAGCGCGTATCGGCGAGCACCGCCTTCGCCCCGTCCGGCAGGGTTTTCGGGAGCCACTCGGCGCTCTCCGGCATCGCCGGATCGGAATAGGAGACGACCATGCGTTCGCCAGCGGCATCGACAAGAATGGCTGAAACTGGTGAGCGCAACCCCACGGCGCGCAAGGCAAAGCGGGTATCGACGCCCTCGTCTGCGAGCTCAGCCACGATCTCGTCGCCGACACGATCGTCCGCGAGCCGGGTCGCCAGCCAGGATTGACCGCCAAGCCGCGCGATGGCGACCGCAGCATTGCCGGCGCAGCCGCCACCGACCACCGCCAGATCGCGTGAGCGATATTTCTCGCCACGCGTCGGCATGGTCTCGACGCTGTAGACATAGTCGAGGGTTGCGATGCCGAGACTGAAGACGCCTGCCATGGATTTCAACCGCTGAAGCGATATTCGCTGACCTGCCGGTAGACCTCGCCGGGGCGCAGCACGGTCGTGGGGAAATGCGGCAGATTGGGTGAGTCCGGCACGTGCTGGGGTTCCAGCGCGATGCCGGCATTTGGACCATAGGGCTGGCCGTCGAGCCCCACCACGGAGGTGTTGAGCTTGAAGCCGTCATAGACCTGGAGCGCCGGCTCCGTCGTCCAGAGTTGCATCGCGAGCCCACTGCGCAGCGAGCGCAAGGTCGCGGCATGGGCGAGCGTCAGCCCGGCGAGCGCGCTCGGCTCACACTGGTCGCGGATCAGGACATAGTCGTGATCGAACCAGAAGCGCGTGCCGTCGGGGTTTGCGAAGCGGACCGCGCGCGGCTTGCGAAAATCGAAGGGCATGCCGGCAACCGGGACGAGCGATCCGTCCGGGATCAGGTCGGCATCGACCGGCGTCATCAGATTGGCGCGGACCTCGAGCTCGTGGTCGAGAATGTCGGGACCATCATCGAGCTTGAAATAGGAGTGATGCGCGAGATTGACGATCGTCGGCGCATCGGTGGTGGCGGTGAGTTCGATGCGCAGCGTTGCTGCCCCGACAAGGCTGTAGCGGCACCAGAGATTCAGCGCACCGGGATAGCCGGCATCACCGTCAGGCGAGACCAGGGCCAGCGTCACGCTTGCCGCGTCATGATGCAGGATGGTCCAGGGCCGCTTGCCGAAGCCCTGCCCGCCACCATGCAGCGAATGCCGGCCGTTCTCGTTCAGAGGCAAATGATAGGTCTTGCCGTCGAGCGTGAAGCGCCCGCCGCCAATGCGGTTGGCGAAACGTCCGGCGATCGCGCCCATATGCGAGGCGTGCTGGGGATAATCGGCGGGATCGGCCAGCCCGAGTACGACACGCTGCGGCTGGCCGCTCGGCAGCGGCACGCGCAGATCGCGCAGCGTCGCACCCCAGTCCATGACACGCGCCTCGGCCCCACCGGGCGAGCGAAGCACGATGTCGTGGATCGGCGTGCCGTCCGAAAGGGTCGCGGCGAGAGCAGGCTTGGTCATGGGCATCACACCACCGGCAAGGAAACGCGGCCGAAGCCGCGCCCTCTCGTGCCCGATTTCATCGCCGTGCTCAACGGTCACACGCATGGGTCTGGCGCTTGGGTCCGGCGTTTGAGCCCGGCGCCTCGGCCCTCACCAAACCCCGGTATTCGGCATGCTCGCCCACGGCTCGGCCGGCGCCTTGGCGGGCCCCTTCTGCAGGATCTCGATCGAGATGTTGTCGGGAGAGCGGACGAAAGCCATGTTTCCGTCGCGCGGAGGGCGGTTGATCGTGACGCCCGCCTTCATCAGCTTGTCGCAGGTCGCGTAGATATCGTCGACCTCATAGGCGAGGTGACCGAAATTGCGGCCGCCGGTATAGACTTCCGGATCCCAGTTATAGGTCAGCTCCAGCGTGGGGCGGCCGCGGCTTCCTTCGGCGCCCTTGGCGTCGGCGGCGTCATCCGGCGCAGCCAGGAAGACCAGCGTGAAGCGTCCCTTCTCATTTTCGATGCGGCGGGTTTCGACAAGGCCGAACGTGTTCACGTAGAAATCGAGTGATGCGTCGAGATCGGTGACACGCACCATGGTGTGGAGATATCGCATGCTTGGGGCTCCCCTTGTTCGGCCGGGTTGATCTCGCTCCTAAATCGGGCCAGACGCTCTGCTTTCCAAGAGGCGGCGCGCGAGGCGGGCCATGACGAGAACGCAAGACGTGGACACGAAACGCCCCGACGCCGCGACGATTTCCAGCATCAAGCAGCGTGCTGCCTTGCTGTCGGTGATGGCGACGCTCCTGCTGACCGGAGCCAAGGGCATCGCTGCGATCCTCTCCGGCTCGCTCGCCCTGCTGACCGATGCCTTGCAGGGGCTGATCGATATCGGCTCGACTCTGTTCACCTGGTTCGCGGTGCGGGCGGCCGACAAGCCGGCCGACGCGGAGCACCATTACGGCCATGGCAAGGTCGAGGCGTTGGCGGCGCTGGTCGAGACCGCGATCCTCTTTACGCTGGCCGGAGCTATCCTCTGGGAGGCGATCAGCCGGCTGTGGAGCGGTACGGTCGACGCCGTTACCGTCACGCCCATCGTGCTTGGCGTCATCCTCTTTTCCATGATCGTCGACGCGATCCGCTGGCACTCGCTGCGCAAGGTCGCGGCGGAAACGGGCAGCGAGGCACTGGCAGCCGAGGCGACGCATTTTTCAGCGGATTTCGTCGGCTCGGCCCTGGTTCTCGTCGGCCTCATCGCCGCCTGGTTCGGCTTTGGGCGGGCCGACACGATCGCCGCCTTCGCGATCGCAGCCTTCATGGCCTATTCCGCCTTCAAGCTCGGGCGCCGCACGATCAATACATTGCTCGACGCTGCCCCCGCCGGGCTGAGCGAGCGCCTGACCGCCGCAGCCGGGGCTGTGCCCGGCGTCGTCGCCGTGGAATGGCTGAAGGTTCGGCCTTCGGGCGGCCAGACCCATGGCGAGATCGGAATTCGCGTCTCGCGGACGCTCCCGCTCGACCGTGTCGTCGCCATCAAGGACGCGCTCGTGCTGGCGTTGCGCGAGGTCGAGCCAGGGGCCGAGATCACCGTCACCGCCAACCCGATCCAGGTCGATGATGAGACCGCGCTCGAGCGGGTTCTGCTGATCGCGCTCAAGCTCAAGATCCCGGTGCACCACGTCACCGTGCACAGCATCGGCGACCGACTCTCGGTCAGCCTCGATATGGAGGTCGATTCCCGGCTGCCGCTCGGCGAGGCGCATGAGATCGCGACCCGGCTCGAGACCGCGATCCGCGCCGAGTTCGGCGGCGAGACAGAGGTCGAGACCCATATCGAGCCCATGGAAACCGGCACGCCGCCGGGCCACAATGCCGCATGGGACGCGGTGGAGGATATCGGCAAGGCGCTTGCCAAGGAGGCCGCGGGACTCGACGGCCCGATCCACGACATCCACAGCGTCCGCGTGCGCCAGACCCCGAACGGTCTCGTGGTGAATTATCACTGCCGTGTCGATCCGGCGCTCGACGTCGCGGCGGTCCATGCCGCGGTCGACGCGATCGAGCGCGCCGTCCGGATCGCGCGCCCGCAGGTCTGCCGGCTGGTCAGCCATGCCGAGCCTGCGCATCTGCGCCAGCCTGCCTGATCAGCGCGCACGGACTTTCAGCGGAAGGGGGCTCGGGCTACAGACAAGGCTCAGATGTCGTTTTCGCCAGGGTTGTCCATGCGCGCCGAAGATACCCCCCTGATCCGTCTCGAGGATTATCGTCCCTCCGACTGGCTGATCGATACGGTCGATCTCGACTTCGTTCTCGATGCGCATGAAACGAAGGTGCGGGCCCAGCTTGGCCTCAGGCCGAATCCGGCCGGGCAGCTGGGATCGCCGCTGGTCCTCGACGGGGACGAGCTGACGCTGGTCTCGCTCAAGCTCGATGGAACCACGCTGGATGCTGCGGCCTACAGCGCCACGCCGCAGGGACTGACCGTGCTCGCGCCACCGCAGCGCGGCTTCACCCTCACCATCGAGACGGTGCTGAACCCCTCGGCCAATACCAAGCTGATGGGGCTCTATCGCTCGTCCAACGTCTACTGCACCCAGTGCGAGGCGGATGGCTTCCGCCGGATCACCTATTTCCTCGACCGCCCCGACGTGATGTCGGTCTACACCGTGCGCCTGGAGGCGAAGAAGGCCGAGGCTCCGGTCCTGCTCTCGAACGGCAACCGGGTCGCGACCGGGGATGTCGCCGGCACCGACCGGCATTTCGCGGTCTGGCACGACCCCCATCCCAAGCCCGCCTATCTGTTTGCCCTGGTCGGCGGCACGCTCGACCATGTCCGCGAGGACTATGTCACCGCCGATGGCCGCAAGGTCGAGCTCGCCGTCTATGTCGAGCCCGGCAAGAGCAGCCGCGCCGGCTGGGCGCTGGACTCGCTGGTGCGCTGCATGCGCTGGGACGAACGCGTCTTCGGCCGGAACTATGATCTCGATGTGTTCAACGTCGTCGCCGTGTCGGATTTCAACATGGGCGCGATGGAGAACAAGGGCCTCAACATCTTCAACGACAAATATGTGCTGGCCGATCCGCAGACCGCCAGCGATGGCGACTATGCCAGCATCGAGGCGATCATCGCGCACGAGTATTTTCACAACTGGACCGGCAACCGGATCACCTGCCGCGACTGGTTTCAGCTGTGCCTGAAGGAAGGGCTCACGGTCTTCCGCGACCAGGAATTCTCCTCCGACGAGCGCTCCCGCCCGGTGAAGCGCATCGCCGATGTGCGGACCCTGCGCGCAACCCAGTTCTCCGAGGATGCAGGGCCCCTCGCCCACCCTGTCAGGCCGCGCGCCTACAAGGAAATCAACAACTTCTACACGCCGACCGTCTATGAGAAGGGCGCGGAGGTGATCCGCATGCTCAAGGCCCTGATCGGCGACGAGGCCTTCAAGCGCGGCATGGATCTCTATTTCGAGCGCTGCGATGGCACCGCTGCGACGATCGAGGAATTCCTGGCCTGTTTCGCCGAGAGCTCGGGTCAGGATCTCAGCCATTTCGCGCGCTGGTACGAACAGGCGGGCACCCCAACGATCGTCGCCTCCGGCCGCTACGATGCTGCCGCAAGGAGCTATACGCTCGATCTCGCCCAGAGCACGCCGCCGACCCCCGGCCAGCCCCAGAAAGCGCCGGTGGCGCTGCCGATCGCGCTCGGCCTCGTCGGCAAGGCCGGCGACCTGCCGCTCCACAGCAACTCGAATGCCTATGCGGGCGACGGGCTCATCGTGCTCGACCAACCGTCGCTGTCAGTGACCTTCACGGGCCTGGACGAGGCGCCGATCCCGTCCTTGCTGCGCGGCTTTTCGGCCCCGGCGCGGCTGGAGCTCGAT
The DNA here is from genome assembly GCF_052115465.1 of Allobosea sp. 2RAB26. Classification (NCBI taxonomy): domain Bacteria; kingdom Pseudomonadati; phylum Pseudomonadota; class Alphaproteobacteria; order Hyphomicrobiales; family Alloboseaceae; genus Allobosea; species Allobosea sp. 2RAB26. Next base: position 404,038 of record NZ_JBFRGS010000003.1, on the reverse strand, counting down.
CTTGCCGATGCCGATCTGCTGCGCCTGTTCTCTGCAGACAGCGATTCCTTCAATCGCTGGCAAGCGCTCCAAACGGTCGCGACGCGCGCGTTGACCAGCGCCGGGCGCGGAGCCCTCAGCGCCGCCGGGCTTGCCGACAAGGCCACGGAACTCGCCGGAGCGCTCGACGCCTTCCTGCGCGATCATGCGCTTGCCGACCCTGCCTTTGCCGCCCAGGTGCTGCGCCTGCCCGCCGCCGCCGATATCGCCCGCGAGATCGGTCGGGATGTCGATCCCGACCGGATCCATGCGGCCCACCGCGCGCTCTCGGCACAGATCGGCAAGACACTGGCCGACAGGCTTTCGAGCCTGCGCGACGCGCTTGACGATAAGAGCCTCTATTCGCCGGATGCCACGGCAGCCGGGCGAAGGGCGCTGCGCAACGAAGCGCTGGGACTGCTCGCCATCGGCGCCCCCGAGACCAGCGCGCGCCTCGCAGACACCCAGTTCGGCGCCGCCGACAACCTGACCGACCGGCTTGCGGCACTCGCCGCCATGACGCTGATCCCGGGGGAGGCTCGCGAAGCCCTGATCCGGCGCTTCGCAGAGCGCTATGCGGCTGAGCCGCTCGTGCTCGACAAATGGCTGATGGCGCAGGCTCTGATCGCCGAGCCCGGCACGCTCGGCCGCGTCAAGGACCTGATGCGGCACCCGACCTTCTCGCTCGGCAACCCGAACCGCGTCCGCTCGCTCATCGGCGGGTTTGCCGCCAACCTGACGCAGTTCAACCGACCCGATGGCGCCGGCTATGATTTCGTGGCGGATATCGTGATCGCGCTCGATCGGACCAATCCCCAGATCGCCTCGCGCCTGCTCGGTTCCTTCAAGACCTGGCGCACGCTGGAGCCGGGCCGTCGCGGCCTCGCTCAGGCGGCCCTCACCATGGTGTCGCGCACCCCCAATCTGTCGCGGGACGTCGCCGATATCGCAGAGCGCGCACTCGCCTGAGAGGCGGGCGCGCACCGCCTGTCCAGTTCGTTAACGATTTATTACCCGCACAAGATTCATTCTATGAATTACTACAACCATAGGGCGAATTCTGAGCCCCTGATTCAACTCAAAGCTAGACAAACCGATTCGGTCGGATTCAACTGGCGGTGATTCGAGGGGATGCGGCACGTCTCCCGATCTTACTGACGGTACTGTTATCCGAAGGGGGAACGGGCATGGCGCGTGCGAACGCGACCTGCGCGGCAACGCGCGCAGGCACGATTCTGGGTGTCGCAAGATCGCTGACTCATCCGCTCTACCAGCGGTTTGAGAAGGCTGAGCCGACCTTTCGCAAAGTCATTCCTGCCCTCGTCCTCGGCTTTTTTGTCCTGTTCGGTGCCGGCGCCTATATCCAGACCTCCGCGATGCGTGACGATGCATTGTCGGATGCGATATCTGATCTCGACCTCGTTGCGTCACTGATCGCGCGAGAACTCGACATCGCGACAAAGATCGATGCGGCACCTGCAACTGTTCTTGCCGCACTTGCGACCAAGCACCTGTCCTCACATGGCCGCCTCGTCCATGTCAGCGATGCCAGCGGTCAGGTCATCGCCAGCGAGCCGGTGATTGGACAGGCCCGGCGCACGCTGGTCGATTTCCTTGGCCAGACCCAGCCGCTGACCGTGTTCGGCGACCGGGCCGGCGTCATGAAGATCGTCCTCCCAGGCGGCCTTGAGACCTTCGCGACCGTCCGCAACCTCGCCGCCCCGCTCGGCCAGGTTGCGGTCTTGCAACCCGCGTCGCGGGTGCTGTCGCTCTGGAATGAGCGCAGTCGCGCGCTCACCATCCTGTTCGGCTCGGCCGCGCTGGTCCTTTCTGCCCTTACCGTCGCCTTCCTGATGCAGTCGAAGCGCGCCCGCGCCGCCGACGAGGACTGCGACTGCGTGCGCGAACGTATCGATACCGCGCTCAACCGCGGCCATTGCGGCCTCTGGGACTGGGACCTCGCGCGCGGCCGCATCTACTGGTCGGACTCGATGTATGCGATGCTCGGCTATGACCGCGCCGGCGACTTCATGTCCTTTGGCGAAGTCAATGCCTTCATCCATCCGGCCGATGTCGATCTCTACGCGCTCGCCGACGCGATCAGCCGCGGCGAGGCCGACCATCTCGACCAGGAATTCCGGGTTCGCGACGTCAATGGCGGCTGGGTCTGGCTCAAGGCCCGCGCCGAGCTGGTCACCGACCGGCGCACCCATTCGCAGCACCTCGTCGGCATCGCAGTCGACATCTCCGAGCAACGCCGCATGGCCGAGCAGACCGCGACAGCCGATGCCCGCCTGCGCGATGCCGTCGAGGCCATCTCGGAAGCCTTCGTGCTCTGGGACGCGGATAATCGTCTCGTGCTCTGCAACGCCAAATACCAGCAGTTGCACCAGCTTTCCGCCGAAGCCGTCCACCGGGGCGTCAGCCACGAAGAGGTGATGAGCCTCAGCGCCCAGCCCAATATCGACCGCGAGCCGACCCGCCACTCCCGCGAGAACGGCACCTCCTACGAGGCGCGCCTCTCCGATGGCCGCTGGCTCCAGATCAACGGACGCCGCACGAAGGATGGCGGCTCGGTTTCGGTCGGCACCGACATCACCACGCTGAAGCAGCAGGAAGAGCGGCTCACCCAGTCCGAGCATGAACTCCTGATGCATGTCACCAATCTCAAGGCCTCACGCCAGAAGCTCGAGGCGCAGGCTCAGCAACTCGCCGATCTCGCCGAGCGCTATCTAGAGCAGAAGGCTGCCGCCGAAACCGCCAACCGCGCCAAGTCGGAATTCCTGGCGAATATGAGCCACGAGCTGCGCACGCCGCTCAACGCCATCATCGGCTTCTCCGAGATCATGGAGAACGGGATGTTCGGTGCCCTCGGCAGCGAACGCTATGTCGAGTATGTCCGCGACATCCGCACCAGCGGCGGCTATCTGCTCAGCGTGATCAACGACATCCTCGACATGTCGCGGCTGGAATCCGGCAAGCGCCGGCTGGAAGCCTCCGATGTCGCGGTCGACCTCGTCGTGGCCGAGGCAGTGCATGAGGCCCAGGACCAGATCGCGCGCAAGGACCTCACCCTGACCGTCGAGGGGGCCAAGAACCTGCACCTCGTCGCCGATCCGCATGCGCTCTACCAGATTCTCCAGAACCTGCTCGACAACGCGATCAAGTTCACCCCCACCGGCGGGCGCGTCGCCATCCGCACGCGGCAGGTGCCGGACGCGCTCAACATCTATGTCGAGGATACCGGCATCGGCATCCCGAAGGAGAAGATCGACCGTATCGGCCGGCCCTTCGAGCAGGTCGAGGGCGAGCTCATCCGCAGCCATGGCGGCTCCGGCCTCGGTCTCGCCATCGCCCGGTCCCTGACGGAGCTCCATGGCGGCTCGCTGCGCCTGCGCTCGACCAGCGGCGCCGGCACGATCGTGATGGTGCATCTGCCCCTGAACGGGGGCGCCGGGCGGATCAACGCCCAGGCTGCGTAAGGCTCCCTCAGCCCTGACGGGCTGCGCCCAGCACCCGCTTGAAGATTCCGCGCACGGCGCTCCGCGTTTCGTCCAGTTCTGCGCGCAGCACCTTGGCATCCGGCCGGCCAACGGCCGTCGCGATCCGGCGCAGCACACGCTCCGGCACCGCCTTCGGATCGAAGGCCTCCTCAACGGTGAAGCGCTGCCAGAGCTGCACGTCGCCAATCAGACGGTGCGCCTCCACGAGAACCGAGGCATGCGGTTGCGCCAGCAGCCCGGCTTCGCGCGCAGCGACGAAGACCGACGCGGTATCGCGTGCCAGAAGCCCGGGATGAGCGCTGGCGTGAGCCAGGATCAGGAACTGCGCCAGGAAATCCAGATCCGTCAGCCCACCCGCAGCAAGCTTGAGATCCCATGGATCGCTTTCACCCTTCTCCCTGGCGATCAGCGCCCGCATATCGGCAACCGCCGCAGCGACTTTGGCCGGCTCGCGCCTGCGGCCCAGGATGGCCGCGATCGCCGCTTCAGTGCGGCGCGCAAGCCCAGCATCGCCGGTGATGACGCGGGCACGCGTCAGCGCCATCTCCTCCCAGATCTCGGCTTCGCCGCCGTGATAGGCCTCGAAGCCGGCGAACTGGGTTGCGGCCGGGCTCTTGTTGCCGGAGGGCCGCAGCCGCATGTCGACCTGGTAGAGCGTGCCACGCCGCGTCGGCACCGTCAGGGCCGCAACGAGGCGCTGCGTGAACCGGATATGCCAGGTCACCGGATCGAGCGATTTGCGCCCGGTGCTGGCCTCAGATGCAGCCGGCCGGTCATAGAGCAGGATCAGGTCGAGATCGGAGGACGGCGTCAGCTCGCCCGCCCCGAGCCGGCCGAGCCCGAGGACCACCGTCTCCGCCCCCTCGACCACGCCATGGTCTTCTGCGAAAGCCGTCTTGGTGTCGTCGAAGGCGACGCACAGGCAGGCATCGGCCACCGCGCAATAGGCCTGACCGGCCTGTTGGGCGGCATAGACGCCCGAAAGCAGCCGCGCCCCGACGAGGAAGTTCTCCTGCCGGGCCGCGTCGCGCAGTCGATCGAGCCCGTCCTCCACGCTGGGCGGCGGCGTCCCGACAGCGGCGCGAATGCGCCGCGCGACCGCCTCGCCATCGAGCACGGATGAGGTGAAGGCCGGGTCGATGACTCCGTCGAGCACATGCGGGTGCAGGGCGGCGACCTTGGCCAGGCGGGGGGCGCTGCCAAGAATCTCGGCGAAGATCGTCAAGAGCGAGCCGTGCGAACGCAGCAGGGTCAGCAGTTCGACAGCCGCCGGCATCCGAACGAAGGCGTTGTCGAGATGGGCGAGTGCACCATCGGGATCGGCCGTGCGGCCCAGCGCCACGAGCAGCGCCGGCGTCAGCTCGGTCAACACCTCACGGGCGCGCGCACTGGTGACGGCAGCACGGCGGCCGAAATGCCAACCGCGCACGGTCTCCGCCACGGTTTTTGGGGCGCGAAAGCCGAGCTTGCCCAGCGTTTCCAACGTATCGGGATCAAGCTCGGTGCCGGTGAAGCTCAATGTGCCTGCCTCGCTCGCCAGGCTCGGACCTTCTTCGAACAGCAGCCCATAATGGCCTTCGACGCGCTTGGCATGAGCCGTCAGCGCCTTGCCGAAAGCGGCCGTCGAGGGATAGCCGCAGAAACGGGCAAAGGCCTCGAGATCGGCCTTCTGCGTCGGCAGCGTCTGCGTCTGCTCGTCATTGCGCATCTGCAGCCGGTGCTCGATCGTGCGCAGGAAGCGATAGGATTCGCCGAGCTCGTCGCGCGCCTGGGGCGTGATCCAGCCTTCGCGGGTCAGTTCGGCCAGCATGTCGAGGGTCCGCGCACCGCGCAAAGCCGGACGCCTGCCGCCGAAGACGAGCTGCTGTGTCTGCACGAAGAACTCGATCTCGCGGATGCCGCCGCGCCCGAGCTTCACGTTATGGCCGGCGACCGCAACGGTCTCGTGGCCCTTCACCGTCTGAATCTGGCGCTTCATCGCATGGATGTCGGCGATCGCGGCGAAGTCGAAATATTTGCGCCAGATGAAGGGGGCGAGATCGCGGATGAAGCGGTGGCCGAGTTCGAGGTCGCCCGCCACGGGGCGCGCCTTGATCATCGCCGCCCGTTCCCAGTTCTGACCGACGGTCTCATAGTAGGAATAGGCGGTCGGCAGCGCGACGGCGACATGCGTCGAGCCGGGATCGGGCCGCAGCCTGAGATCGACGCGGAAGACGTAACCGTCCGGGGTCCGCTCCTGGATGATCCGGGCGACCTGTTGCGTCAGCTTGACGAAGAAGCTCGACGGCTCGGCGACGCCCGCGGCCTCGGCCGCTTCGGGATCGAAGAAGACGACGATATCGATGTCGGAGGAGTAATTCAGCTCGCCGGCGCCGTGCTTGCCCAGCGCGAGCACGACGAGGCCTGAGCCCGGGCCTGGATTGGCTGGATCGGCCAGGGTAATCCGCCCGAGGTCGGCCGCCTGCCGCAATGCATGCGCAACCGCCAGCCGCACCGCCATGTCGGCGGTCGCGGTCAAGGCGGCCGTCACCGTCTCGACATCCCAGAGGCCGCCGATATCGGCGAGCGCCACGAGCAGCGCCATGGCCTGGCGAAAGCGCCGCAAGCCCCGCATCAGTTCGCCGGTCTCGCATTCGGCGGCGGCACCCAGAGCTTGGATATCACCGAGCAGGGCGTCCCGCCGCGCTTCCGGCTGCAAGGTCAGGGAGGCGAGCAGCCCTTCGGGATCAAGCCGCATGACCTGCGCGAGAAAAGGCGAATGCGCCAGCAGACCAGCGACGAGTTCGGTCGAACGCGGATAGTCCGCGAAATGGGCGGCGAGAGCCTGGGCGGCCTTCTCGTCCCGCAGGCGATCGATCAGGTCATGCGCGATGAGCGCATCGGCCTTGGCCCGCGCCGGCAGGACGGGCGCGCTCGAAACTCTCTCGCAAAGCTGCCCGTCCATTGCATAACCCCGCCGATCAAGCCGACTGGAGGCCAGCAGGGTTCGCCTGCGCTGTCGAGGCGGGAAGCGCTCCTTCCCCGGCTGTTTCCACAGGCTTGGGCGGAGCTTCCGGCAACAGCATGACAACGCGCAGGCCCGGCGCATTGTCCTCGAGCCTGATCTGGCCGCCATGGAGCCGGACGACGCCGGCCGCGAGCGAGAGGCCGAGCCCGAAGCCGGGCTTGCTGCGGCTCTGATCCAGCCTGACGAAGCGCTCGAGAACGCGACCGCGGTCGGCCTCGGGAATACCTGGCCCATTATCGGTCACGGAGAGCTCGATCTGTTGCCCGACCACCCCGGCGGCAACGCGCACGATGGGGGCGGCCTCCCCGGTCGGCTTGCCATATTTCAGGGCATTGTCGATCAGGTTGGCGAGCGCCTGTCCGATCAGCTCGCGATTGCCCAATACGCGCAGGTCAGGCGTAACCTCGGTGACGATCTCAAGACCCGCCTCTTCCGCCAAGGGTTCGTAGAGCTCGGCGAGCCCCGAAACGACCTCCGAGAGATCCAATTCGGCCATGCTGTCATTGATCCGCCCCGTTTCCAGCCGCGCGATCATCAGCAGCGCATTGAAGACGCGGATCAGATTGTCGGCCTCGTCGATGGAGGCATCCAGTGCGCCGCGGAGTTCGTCCGGCGACTGGGCGGTCCGGAGCGCCTCCTCGGCCCGATTGCGCAGACGTGTCAGCGGCGTCTTGAGATCATGCGCGATATTGTCGGAGACCTCCTGCATGCCAGACATCAACTCGCCGATCCGGTCGAGCATGGCATTGAGATTGAGCGCCAGCCGATCCAGCTCGTCGCCGGTACCGGAGATCGCGAGCCGTCCCTTGAGATCCCCCGCCATGATGGTCTGGGCGGTATCGGTCATGTCGTCGATGCGCTTGAGCACGCGCCGCGCCACAAACCAGCTCGCGAAGCAGCCCAGCACGAAGACGAGCAGAAGCGACCAGCCGGCCGCCCGCCGGATCACCACGCCCAGCCGGTCCCGTTCCTCGAGATCCCGGCCGACGAGCAGCCTGAAGCCGGCCGGAAGCACGAAGACCCGGACGATGGCGCGGCTCGGCGAGTCGAGCGCGTCGCTGCTGCGGGAATATTCGATCTCGCTCTCACCCGGCAGGTCGAGAGCGCCCGGCTGCAGTGCCTCGACATTTCCGGCCAGACGCTCGCCGACCGGCGTCGTCACGAGATAAAGCGAAGCGCCCGGCGCGCGCGAGCGCCGCTCGATGATATTGACGAGGCGCCTGATGCCACCCAGGCGCTGCTGCTCGGCGAGCCCCTGGATCTCGGCGTCGATCGTCGATCGGATCTGGTCATCCAGCAGCCGCTTGGCATTCCAGGCGACATAGCCGAGCACAAACCCGGCGAAGAGCGCGAAGATGACGAGATAAATCGCGGTCAGCTTGAAGGCGGTGGTGCGGAACAGGTTCGGCAGGAAGCGCTGCTTCCTCTTCGGAGCCTGAGACGCACCGGAGCCCGGCGAGACGATGTCAGCGGGTCGTGTCACGAACCATGTATCCCGCGCCGCGAATGGTGTGGATCATCGGATGCTCGAAGCCCTTGTCGACCTTCGAACGCAACCGCGAGACATGCACGTCGATGACGTTGGTCTGCGGATCGAAATGATAGTCCCAGACATTTTCGAGCAGCATCGTGCGCGTCACGACCTGCCCGGCATGCTTCATCAAATACTCGAGCAGGCGGAATTCGCGTGGCTGCAGCGGTATCTCGCTGTCGCCGCGCGTGACCCGGTGGGCCAGCCGGTCGAGCACGAGATCGCCGACGCGATAGGTCGTCGGCTCCGAGGCCGGCGCCGCACGCCGCCGCGACAGCACCTCGACGCGCGCCAGCAGCTCGGAGAAGGCATAAGGTTTCGGCAGATAGTCGTCGCCGCCGGCACGCAAGCCCTTGACGCGGTCATCGACCTGCGCGAGCGCCGACAGGATCAGCGCCGGCGTCGCATCGTTCTGCTCCCTGAGCGAACGGATCAGCGACAGGCCATCGAGGCGCGGCAGCATGCGATCGACCACCAGAACGTCATAGCCGCCCCCCTCCGCCATCGCATAGCCCTGCAGGCCGTCGGCGGCATGATCGGCAACATGCCCAGCCTCGCGAAAGGCCTTGACGAGATAGGCCGCCGCTTCGGCGTCGTCTTCAACGATAAGGAGTCGCATGACGGCAGGTTACCTCAGGAAACTGAAAAACGGCAGGCCGGATGAATACATCCGGCCTGCCGCGTTAAGGCTGGTTTACCTGGCAGGGGCGACTGAAGGCCAGGAAGCCTGCCCAACCTTGTTTAGGCGGCCGGCTGACGGCCGACCTCGAAGCTGACCTCGCGCTCCTTGCCGTCGCGCCACACGGTCAGGGTCGTCTTGGTACCCGGTGCGAAGACCGCGATCTTCTTGGAGAGATCGCGGGCGTCGGCGACCTTGTCGCCATTGACGGCGATGATCGTGTCACCACGCTTGATGCCTGCCTTGGCGGCGGGACCATTGGCCTGCGCCTCGGCGATCAGGGCGCCATGCGGCTCCTTGAGGCCGATCGCATCGGCGACTTCGGCGGTGACCGGCTGGATCTGGACGCCGATGAAGCCACGGGCCACGGAGCCATCCTTCTTCAGCGAGGCGACGACGCTGTCGACCGTGGCAGCGGGAACGGCAAAGGCGATGCCGACATTGCCGCCCGACGGCGAGTAGATCGCGGTGTTCACGCCGACGACCTCACCCTTCTGGTTGAAGGTCGGGCCACCCGAGTTGCCGCGGTTCACGGCCGCATCGATCTGCAGGAAGTCGTCATAGGGACCAGAGCCGATGTCGCGCCCCTGGGCCGAGACGATGCCCGCGGTCACGGTGCCGCCGAGGCCGAAGGGGTTGCCGACAGCCAGCACCCAGTCGCCGATGCGCGGCTTCGTCTTGGCGAGCTGGACGAAGGGGTAGTTGCCCTCCTCGGTGACCTTCAGCAAGGCGATATCGGTCCGCGGATCGGTGCCGATGACCTTGGCCGCAAGCGTCTTGCCGGAATCGGTGACGAGCTGGACCTCGGTCGCGTTCTGAACGACGTGGTTATTGGTCACGACATAGCCGTCCTGGCTGACGAAGAAGCCCGAACCCTGCGACATGCCCTGACGCGGCTGCGGCTTGCCCTGACGCGGGCCCTGGCCCTGGCCCTGACCCTCTTCACCGAAACGGCGGAGGAAGCGCTCGAGCGGGTGGCCGGGCGGCAGACCTTCGATGCCGCTCTCGCCATCCTCGGCGGAGGCGGCAGCGACGCTGGTCTTGACGCGAACGGAAACGACAGCCGGCTTCACGTGATCGACCATGTCCGCAAAGGACGGGAGCTGGGTCTGGACGCCGGAGAGCTGGATCGGCTGGGCAAAGGCGCTGTGATTCTGCATGAGAGCGCCATCCGCGAGACCAGCGGCAAGACCGATGCCCAGCGTGGCCGCACCGGCGATCAAGGCGCCGCGCTTGAGGATGGACTTGGAAGTGGTAGGGGTCGTCATGGTTTTACCTCTGCGACTGACGGCAGGGGCATTCCCTGCTTGGTGTCGTGACCATGACGGGTGGCGCCTTACCCCGTTTTCGCGCCGAGATGACGTTTTTGTAAGGTTGAGCGGACGGCGCCCCCCAGTGCGCTTGACGATTGAGACGGCGCTCCTGTCTCATGGGGGGACGATGACTTTGCCGGACTGGCCTTGACGATGCGCGTTCTCACATTCGCGGCGATTGCCGCCCTCGCACTGGGCAGCAGTGCCGCTCCTCGCAAACCATCACGGCCTACCAAACCGGTTTGCGGCTCGCCCAGAAGCGCGGCTACGCGAACGCGGAATGCTACGCGCAGGTGTTTGCACGGCATGCCGTCGTGGTCGAGAAAGCCAGCGGAAACCGAGGTTGGTTTGCTCCCTCGACACCGGCCTACAATGCCGAGCTCCGCCGCCGCTGCGGCGTCGACCGGCTGGCCGATCTCGCGGCCCGCAAGCCCGCCCGCATCGCAGGCCGCAACACCTATGCGGGGCCCCAAACCCAGGGCGGAGCCTACCTTGCGGGCACGAAGATCGCGGCTCAGCGCGGATATTCAGGAGACAAGGTGGCCTGCTTTGCCCGGGTCTTCGCCGAGCACGCGACGTTCAGGCCATCGCCGATCCGTACCGGCTTTGTGGATTGGAGCGCCAACCTGGGCCCTACCATAACGGGCGAGATGCAGAATCAGTGCGGCATCTCCATCTGACCTGAGCGTCGGTGTTTGCGGCGGATTTCCCGAAGAGTGTAATCCGCCCTTCGGGCCGATGCTTTAGTTGCCGTCCCGCCTGATCAGCGCGTCAACCCGTGCCTGTTCGTCGTCGCTCAGGGGTTTCGTCTGCTGCCCGGCCGACGTCCGCATCAGCCGGCTTCTCCGGCCGAGATAGGCAAGGCCGAAGGCAAGGATCAGGAACGGCGCGACCCACAGCGCAATGGTGCGGATATTGAGGGGAGGACTGAGCAGGACGAAATTGCCGTAACGTGCGACGACGAAATCGCGCACGGCCTCATCCGTATCTCCGGCCACCAGCCGCTCGCGCACGAGGATGCGCAGGTCGCGGGCAAGTGGCGCGTCGGAATCGTCGATCGACTGGTTCTGGCAGACGAGGCAGCGCAGGCCGCCGGAAATCTGGCGCGCCCGCTGCTCGAGCGTGGCGTTCGGCAGGACCTCGTCCGGCTGCACCGCCCTGACCGGGCTGGCGCAGAGCAGGCCGAGCATCAGCAAGGCAAGGACGCGACGCATGCGTTCACTCCGCCGGCTGGATGACGGCGCGCGTCGCGGCACGCCGCGGCACGGCGAGACGGAAGCGCCGGTCGGTCAGCGACAACGCTCCGCCGAAAGCCATGACGACGGCACCGATCCAGATCAGCAGGATGAGCGGCTTGTCATAGACCCTGACCGCGATTCCGCCGCCCTGCGGCTCGCCAAGGCTGACATAGACCTGGCTGAGGCCGTCGGTCCGAATGCCGGCCTCCGTCGTCGGCATGGCGCGGGCGGTATAGACCCGCTTCATCGCCTCGACGGGTTTCAGCTGTCTGTCGCCGGCAGAAACGCGGAAGCGCGCCACATCCTCGGTAAAGTTGGGGCCCTTGCGCGGCGTGACCGTCTCCAGGACCACGGTATAGCGGCCGCTGGTCAGGCTCTCGCCCGGCTTCAGCACGCCGATCCCCTCCGCGCTCCATGCGGCAGCCGCGATACCGATCACGCTGAGGCCGACGCCGGCATGGGCGAAGGCCGTACCCCAGGCCGAACGCGGCAGGCCGATTGCGCGCGACAGCATCGCCGAGGCGCCGCTCGCCCGCCGCACCACGCGCTCGCCGATATCCCAGGCCGCACCTGCGATGAGGAAGACGCCAAGCCCGATACCAAGCGGCGCCAGGACGGGGCCGCCACGCATGACCGCAACGACCGCAAGCCCGGAGACGATTGCGAGCACGAGAGCAGCCGACATGCGCTGCGCCGCACCAAGCAGATCACCGCGCTTCCAGGCCAGCGTCTGGCCGATCGGCAGCAGCAGCAGCAAAGGCACGACCACGGGTACGAAGGTGGCGTTGAAGAACGGGGGGCCGACGGAAATCTTGTCGCCGGTCAGCATCTCCAGCACCAGCGGATAGAGCGTACCGATGAAGACGGTCGCGCAGGCGGTCGCGATGAAGAGATTGTTCACGACCAGCGCGCCCTCCCGCGAGATCGGGGCGAAGAGGCCGCCCTGCCGCAACAGTGGCGCGCGCCAGGCGAAGAGCGCCAGCGAGCCGCCGACGAAGAAGACCAGGATCGCAAGGATGAAGAGGCCGCGGCCGGGATCGCTGGCGAAGGAATGCACCGAGGTCAGGACGCCGGAGCGAACGATGAAGGTGCCCAGCAGCGAAAGCGAGAAGGTCAGGATCGCGAGCAGGATCGTCCAGACCTTCAGCGCATCGCGCTTCTCCATCACCACGGTGGAGTGAATCAGCGCCGTGCCGGCCAGCCAGGGCATCAGCGAGGCATTCTCGACCGGGTCCCAGAACCACCAGCCGCCCCAGCCAAGCTCGTAATAGGCCCAGTAGGACCCCATCGCGATGCCGAGCGTCAGGAAGACCCAGGCCAGCAGCGTCCACGGCCTGACAGCGCGCGCCCAGACGGCATCGATGCGCCCGTCGATCAGGGCGGCGACCGCGAAGGCATAGGTGATGGAGAAGCCGACATAGCCGACATAGAGCAGCGGCGGGTGGATCGCGAGGCCGAGATCCTGAAGGATCGGGTTGAGGTCCTGGCCCTCGCCCGGTGCCGGATCGAGCCGCCGGAACGGGTTCGAGGTCAGGAGCACGAAAGCCAGGAAGGCGACCGTGACGCAGCCCTGCGCAGCGAGTGTTCCGGCCCTGAGACGCGTGGGCAGCGAGCGGCGCGATAAGGCGACCAGCGCGCCGAACAGCGTCAGGATCAGCACCCAGAGCAGCATGGAGCCTTCGTGATTGCCCCAGGTCGACGTCACCTTGTAGATCAGCGGCTGAGCCGAATGCGAATTGGCGACGACGTTCTCGACCGAGAAATCCGAGCGCACATAGGACACGACGAGCGCAAGGAAGGAGAAGGCGACCAGCAGGAAGCAGGTCACCGCCGCCGTCGGGCCAACCGAAGCCAAGGCGGCATCCCGCCGCGAGACGCCCCAGAGTGGGACGAGCGCCTGGACGACGGCGACACCCAGCGCCAGCGCGAGCGCGAAATGTCCGATCTCGACGATCATCCTGCCCTCACCGCTGCGGCTTCTGCGCACCGGCGTCGCCGGGCTGCCAATGGCCTTGCTTCTTCAGTGCGTCCGCGACTTCGCGCGGCATGTAGGTTTCGTCATGCTTGGCGAGAACCGAATCCGCTCGGAACCGGCCTGCGGCCTCAAGCACGCCTTCCGTGACGACGCCCTGCCCTTCGCGGAAGAGATCCGGCAGGAGGCCATCATAGCTCACCTGGACAGTGGTCTTGCTGTCGGTAATGGCGAAAGTCACGCGCTGGCCAGGCCCGCGAGACACGGACCCCGTCTCGACGAGGCCGCCGAGCCGCATGCGCGTGCCGGGCTGCAGCCCCTTTTCGGCGATTTCCGTCGGTCCGTAGAAGAAGACGATCGAATCGCGCATGGCGAAGAGCACGAGGCCGGCGGCAAGGCACAGGACTGCGCCTGCCGCTCCGATCAGGGCAAGGCGACGTTGCTTGCGGCTCATCCCGCGGCGCGGCGCCAAGACTCGCGACGGTTCTGTGGCGGTCATGGCGCGGGCTCCCGCAATCCGAGTTCTCCGGCCAGGGCATCGAGTTGGCCAAGCGCTGCACCATCATCGGCGAAGCGCTGGCGGGCCGCGATGATCGCCTCTCGCGCTGCCGGCTTGTCGCCGAGCACGACCTGCGAACGGATCAGTCGCGTCCATTCGGCGAAGGTGCCGCCGCCCATCTTGAGGCGCTCGGCAAGACCATCGACCATGCCCCGGATCGCGAGCTGCTGCTCGCCCGGCGGCAACGCCGCGATCGAGGCGCCGGTGGACGGTGCGGCCTCCAGCCCCTCCAGGCGCAGGCGCACCGTCCCGACCCAGGTCGCATCAGCTGGAGCATCGGCGAGCAGAGCGCGCAGATCCGCAATCGCGCCGGCACTGTCGCCGTCCTGCTCCTTGGCAATCGCCAGGAAGAAGCGGGACCGGGCATTGCCGCCATCGAGCTTGACCGCTTCGGTCAGGGGCTGGCGCGCTTCAGCCGTCACCACGCCGCCTGCGGCAAGCGCACGCGCCTCGCCAAGGCCGGCCAGCAATTCGGCATTGGCTCCGCCATGCTCCAGCGCCGCCGCGAAGGCCCGCGCCGCCTCGTCGTAACGACCCTGGCGCAAATAGACCGGCGCCACGACGGACCAGCCCCGCGCGTCGCCGGGGTTGGCCGCCAGATGGGCCTCGATGCGGCTGACCGCGAGCGCAAAATCCTGAGAAGGGTCCGATTTCAGCCGCGCCGAGAGCGGCTGATCCGGTCGCTCGGGCGAGCCCTGGGCGCCATAGAGCAGAAGGGCAAAGAGCGGCACGCAGGACAGTGCGATCGCCGAGGCTGCACGCCGCCGACGCAACGCAGGCTCGCTGTCTCCCGTGGGGACAGCCTCCCCGTCCGCCGCACGCAGCAGCCTGCGCCCGGCCTCGGCGCGCGCAGCGTCCGCCTCGGTGCCGCCGATCAGCCCGCGGCCAAAATCGCGGTCGATCTCGGCAAGCTGGGAGCGATAGAGACTCTTTGCGTCGGTAACCTCGGCAAACGCGTTCGCGTCTCCGCGCCCAAGGGGCCAGAGCAAGGCGAAAACCGCCGCCGCCGTCATTGCCGCAAAGATGATCCAGATCAGCATGTCGCGTTCATAGCCAATCGCTGACGCCGTATCATGTCTGCCGATGGCGACAAAGGGTCACGTCGGCACCGTCAAACCGAAGGAAGCAGCAGGCGCGCCCGCAAGCCACCGAGGCGGGAGCGCTCGAGCGTGAGCTCGCCGCCATAGAGCTTGGCGAGATCGACCACGATCGAGAGCCCGAGGCCGGAGCCCGGCGTCGTCTCGTCGAGCCTGCGGCCGCGCTTGAGCACGTCGAGCAGGGCCTCGGACGGCAGCCCGGGACCATCATCGTCGATCAGCAGCGCGATCCGCCCCTCTTCGGCTTCGGGAGCCAGGCTCACCTCGACCGTCGAGCGCGCCCATTTGAACGCGTTGTCGAGCAGATTGCCGAGCATTTCCTCCAGATCCTGCCGCTCGCCGCGAAAGCGGACATGGGGCGGGACGTGGTGCATGCCGGTGATGCCGCGCCCCTGCGAAATCTTGGCGAAGGTGCGGATCAGCGCGTCGAGCGAGGGCGCAACTTCGGTGACGCTGCCGAGCGCGCCGGAGAGTGCGGCCGCCCGCGCGCGGTCGAGATAATACTGCACCTGGTCGCGCATGATCGCCGCCTGGTTCCGCACCGTCTGCGGCAGATGCGGGTCGCTTGCCTCGGCTTCGTTCAACATCACGCTGAGCGGCGTCTTCAGGGCGTGGGCGAGATTTCCGACCTGAGTCCGGGCCCGTTCCAGGATTTCGCGGTTGGCGTCGATGAGCTGATTGAGTTCGCCAGCCAGCGGCGCAAGATCAGGCGGGTATTTTCCGGCGATCCGGGCGGCCTCGCCGGTTCGCACCGAACCGACCGCTGTCCCAAGCCTGACGAGGGGGCGCAGACCGAAGCGAACCTGGATCAGGGTCGAAGCCACGAGCGCGAGCCCGAGCAGCAGGAAGGTCAGCGTCAGCGCCAGGCGGAAATCACGAATGTCGCCTTCGATTTCGTCGGCGGGGGCCGCGACGCCGACGATGAAGCGGCCATCCTCGCCGACATCGATCTCGCGCTCGATGATGCGCAGGCCTCTCTCGTCCGGCCCAGAGACATAGCTCTCACGCAAGCCGCGCGCATTCGGTGTCAGCTGCTGGTCGAGAAGCTTCGGCAACTGCCCGCCGACGAGGGAGCGCGAGGTGCGCACCACGGGCTTCTCGCCGTCGAGCCGGACGATCTGCCAGTACCAGCCCGATAGCGGCAGATCGAAACGCGGCTCGCCGAGATCACCGATCGCCTGGCGTTCGGTTTCCGGCGGCGCGGCGAGATCCGCGACCAGTTCCTTGATGTAGACGCTGAGCCGCTCGTCGAAGCCACGCTCGGCCGAACGGCGGTAGAATGTCGTCAGGCCGAACCCGGCGAGCGCCAGCACCAGCGCGCAGCACACGGCCGCCGACAGGAAGAGGCGAGCGCCGAGCGAATAGCGATGCGATTTGCCCGGCATGGACCGTCGTCAGACCTTGGCAGGCGCAGCGGCGATGTAGCCAAGCCCACGGACTGTCTCGATGATCTCGACGCCGAGCTTCTTGCGGAGACGGCCGACGAAAACCTCGATGGTGTTGGAGTCCCGGTCGAAATCCTGATCGTAGAGATGCTCGACCAGCTCGGTACGCGAGACGACACGCCCCTGATGATGCATCAGATAGGCCAGCAGCCGGTACTCGTGCGAGGTGAGCTTGACCGGATTGCCGTCGACGACGACCCGGCTGGCGCGTGTGTCGAGCCGCACCGGGCCGCAGGTCAACTCCGAGGTGGCATGGCCGGCCGCGCGGCGCAGCAGCGCCCGGACGCGGGCCAGCAGTTCCTCGATATGGAACGGCTTGACGACATAGTCGTCGGCGCCCGCATCGAAGCCCGAGACCTTGTCGCTCCAGCGATCCCGTGCAGTCAGAATCAGCACCGGCATGGTCTTCTCGGCCCGGCGCCAGCCCTGGAGCACAGTCACGCCATCGACCTTCGGCAGGCCGAGATCGAGGATCACCGCATCATAGGGTTCGGTCTCTCCGAGATAGAGCCCCTCCTCGCCGTCGAACGCCTTGTCGACGGCATAGCCGGCATTCTCCAGCGCGGTCACGATCTGGCGATTGAGGTCCTTGTCGTCCTCGACGACGAGCAGTCTCACGTCGGCTCACTCCTGTCTTGATGTCCCGGGGCCGGATGCCTTCGCCTGAAGGCTGCCGCTCAGCGAATGGTTGAGACCTTGCCGGACTGGCCCTCGAGCGTCACCCGGGCCACGCGACCGTCGCGCTTCAACGTCGTTACAACATAGACGAATTCATCGCCCTGGCGACACAGCCTGATACGGACGACCTCGCCCGGCGCGGCGTTGCGCGCATGCCTGGAGGCCTGGGCCGGCTGGATCACCCGCCCATCCGACACCGCCTCGCGCATCTCGTCCGCCGACAGGCAGGAGATGGGCTCCTGGCTGTCGATCGTGACAATCGGGAGGGGCTGGGCAAGCAGTGTCAGGGCGAAGATCGTTTCGACGGGCATCATCGACATTCGCTAATCCCGAGCAACTGAACACGCCATGAATGGGCGGCTCGCGTATCGTCAGGATATGCCAGTGCACCGCCAGCCGTCCACGCCATTCCTGTCCCTTGCCCACAACCTTGCGGATTTATGCATAGACGATCTCAATCTCGGTTTGCAGACGCCCGTCTCGCGGAGTCCGGCATTTCCGCGTCCCGCCGGCCGCGCGCGCCGCTGGCTGGCCTGACGAAAAAGCCCCTCCAGCGTCAGCCGCCGGCTCCGATTGCAGGTTCAATTATGCGGTTCGACGCGCTATCGCTCCCAGCACACGAGGAGAGGAGATCAGATGAGCGTCAGAGGTTCGATTGGCCCTGGCGGGCTCGCGCTCGCAGCGATTCTGGCGGCAACGCCGGCCCTGGCCGTGCTCGGCGGACGCGACGGCGGACCGTCTGCCGCGTCGACGCTGATGGTTCTCAATGCGCGCGGCGGCGTCTGCTCCGGGATCGTCCTGTCACCGCGAACGATCCTGACCGCGGCCCATTGCGCCGACGGCGGCGTCGAGCTGCGCATCCACTGGAAGGACGGCAGCGGCGAACCGGTGCTGATCGCTCCTGCCACGGTCTCGTTCCACCCCGGCTTCGATGCGAAGGCGATCACGGCGCGGCGCCGCTCGATCGATCTCGCGCTGGTGCGCCTCTCCGCACGGCTCCCGTCGCGCTTCTCGCCCGCCGCCTTGATCGATGGCGGCCTGCCACGCGCCGGTTCGGAGATAACGCTTGCGGGCTATGGGGTCTCCCGGGAGGGAGAGGCCCGCACCACCGGCACCTACCGCTCCGCCACTCTGGCGACGGTCGAGCCCTATGGACCAGGGAAGATCCTGCTCTGGGCGGCAGATCCTGCTGGTGCGGGCAGTCGTCCCGGCGCCGGCGCCTGCCAGGGCGATTCCGGCGGCCCGATCTGGCAGGGCAGTGACGGTGTTATCGCGGTGACAAGCTGGTCCACCGGCCCGAAGGGCAAGAATTGCGGCCTGCTCAGCCAGGGCGTTCTCGTCGCGCCGCAGCGAAACTGGATCGACCGCACCTTGTCGCAATGGGGCGAGAGCGCATCCTGGACAACCGGTCGCTGATCGAAACACTGGACTGGCTCGAAACAGGCCATAGAGTGGCAATGTGAACCCGGCGGTTGCTTCATGATGTCTCGTGCTCCGATCCTTGCCCTTGCCGCAGCACTTTGCGCGGCAGCCTCCCCGGCAGCGGCCGTCGTCGGTGGCGCTCCTTCGCGAGGGCTCGATGGCCCGCGCGCGTGGACGGTCAGGGTCGAGACCAGCCGCGGCGAGCTCTGTTCCGGCGCGGCGATCGCGCCTGAACTCGTCCTGACCGCGGCGCACTGCCTGATGGGCGGTGGGGCCGTCCGTGTGGTGAGCCTGGATACGCGCTTTCGCGAGCGCAGCCACCCGGTGATCGGGGTCCTGCCGCATCCGAGCTTCGTTCCCGGCACCACGCCGCGCACCCAGCCCGGGACCGATCTCGCCGTTCTCAGGCTCGCCTCTCCCCTTCCCGCCGATATCGAACCACTCTCGCTGGGCAGCGGTCTCTGGCAGGGCGAGACCGTGACGATGGCAGGCTATGGCCTCTCGTCCGAGAACAACAAGCGCACCGCGCGGCGGCTGCGGGAGACGCCGCTCGTCAATGCCGGAAACTACACGACGTCGAACACGGTGAAGGTCGCGGTCGACACGCAGGCACTGGGCGAGACGCCTGGCGCGGGTGCCTGCCGTGGCGATTCCGGCGGCCCCGTCCTGCGCGGCTCGGCGGCCTCGCGGGATCTGGTCGGCATCGTCAGCTGGTCGAGCGGCCCGCTGAATTCGCGCGTCAGACGGATTTGCGGCGGTTTCACCGCCATTACGCCGATCAGCGAGCACCGCTCCTGGATCACCGAGGCCAGCGGCCGGCTTCTGGCGCTTGGCGAAGGCGGGCGCCAGGAGGCCCCGGTCGCGCCGCGCGCCAGCTATAGCTGGTGGTTCAGCCGCTGAGCCGAACCCGGCGGCTCAGGCGGCCGCTCGCGTCGGCAGGGCCGCGCGACGCGTGAGGTTCACAACCCGGCCGGGAACGCCCGAGCCGGGCTGCAGAGGGCAGACCACGGGGAAGCGCGGCGGTTGAAGGAGACTCAGGTCTCCTCCTTCTCCACCCATTTGAACGTCGCGGACGGAACATATTGATCCATCCTTTCGAGCAGGGTCGCCGGCTCGGTATCCGTCATGGCCATGGCGCGGTGGTTCTGCTTCAGGAAGCCGGCCTCAACCGTGTTGTCCAGGAAAGTCGCGAGCGGATCGTAGAAGCCGCCGATATTCAGGAAGCCGAGTGGTTTGGTGTGAATGCCGAGCTGGCCCCAGGTCCAGATCTCGAAAATCTCCTCGAAGGTGCCAATGCCGCCCGGCATCGCGATGAAGCCATCCGAGAGTTCGGCCATCCTCGCCTTGCGCGTGTGCATGGTGTCGACCACTTCGAGCCGGGTCAGCCCGTTATGGCCGATCTCCTTTTCGCGGAGCGCGCGCGGGATGATGCCGTGGACCTCGCCTCCGGCCGCGAGCGCCGCATTGGCAACGGTGCCCATGAGACCGACAGCACCGCCGCCATAGACGAGCGTCAGCCCGCGCCTGGCGATCTCGGCGCCCATGGCCCGGGCGCCGGCGGCGTAGACCTCGTCATTGCCCGGGTTGGAGCCGCAAAAGATACAAACCGATTTCATGCGCCCAGCGCCTGCAGGATGCGGGCCCAGGAACGCTGGCCCTTGTGGAAGGAAGAGAGGTCGTATTTCTCGTTCGGCGAGTGAACGCGGTCATCATCGAGACCGAAGCCGACGAGCAGAGTGTCCATGCCGAGCGTGCGCTTGAAGTCCCCGGCGACCGGGATCGAGCCACCCGAGCCGATGGTCACCGCCTTGCGGCCCCATTCCTCGGTCAGCGCGGCCTGCGCCTTGAGCAGGGCCGGCGAATCGACGGGAACGGCGATCGCCGGCGAGGCGCCATGCGCTACGAACTCAGCCGTGACATCCGCCGGCAGTCGCGCCCGCACAAAGGCCTGGAAGGCGGCCGCGATCTTCTGCGGATCCTGCTTGCCGACGAGGCGGAAGGAGATCTTGGCCGAAGCCTTGGCCGCGATCACCGTCTTGGTGCCTTCGCCGATATAGCCGCCCCAGATGCCGTTGACGTCGCAGGTCGGGCGCGACTGGATCTGCTCGATCAGCATCCGGCCCTTCTCCCCGATCGAGTGCTTCAGGCCGATCCCCCCGAGGAATTCCGCTTCGGTCAGGCCGAGCGCCTGCCAATCCGCCTTCTGCTCGGCGGTCGGTTCCTCGACCCCGTCATAGAAGCCGGGAATGGTGATCCGCCCGGTCTCGTCGTGGAGCGCCGCGACGATGCGTGAGAGCACATGGATCGGATTGGCGGCGGCGCCACCGAACAGGCCCGAATGCAGGTCGCGGTCGGCGCAGTTGATCGTCACCTCCTGATAGACCAGCCCGCGTAGCGAGGCGGTGATGGCCGGCGTTTCCCGGTCCCACATGCCGGTGTCGCAGATCAGCGCCACATCGGCCTTGAGCTCCTCGGCATTCGCCGAGACGAAGGGCGGCAGATTGGGAGAGCCGGACTCCTCCTCGCCCTCCACCAGGATGGTGATGCCGACCGGCAGGTCGCCGGTTTCCTTCAGCGTCGCCCGCAAGGCCTCGATGAAGGTCATCACCTGGCCCTTGTCGTCACAGGCTCCGCGCCCCGTGATGACCTTGCGGCCGGGCGCGATCTCCTTGACCACGGGCTTGAAGGGGTCGCTCTCCCACAGGTTCAACGGGTCGACCGGCTGGACGTCGTAATGGCCATAGAACAGCACATGCGGCGCACCAGGCTTGGGCCGATGGCCGACGACGATCGGCTGGCCGGGCGTTTCGCGCAGCGAGGCCTTGAAGCCGAGCGATTCGAGATCGTCCCGCAGCCATTCCGCGGCGCGGCGGCTATCGGCGGCATAGGCCGGATCGGTGGCGATCGACGGTATCGCGATCCACGACGCCAACCGGGCCAGCGAGGCATCCAGTTCGGCATCGAGGCGGGAGAGAATCGCAGGAAGCTTGGGCATGTCGCTCGATCTCACTATGGGCTCAAGGCATGAGCGGATTTTAGGTTGCATCATCATGACAAGCCACGGGGCCGGCGCCAGCAGGCCGGCCGGCATGGCTGCCCCGCGTCGCCGGCTATTTTCGCCCGCCCATCATCGATCCGAGCACTCCGCGCAGGATGGCCGAGCCGATCTGGCGCCCCATCGTCGAGGCGGCCGAACGGGCTGCCGACGTAATGATCTTTTCCGTCATGCTGGGCGGAAGCCTCCCGCCCCGGCTGCCCGGGCCGGTCTTCGGCCGCTCGCCATTGCCGACGGCATCCCCGAGCCAGCCACCGATCGTATCCATGATGCCGCCGCCGCCAGTCGAGGCCTCGACCGGCGAGCCATCGGCGTTCAGGCCCTTGCGCTTCATCAGTTCTTCATAGGCCGACTCGCGGTCGATCATCGTGTCGTATTTCCCGGCAAAGCCGGAATCGCGCATGCACTGGGCACGCTCCTGCGCCGAGACCGGGCCGACCTGCGCCATGGGCGGCGCGATCAGCGTGCGCTCGACCATGGTCGGCGTGCCCTTGCCCTCCAGCGTCGAGGTCAGCGCCTCGCCGACCGCAAGCTGGGTGATCGCTTCCTCGGTCTTGAATTTGGGGTTCTGGCGGAAGGTTTCGGCGGCCGCCTTGACCGCCTTCTGATCGCGCGGCGTGAAGGCGCGCAGCGCGTGCTGCACACGGTTGCCGAGCTGGGCCAGAACCGTGTCGGGAATATCGAGCGGGTTCTGCGTGACGAAGTAGACGCCGACGCCCTTCGAGCGGATCAGCCTGACGACCTGCTCGACAGCCGTCAGCAGCGCCTTCGGCGCGCCGTTGAAGAGCAGGTGAGCCTCGTCGAAGAAGAACACCAGCTTCGGCTTGTCGAGATCGCCGACCTCCGGCAGTTGCTCGAACAGCTCCGAGAGCAGCCAGAGCAGGAAGGTGGCATAGAGCCGTGGATTGGCCATCAGCTTGTCGGCCGCGAGCATGTTGATGACGCCGCGCCCGTCACGGTCGGTCCGCATCAGGTCGTTGATGTCGAGCGCCGGCTCGCCGAAGAACAGATCGCCCTTCTGGTTTTCCAGCACCAGCAGGGAGCGCTGGATCGTCCCGACCGACTGGGCCGTGACATTGCCGTATTTCGTCGTCAGCGACTGCGCGTTCTCAGCGATGAAGGAGAGGATCGCGCGCAGGTCCTTGAGGTCGAGCAGCAGCAGCTTCTGCTCGTCGGCAATGCGGAAGGCGATGTTGAGCACCCCCTCCTGCGTGTCGTTGAGATCGAGCAGGCGCGAGAGCAGCAGCGGCCCCATTTCCGAGATGGTGGCGCGGACAGGATGGCCCTGCTCGCCGAACACGTCCCAGAATACGGTGGTGAACTGGTCGGGCTGGTAGGTCACGCCGATCTCCTCGGCGCGCTTGAGGAAGGGCGGCTTCGAATCGCCCGGCGCGGCGACGCCGGACAGGTCGCCCTTGATGTCGGCTGCAAAGACGGGAACGCCGTGACGCGCAAAGCCTTCGGCCAGAACCTGCAATGTCACCGTCTTGCCGGTGCCGGTTGCGCCGGTGATCAGGCCATGACGATTGGCAAGCTTGAGCAGGAGCGATTCGGGCTTCCAGCTCTTGCCGATCAGAATCGTGCCGTCATCCGCCATGAGATTCGCCTATGCTGTTGTCGAAGCGTCAAGCGATGGGTGTAGCGAAACGGGCCGACCGGCGGAAGCCTGAACCCTGTTTGATTCAGATCGTAAATATGTAAACTATCGCCCAGCGGCACAGGCCGACCCCTTGAAGAGGACAAACCGATGGATGAACTGATCTCCCGCATCGTGGCGGCTTCCGGTCTTGATGAAGGCCTCGCCCGCAAGGCGATCGGCATCATCCTCGCCTTCCTGCAGAAGGAAGGCCCCGCCGCAGAGATCGAACAATTGATGTCCGCCCTGCCCGGCGCACAGGAGCTCGCTGATTCCGCCAATGGCGGCAAAGGCGGCCTGATGGGCATGGTTGGCGGCCTGATGGGCGGTAGCGGCGGCGTCATGGCACTCGGCGGGCAACTGATGGGCGCCGGGCTCTCGATGGGCCAGATCCAGAGCGTGTCCAAGGAGATGTTCGCGGTCGGCCGCGAAAAGGCCGGCGAAGACGCGATGGGCGCGATCGTCGGAGCGATTCCCGGGCTCGGCCAGTTCGTCTGATCGCCATTCCGGCTTGAGGTCGGAACGCCGCCCGGCAACGGGCGGCGTTTTTCGTTTCGGCCGGGGGTTTGCGCACGCGGCGTTGGACGAAGTAGGGATGGCGGTGCGTCTGCGCACGTGGCATCACGCATTCGCAATTGCAGCATGCCGCAAGCAGGGAGACCGGCGCGCATGAACTCGGCCTCGACATCCGATCTGCCCTTCATGGAGGCCTTTCCGCTGCCCGATCAGGCGCAGTGGCGCGCCGCCGTCGACAAGGTTCTGAAGGGTGCCGACTTCGAGAAGCGCCTCGTCGGGCGGACCGCCGACGGCATCCGCATCGAACCGCTCTATGCGGCAGTCAGCCCGCAGACGCGGCCGGCGCGGTCACAGGCCGGGCGCTGGCATGTCAGCACGCGGGTCGACCACCCCTCCCCCGCAGAGGCCCGCGACCTGGCGCTCGCCGATCTCGAAGGCGGCGCTGACGCGCTCGTTCTCAGCTTTGCCGGCGCCCGCGCGGCCCGAGGCTATGGGCTTGTCGCCGATGATGTCGCCACGCTGGATGCCGCGCTCGACGGCGTGATGCTCGACCTGATCAACTTGCGGATCGACCCCGCGGCGGGCGGCCGCATCAATGCGCTCCTGCTTGCCGCGCTTGTCGAGCGTCGTGGACTAGACCCCGCGACGACGACAATCGACTTCGGGCTCGACCCGATCGGCATCCTGGCCAGCCAGGGCGTGTTCGCGGCCTCCTGGCCCGAAATCGGTCGCCGCCTTGTCGAGACGATCGACGCACTGAAGGCGCGCGGATTCGCAGGCCCCTTCCTCACGGCCGATGGACGCCCCTATCAGGAGGCTGGCGCGAGCGAGGCGCAGGAACTCGGCGCGGTCATGGCGACCGCGATCGCCTATCTGCGTGCGCTGGAAGCCGACGGCATGTCGCTCGATCAGGCCCGCGACGCCATATCCTTCGTCCTCCTCGCCGATACCGACGAGTTCATGACCATCGCCAAGCTCCGGGCCGCTCGGCTGCTCTGGCAGCGCGTGCAGCAGGCGTGCGGGCTTGATCCCAAGCCCATGGTGCTGAACGCCGAGACGGCATGGCGCTCGCTGACCCGGCGCGACCCCTGGGTCAATCTGCTGCGTGCGACGGTCGCAACCTTCTCGGCCGGCATAGGCGGGGCGGACTCTCTCACCGTCCTGCCATTCACCGCCGCGCTCGGCCTGCCCGACGCCTTTGCCCGCCGCGTCGCCCGCAACACCCAGCTCGTCCTGCTGGAGGAAGCCAATCTCTGGCGCGTCGCCGACCCCGCCGCAGGGGCTGGCGGTTTCGAGGCTCTGACCCAGGCGCTATGCGAGCAGGCCTGGACCAAAATGCAGGATCTGGAGCGCGAAGCCAGTGACGGCCGGCCCGGCATCGTCGCGGCACTCACCAACGGACATGTCCAGCAGGGCCTTGCCCGACAGCGCGATATTCGCGCCAAGGCCATCGCGACCCGCCGGGAGCCGATCACGGGAACCAGCGAGTTCCCGAATCTCGCAGAGGCTCCGGTCAAGGTGCTCGACATCGCGCCGGTCGAGCGGACACGCTCCTCGCCATCCACGACCAGGGCAGCCGGTCAGGAGCAAGCGGTGTTGATCAGCCAGCTTGCAACGGGTGCGACGCGCGCGGATGCCTCGACGGCTCCTGAACAGGATGGGCTGAAGGTCGAAGCGCTGCCCTCAATGCGGCTGGCCGAGGCGTTCGAGGCCCTGCGCGACAAGGCGGATGTGCTGACGCAGGAGCGCGGCAAGCGCCCGAGCGTCTTCCTCGCGACGCTGGGGCCTGTCGCCGATTTCACGGGGCGCGCCGGCTTCGCGCGGAACCTGTTCGAGGCCGGAGGCCTCTCGGCTCCGGGCCATGACGGCTTCCCCGGCAATGGCGGGACCGACATTCCGGCACTGGTTGCGGCCTATCGGGCCTCGGGCGCGCGCCTCGCCTGCCTCTGCGGCTCGGACGCCGGCTATGCGGCAGAAGCGGTTGCCGCCTCGGAGGCGCTGCGCGCCCAGGGCGCGACGGTTTGGCTCGCCGGCAAGCCCGGTGAAATGGAACATGCGTTGAACCAGGCCGGTGTGGCCGCGTTCGTTTTTGCGGGAGCCGATGTCGTCGCCGCGCTTGAACAGGCGCAGGCGATCGCGGCTGCCTGATACGGAGAGCAGTGCCTTGACGCCCATCGCCCTCACCATTGCCGGCTCCGATTCCAGCGGCGGCGCCGGAATTCAGGCCGATCTCAAGACTTTTGCGGCGCATCAGGTCTATGGCGCCAGCGTCATCGTCGCGCTGACCGCGCAGAACACCACGGGCGTCACCGCCATCCACGCCGTACCGGCCAGTTTCGTCGCCCAGCAGATCGACGCCGTCTTTTCCGATCTCGACGTGGCGGCGGTGAAGATCGGCATGCTCGCCACGGCCGAACTGATCGCGACGGTTGCAGAGGGCCTGGTTCGACACAAGGCACGCAACATCGTGCTCGACCCGGTGATGGTCGCTGCTTCAGGGGCTCGTCTGCTCGAGGACAACGCCATTGACGCCATCCGCCGCCTGCTCTTCCCGCTCGCGACGCTGGTCACGCCCAACCTGCCGGAAGCAGCGGCGCTGCTTGGCTCCGCGATGGCGACAAGCGATGCGGCGATCGACGAACAGGCCGAGAGGCTGATCGGCTTCGGCGCCGAAAACGTGCTGTTGAAGGGCGGGCATGGCAGCGGCGAGACCAGCACGGATCTGTTGCTCCTGGCCGGAGGCCAGCGCCAGCGCTTCAGCGCGCCGCGCCATGATACGCGCAATACCCACGGCACCGGCTGCACGTTGTCCTCGGCGATCGCGTCCGGCCTGGCCAAGGGATTGGCGCTGCCCGAAGCGGTCGGCCAGGCGAAGACCTATATCTCGGCAGCCATCGCTGCCGCCGACCAGGTTCCGGTTGGCCATGGCCATGGACCGGTGCATCATTTCCACCATTGGTGGGACAGGACCGACGGGAGAAAGCCATGACCGCGATCCCGGATTTCACGACGCTCGCCTTCGACGATCGCACCCCGGCAGCGGCCCTGGTTCCGGCCCCGGCAATGGAGCCCTGGCTGACGCCGGAGAGCATCCCGGTCAAAGCCATCTATAACGCGGCCGACCGCGACGGGCTTGGCTTCGTCGACAGCTTGCCGGGCCTGCCGCCCTATCTGCGTGGCCCCTACCCCACCATGTATGTCAACCAGCCCTGGACCATTCGGCAATATGCCGGCTTCTCCACGGCGGAGGATTCGAACGCCTTCTACCGGCGCAATCTCGCCGCCGGGCAGAAAGGGCTCTCGGTCGCCTTCGATCTCGCGACCCATCGCGGTTATGACAGCGACCATCCGCGCGTCGGTGGCGATGTCGGCATGGCAGGCGTCGCGATCGACTCGATCTACGACATGCGGACGCTGTTCTCCGGCATCCCGCTCGATCAGATGAGCGTGTCGATGACGATGAACGGCGCGGTCCTGCCGGTTCTTGCGCTCTATATCGTCGCGGCCGAGGAACAGGGCGTGCCGGCGGCCAAGCTCTCGGGGACCATCCAGAACGACATCCTCAAGGAGTTCATGGTCCGCAACACCTATATCTACCCGCCCTCGCCCTCGATGCGGATCATCGGCGACATCTTCGCCTATACCTCGGCGAACATGCCGAAATTCAACTCGATCTCGATTTCCGGCTATCACATGCAGGAGGCGGGAGCGACGCAGGACCTGGAACTCGGCTACACGCTTGCCGATGGCGTCGAGTATATCCGCGCCGGGCAGCAGGCCGGTCTCGGCGTCGATGTCTTCGCGCCGCGGCTCTCCTTCTTCTGGGCCATCGGCATGAACTTCTTCATGGAAGTGGCAAAGCTGCGCGCGGCCAGGCTGATCTGGGCCAAGCTCGTCAAGGATTTCGGCGCCCGGAACGAGAAGTCACTGCCGCTGCGCACGCATTGCCAGACCTCCGGCTGGTCCCTGACCGCGCAGGATGTGTTCAACAACGTGCCGCGCACGATGATCGAAGCGATGGCGGCGACGCAGGGCCACACCCAGTCGCTCCACACCAATGCGCTCGACGAAGCGCTGGCGCTCCCGACCGACTTTTCCGCCCGGATCGCCCGCAATACCCAGATCCTGCTGCAGCAGGAGAGCGGCACGAGCCGGATCATCGATCCCTGGGGCGGCTCCTATTATGTCGAGCGGCTCACCGCCGAACTCGCAGCCAAGGCCTGGGGTCATATCCAGGAAGTCGAGGCTCTCGGCGGCATGGCCAAGGCGATCGAGGCGGGCATTCCGAAGCTGCGCATCGAGGAAGCAGCCGCCAAGACCCAGGCACGCATCGACGGCAAGCAGCAGTCGATCATCGGGGTCAATATCTTCAAGCCGGAGAACGAGGCCTCGATCGATGTGCTCAAGGTCGACAATGCCTCGGTTCGCACCCAGCAGCTCGACAAGCTCCGTCGTCTCAAGGCCGAGCGAAACGAAGCCGAGACACAAGCCGCGCTGACGGCGCTCACCCATGGTGCCGCCGGCGACGCCAACCTGCTCGATCTCGCGGTCAAGGCGGCCCGCGCCAAGGCGACCGTCGGCGAGATTTCCATGGCGATGGAGACAGTCTTCGGGCGGCACCGGGCCGAGATCAAGTCGATTTCCGGCGTCTACAAGCGGGAGGTCGGCATGGAAAATCCGGCGGTGACACGCGTGCAGATGATGACTGAAGCCTTCGAGGAGGCCGATGGTCGCCGGCCGCGCATCCTCGTCGCCAAGATGGGCCAGGACGGGCATGACCGCGGTCAGAAGGTGATCGCGTCGGCCTTCGCCGATCTCGGTTTCGACGTCGATATCGGACCGCTTTTCGCGACGCCGGACGAAGCCGCGCGGCAGGCCGTGGAGAACGACGTCCATATCGTCGGCGTCTCCTCGCTGGCGGCCGGGCATCTGACGCTGGTGCCAGAGCTGAAGGCGGCGCTGGGCAAGGCCGGCCGGCCCGACATCATGATCGTGGTTGGCGGCGTGATCCCGCCCCAGGATTTCGAGGCGCTGATCGAAGCCGGTGCGAGCGCGATCTTCCCGCCGGGTACCGTGATCGCCGATGCGGCCGAGAAGCTGCTCGAGGAACTCAACCAGCGGCTCGGCTACAGCCAGCGCACCGCTGCGGAATAGCAGACGGGCGCGGCTGGAAGAGCCGCGCCCGCGCCATGATCACCAGCTGTCGCTACACGAGATCAACGCCAGCCGTAGCCGTAGCTCTCGTAGTGACGAGGGCGGGCATAGCGCCGGTCGTCCTCGCCGAAGCGGCGCCACTGACGCTGTCCCCAATAGCCGTGGAACGCGGGCGGTGCCGGGCGCCAGCCATAGGCCGGGCGCTCCTGATAGCGATCCCAGCGGCCGTCAAAGGCTGCGGCGGAGCCCGTCCCCGCCAGGCTTGCCGCGCCCAGGGTCGCAGCGCCGATGATGAAGGTCGCGAGGCCGGCTGAGGCGAGTTTGCGGAACATGGTCCTGATCCTGTGTGGCGGCCCGGGCGATCCCCTTGCCTGACACCGACATTCGCAGGTTCCGTCTGAACGGCCCTTGAGGGGGCTATTCACCAGCCGTTCAAGCGCTGGCCATTTGATCGCGCTTCAGGAGCAGGGAAGCCGCAATGACGACGAGCGCGACTGCGCCGATCATGATCGTGCAGGCCGCATTGATCTCAGGAGAGACGCCCAGCCTGACTGCCGAATAGAGCCGCATCGGCAGGGTCGTCGCGCCCGGCCCGGTCGTGAAGCTGGCAATCACGAGATCGTCGAGCGAGAGCGTGAAGGCGAGCATCCAGGCGGCGGCGACCGCCGGCCAGATCAGCGGCAGGGTCACGGTCCAGAAGGTGACGACAGGAGTGGCGCCGAGATCGCGCGCCGCTTCCTCCAGCGAACGGTCGAAGCCGGCGAGCCGCGACTGCACGACAATGCAGGCGAAGCCGAGGCTGAAGGTGGCGTGGGCGATCGTGACGGTCCAGAAGCCGCGCTCTACCTGCGCCGAGACGAAGAGCAGCAACAGCGACAGGCCGGTGATCACCTCCGGCATCACCAGCGGCGCCAGCACCATGCCGGAGAACAGGGTGCGCCCGCGAAAGGCGCCATAGCGTGCGAGCGCCAGCGCGGCCAAGGTCCCGAGCGCGGTGGCGACCGTCGCCGAGACGAAAGCGAGACGGATGCTGAGCCAAGCTGCGGTGAGCAAGGGCTCATTCGCCATCAGCGCGCCATACCAATGCGTCGAGAACCCGCCCCAGACCGTCACGAGCCGCGAGGCGTTGAAGGAGTAGGCGATGAGCGCGAGGATCGGCAGGTAGAGAAAGGCGAAGCCCGCCACCAGCGCCATGATCAAGCCGGGACCGAGCCGCTTCATGCCGCCCCTCCCCGCGTCAGCCGCGCCCGCTGCAGCAAAGCGAGCGGCGCGACCAGCACGAACAGCAGGACGACCGCGACGGCGGAGGCAAGCGGCCAGTCGCGGTTCGAGAAGAATTCGCTCCAGAGCACCTTGCCGATCATCACGGTATCGGGGCCGCCGAGCAGATCGGGAATGACGAACTCGCCGACCGCCGGAATGAAGACAAGCGCCGAACCCGCCAGGATGCCGGGGATGGACAGGGGCAGCGTCACCGTCGCGAAGGCGGTCGATGCCGGGGCACCGAGGTCGGCGGCAGCCTCCAGCAGCGAGCGATCGAGCTTCTGCAGCGTCGCGAAGAGCGGCAGCACCATGAAGGGCAGATAGGAATAGACCATGCCGATCAGTACGGCGGCTTCCGTGTTGAGCAGCCGAAGCGGCTCGCTCGTGACACCCATGCCGGTCAGGACCGTGTCGAGCAGCCCGTCGGGCCGCAGGATTCCGATCCAAGCGTAGACGCGGATCAGGAAGGAGGTCCAGAACGGCAGGATGACCAGCACCAGCAGGATGCCCTGCCAGCGCCTCGGCGCACTCGCCATCGCATAGGCCAAGGGATAGCCGATCGCGAGCGCGATCAGCGTCGTCAGCGCGGCGATGCGCAGGGAGTAAAGATAGCTCTGCCAGTAGAGCGGGTCGTCGCCAAGGAGCTTGAAATTCTCGAGGTCCAGCGCGGCAATGAACTCGCCGAGCTGGGAGAAGCCCTCGAAATGCGGCGTATAGGGCGGCAGATCGGTCGCGGCGTCCGAGAACGCCATGCGCAGGACGATCGCAAAGGGCGCCAGGAAGAACAGCAGCAGCCAGAGATAGGGCACGGCCACGACCAGGCGGCCAAGCCGGCGCGCCGAAGCATTCCCCGTCCTCATGGCGGCAGGACCAGCCCGGCCTCGACATCCCAGGAGAGCCAGACCCTGTCCTCCCAGGCGAAGGGACGGTCGATCCGGCGGGTGCGGTTGGCAAGCGCAACCTTGAGCAATTGCCCGTCATCGCCGCCGACCATCACCTGCACCATGGTGAAATCGCCGAGATAGCCGATATCCCAGATCTCGCCGGCGACCTTGTTGGCCGCCTGCGCCGGCTCGTCATGGCCGAGCGTGATCTTTTCGGGCCTGAGGCCAACGAAGATCGTCTCTCCCGTGGCAAGCGAGGCCGCCTCCTCGTCGAGCTCGACCGCGCCGGCCATCGCCGTCTCGACCCGTACGATCTCGCCGGCGACGGATGTCACACGACCTTCGAGGATGTTGATGTCCCCGACGAATTCCGCGACGTAGCGGCTGGTCGGCGCCTCGTAGATCTCATCGGGCGGGCCGATCTGGACGAGCCGGCCATGGTTCATCACCGCCATGCGGTCGGCCATGGTCATCGCCTCGTCCTGGTCGTGGGTGACGACCATGAAGGTGAGGCCGAGTTCGCTCTGCAGATCCATCAGCTCGAACTGCGTCGACTCGCGCAGCTTGCGATCGAGCGCCGCCATCGGCTCGTCGAGCAGCAGGAGCTTCGGACGTTTGGCGAGCGAGCGTGCCAATGCGACGCGCTGGCGCTGGCCGCCGGACAGCTGGTCCGGGCGACGTTTCTCGAGCCCGTCGAGCTTGACCAGAGCCAGCATCTCGGCGACGCGGCGCGTGATCTCCTCGCGCGGCAGCCCTTCCCGTCTCAGGCCATAGGCGATGTTGTCGCCGACGCTGAGATGCGGGAACAGCGCATAGGACTGGAACATCATGTTGATCGGCCGGCGATGCGGCGGCACGGCGGTGATGTCGACGCCGTCGAGCAGGATCTCGCCGGCATCCGGCTGCTCGAACCCTGCCAGCATGCGCATCAATGTGGTCTTGCCGCATCCAGACGCGCCGAGCAGCGCGAAGAATTCGCGCGGGTAGAGCGCAAGCGACAGGTTGTCGACCGCCGTCACCATGTCGAAGCGCTTGGTGACATTTCGGAAGACCACCAGCGGCTCTGCCGCCGGGTCATTCCATGGCTGGAAGGCCCGGCGAACGCTGCCGGGCGAAGCCTTGCGCTTCGCCCGGAGCGGAGCCGCAGCCCCGGCATCGCGCGCGTTCATTTGCCGGTCTTGATGCGGGTCCAGAGCCGGTTGACCACCCTCTGGCTCTTCTGATCGTAGGGAGTGATCGTGTAGAGCCGGCTCATCACGGCTTCCGAGGGATAGATGCCGGGATTGTCGCGCACCGCCGCCGAAAGCAGCGGTTTTGAAGCGATATTGCCATTGGCATACTGGATGAAGTCGGAATTCTTCGCCGCCATCTCGGGCCGGTTGACGAAATCGATGAACTTCAGCGCCGCATCCGGATTGGCGGCATCCTTCGGAATGACGAAGGAATCGAACCACATCAGCGCGCCTTCCTTCGGGATGGAATAGGCGATCTCGACCTTGTTCTTGGCCTCTTCCGCCCGCTTTTTCGCCTGCAGGATGTCGCCGGAATAACCGACCGCGAGGCAGATATCGCCATTGGCGAGAGCGTTGATGTATTCCGAGGAATGGAATTTCTGGATGTGCGGGCGGATCTTGCGCAGCAATTCGCCGGCCTTGTTCAGATCCGCCTCGTTCTTCGAATCCGGATTCAGGCCGAGATAGCGCAGCGCCGCCGGGAACATCTCCTCGACCGCATCGAGGACGTGCACGCCGCAATTCGAGAGCTTCTTGAGCTGGTCGGGTTCGAACAGGATGCGCCAGGAATCGATCACCGCGTCGGGGCCGAGCCGCTCCTTGATCTTGGCGACGTTGTAGCCGATGCCGGTCGTGCCCCACATGTAGTTCACGGCAAACTTGTTGCCGGGATCATATTTCGCGAGACGCTGCTGGATCTCGGGCCAGGCGTTCTTCAGGTTCGGAACCTTGGCCGTGTCGATCGGCGTGTAGAGATTGAGCGGGATATGGCGCGGCAGGAACGAGGCCGTGACCACGATCAGGTCATAGCCGGTCTTGCCCGCGAGCAACTTGGTCTCGACCGTCTCCATCTGGTCGAAGGTGTCGTAGACGACGGTGATGCCGGTTTCCTTCTTGAAGGCATCGAGCACCTCCGGATCGACATAGTCCGACCAGTTGAAAATGCGCAGCTGCTTGTCCTGCGCGCTAGCGGCCGTGCCCGAAACCAGCGCCCATCCAAGCGCCATGGCTGTCGCAAGGCCCTTCAGCCCCCGTACCGATGAACCCAATCTGCCCCTCCTTAGCGGGTGAATCTCCACCCGGCGCGCGGCACGCTATCAGCTTGCAGCGAAGCCTCAACCACCTTTTCGTGAAGTCATGTCGCAGTGTCTTTTCTTGCGATGCCGCAATCGGGCTCACTATCGTCCTGCGATGCATCATCTGCGCCGCGTCTTGACTCTCTTTGTCGTCCTTTTCCTGCTGCCCGTCGCAACGCATGCGGCCTGGTGGCAGCTGCAGCCGCTCGCCGCCGACTGGCGCCGGGCGGACTGGTCCAGCGCCAGGCTCCTGCCGGCCGCAGCGACCGTGCCCGAGGCGACGATCCATGTCTTCGCCGCCCGCGTCGGACGCTGGCGCGGGATCTTCGCGCATCATTCCTGGCTGGTGGTCAAGGAGGCGGGCGCGAGCGCCTATACGCGCTTCGATGTCGTCGGCTGGGGCAATCCGGTGCGCATCAACCATCGCGAGGCCGATGGCCGCTGGTTCGGCAACGTGCCGGAGCTGGTGACGGAGGTGAAGGGCGACGCAGCCGAGGCGCTGATTCCGCGCATTCGCGCTGCCGTGCAGAGCTATGCCTACAGTACGTCAGGCAGCTATTCCGCCTGGCCGGGGCCCAATTCGAACAGCTTCGTGCAGCACGTGCTCGCCGAGATTCCCGAACTCGCCCATGCCCTGCCGCCAACGGCGATCGGGAAGGATTGGCGCGATGACGGCTTGTTTCTCGGCATGGCGCCGAGCCGCACCGGCATCCAGGTCTCGCTCTTCGGGGTCGCCGGCATCACGCTGGCCTGGGTCGAAGGCGTCGAGGTCAACCTGCTCGGGCTCGTCACCGGATTCGACATCCGCCAGCCGGCACTGAAGCTGCCGGGCTGGGGAAGAGTGGGCGTCTAGGCGCGCTCGGCATGCCGCGCCAAATCAGAGGCCGAATGCCCGTAAATGGCAAGCAGGGATGGCCGGTTCGACACCGGCCATGAAGCTCCCGCTCAGACCGCCTCGAAGGCCTGCGCCAGATCCGAGATCAGATCCTCGATATTCTCGATGCCGACCGAGATGCGGATCAGCGCATCGGTGAGGCCGATCTCCTCGCGCAACTCGCGGGCGACACCCGAATGGGTCATCGCGGCGGGATGCGAGACGAGCGTCTCCGTGCCACCGAGGCTGACCGCGAGCTTCATGATCTGGAGATTGTCGAGCAGCGCGAACGCTTCCTTCTCGCCCCCTTTGACGTCGAAGGAGAAGGTCGAGCCCGGCGCCGAGCACTGCTTGTCGAAGACCGGCTTGCGCGGATCGCCGTCCTTCAGATCGCCAAGGTAATGCAGCTTGGCAACCTTGGGATGGCCCGCGAGATATTCTGCCACCAGCCGGGCGTTCTCGTTGGCGCGGCTCATGCGGATGTCGAGCGTCTCCAGCGAACGCATCAGCATCCAGCAGGAATTCGGATCAAGCTGCGTGCCGAGCGACGAGCGCCAGCCCTTGACCTGGCGGACGAGCGCATCCTTGCCGCTGATCGAGCCGCCGACGAGATCGCTATGCCCGCCGACATATTTGGTGAGCGACAGCAGCGAGAGATCGGCGCCATGCTGCAGCGGCTTCTGGAATTTCGGGCCGAGCATGGTGTTGTCGACCACCACGGGCGGGCGATGCCCCTGGGACTTCTCGAGCTCGTCGGCGATCATCGCGCAGGCTGCGAGATCGACCAGCCCATTGGTCGGGTTGGCCGGCGTCTCGACCAGGATCATCCCGACGCGCCCCTTGGCGGCGGCGGCCTTGGCGGTCGCACGCATCTGCGCGACATCGACGCCGTCGGTGAAGCCGAACGGCGTCACCCCGAAAGCACCCATCTGGTTCTTCAGCAGCGTCTCGGTGCCGCCATAGAGCGGCCGGCTGTGGATGACGGTGTCTCCGGGGCGCAGGAAGGCGAAGCAGGTCGTTGCGATGGCCGCCATGCCGCTGGCGAAGACCGCGCAGCGTTCGGCCTCGTCCCAGATTGCCAGGCGATCCTCGAGGATCTCCATGTTCGGATGGTTGAAGCGCGAATAGACCAGGCCGGACTTCTCGCCGGGCTTGAGCTGGCGGCGCCCCGAGGTGAGGTCGAAGAAATCCTTGCCCTGCTGCGCGCTCTCGAAAACGAAGGTCGAGGTCAGGAAGACCGGCGGCTTGAGCGAACCCTCCGACATCGCCGGCGAGTAGCCATAGCCCATCATCAGCGTCTCGGGATGGAGCTTGCGGTTGGCGATGCGGTCCTTGTGATAATTGTCCTGGCTCATCGCACTCTCCTCTGCCGGTCAGGCTGCCGACCTTGCGGCACCAGAAAGGCAGGTTAGGCCGATCCGCGCGGCATTGCATGAATGATCCCGTCGGGATTACATCCCGTTTGCGCATCTTCCTGCTCAGATATCGAATTCGAGGAGCATCTTATGCTCGATACGACAGACCGCCGTATGCTTGCCGTGCTGCAGGAGGACGGACGCATCACCAATCAGGACCTGTCACAGAAAATCGGCCTGTCGCCGACGCCCTGCCTGCGCCGGCTGAAGCGACTGGAAGAGACGGGCGTGATCAGGGGCTATGCCGCGGTCGTCGATCCCAAGGCCTATGGCCTACCCTTCAGCGTCTTTGTCTCGATCCGCCTGAGCCAGCAGACCCAGGAGCATATCAGCGAGTTCGAGAAGGCCGTCGAGAGCTGGAACGAGGTCGCCGAGTGCTACCTGATGACCGGGTCTCAGGATTACCTTTTGCGGGTGCTGACGGACGGGATCGAGGGCTATGAGCGCTTCCTGAAGCAGAAGATCACGCGGCTGAAATGCATCCACTCGGTCGAATCCAATTTCGCGATGGCGACTATCAAGAAGCGCAACGGCCTGCCACCGCTCTGAGCCCTATCTGCCGCCAAACAGCGCCTGCGCCGCCGCATTCGCCATCTTCCCCTGCTCGTGTCCGACGCCCGGCACGACGATTTCGCGCCATGGGCTGGCAACACCGAGGCGCTTGGCTTCTGCGGCTGCAACTCGCGTGAAATTCTCTCCACGCGCGAAGCGGTTGGGGCCTTGCGCCTCTGCGCCCCTGGACTTGTTGAGTTGCGGGTGGCCCGAGTCGGTATCCTGGTCGCCCAGCATGATCAGCGTCGGTTTGGCGAGGGCGGCCTTCGTGCTCGCCTCGGTCGCCGGCGTGCCGTCGAGCGAATAGGGGTAGCTGAAGCCGCCGGCCGCCTCTTTGCCGACAGGCAATGTGCAGTAGCCGGCGTTGGCGGTGACCGCTGTCGAGAACCGCGCCTCCGGCATCAGGATCGCCATGCGGTGGACGAACTGCGCCCCGGCTGAATGGCCAAACAGCACATAGCCCGTGTCCGTGACACGACTGCTCTTCAAGGCCTGGTCATAGAAGCGCTCGATGACCGAGTAGACCCATTTCGCCCGGTCCGGCTCCCCCTGGACTCCGCCCTGCTGATAGAGGCGTGTCGGAAAGCGCTCCTTGTCGAAATGCGGGGCGGCAATGATCAGGCCGTGCCGGTCTGCCGCCTCGACCCAGCTGTCGCGCGCCGACGCGGCGTTGCGCAGCAGTCCGTGCAGCGAGATCACCAGTGGGCAACGCTTGTCGGCGCAGGCCTGCGGCACATAGGTCTCGATGTTGATGGTCTCGGTACCGGTGGGCGAAACGTCCTCATGCAGGACATGCGAGCGCCCGGCTTCCTGGAACGGGGTCAGGTCATGCGCCTGCCCGGCCAGAGGCATGAGCACAAGCAGGCACGCAGCGCGCAACAACACTCGTGGCATCGGCGTCTCCCTGAAGGCAGCGCGATGCTGCCCCCAAGACGAACCGCTCCGCAAGCCTCAGGAGCCTGTACGGTCCATGGCGCGCCGCACCACCTGCGTCACTTCGCTGTCCGTCAGGAACAGATCATGCCTCAGCATGCTCCAGCCGCGGCCGGAAGTGTCGGCGACACGCACGCCCAGAGCCTCGAGCCGCGAGCGCTCGGCCGCGCCGGCCCGCGCCACGCCACCGGCGATACGCGAGGAGATGGCGAGGGCCCTGTCATCGGGGTCGATGATCAGGGTCATGCGCTGGGCAAGCGGACCCAGCCGCGAGACCGTCTGCTCGAACGCGTCGATGTCGATATCGGGCGATGCGAAGACGATCGAGCCGATCTGCGAGGAGACGTCGGCGGAGTCCCGGAGCTCCCGCAGGCCTTCCAGCGTCAGGAATGTGCCCATCGAATGCGCGACGATGTGGATGCGCCCCACGGTCGGGTTGGCGACGAGGGCGCGCAAGGCCTGGACGAAGCCCTCGCGCGACCACAGCGCGCTCTCGCGGTCATAGCCGTAGTCGAAGAGCTTGCCGCCGGAGGGCCAGGTGAAGAGCGCGGTGCGCCCCTGGAACTTCAGCGCATGCGAAAGCTGCCCGGCGCTGCGGGCGGCGGATTCGAATGTCTCGTTATAGCCGTGGACGTAGAGCAGCACGTCACGCCCGGTCGCAGCCTCGCCGAAGGCACGGGCCGCATTGGTCGAGGTCCGGTTGCTGACACCGACGACGCGCCAGTCGCTGCCGACGGTCGCCGCGACAACCCCGCGTCCCGGAGGGGAAAGCCGCGCTTCGGCGAAACTCAGGCCCGTGCCGCGATCCGGCCCGAAGAACGGCTCGCGGTCACCGAGAGACTTTCGCGTGGTCGCGACCAGGAGCACCGGCTCTCTGCCGAAAGGGGACGACTCCGCATGGGCCGTTTCCGAGAATGGCGAGATCGCCGCCTCTGTCTGCGCGCAGGCCGACAATGCGAGCGAAAGCAGCGCTGCAAGCGCAACGAAGCGACGGGAAGGGGCGTGCCGCGCAGCGGACATGGGCGATCGAGAATTCCAGTGTTGCAGGAATGCGGGCGGAAATGGCCAGCCCGGCCTTAAGGCCAAGCTAACGCGGCCATAATGGGGCAACCTTGCAGCAATCTTCGCGCAAGGCTCGCGCGTGTCCCTGGTGCAACAGCCGCTCTATTGCTGGATAATTGCAGCCGGGGCCGTGACCACGAGCTCCAGCGTGCCGCCGACGGTGCCGACCACGCCGCCGGCGATATCGCCCAGGCGATCGCCGAATTGAGGGCCGCGCATTGCGATTCCCCTGTCCGCCTGCAGCCGCTTGCCGATCATCTGGACGACCTTGGGTGAGGCGGCGAACTTGCCGTGGTTGAGACTGTCGCTGGTCGAGACTTCGGACAGATCGATGATATCGACCCCGGATTTCGCCAGCTCCGCGACCGTATCCTTGTCGCTCGCGGAGATCGCCCCCAGGCGCTTCTTGTCGCCGGCGAAGCGGCGCGAAAATTCGAGCGCCTTGTCGTCGGCCGAGACAAAGACCGTCACCGGCGTCTTGATCTCGCGCATCACCGTCTTGAACACATCGAGATCAACATCGGGCGCAGCCAGCATGACGTCGCGGAGCTTTCCGCCGAAATTGCCGTCGCCGCGAATGGATGCCTGCCGCAGGGTTTCCAGCGTCAGCTGCGTTCCCATGGAATGGGCGAGAATGTCGATGCGGCTCGGACCGAGGTCTTTGGCGATCGCGCGCAGGTTCATCTCGAGGAAATCGCGGGAATAGAAGGCGCTTTCTCGGTCGTAAGGGTAGGCCAATAGCTGCCCGCGCGAGGGCCACGTGAACAGCACCGGCACGCCCTTGAAATCCGAGTCATGGACGATCTGGGCGAAACGATAGGCCGCGTCGGCAAAGCTCGTGTTGTAGCCGTGAACGAAGACGAGGACCTCGCGCTCCTTTGCCGGCCTTGCCGCGATCTCGCGCCGGACGCGCGCGACAATCGGGGAGAGGTCGATCCGCTCCACCGAAGTCACCGCGAAATGCTCGGCCGGGTTGGTCTTGCCGTAGCTGCCGGGAAGCTCGAGCTCACCCGACTTGTGCGCCTTCGGCACCGAGATATCGATCTTGGCGAAGGAGAGGTGCCGTCCCCGTTCTCCGGTGAAGTATTGCGGTTCCGCTCCCATCTCACGGGTCGAGGCCACGAAAACCCGCACGGTCCCGACGATATCGGCTGGATTGACGCTGGTGAGCGACAGGTCTCTGGGCGGGCCGCCGCATGCCGCGAGGCCAAGTGGAGCCAGCAAGGCCAGCGCAATCAATCGAACCCGGAACGCCGCACGCATCATGACCGATCTCGTCTCATTGACGTTGCGGATGTTCAAGAGGCGCGGATGACACAGTGATGACCGAACTCGCGGCTTGTCGCCCGAGGCCAAGGCTTGCTAGGTGCCTGTCATGGCTGACGTCTCCACCCTCGCCGATGCAATTCTCTCCGGTGAAC
Organism: Allobosea sp. 2RAB26; assembly: GCF_052115465.1. Classification (NCBI taxonomy): domain Bacteria; kingdom Pseudomonadati; phylum Pseudomonadota; class Alphaproteobacteria; order Hyphomicrobiales; family Alloboseaceae; genus Allobosea; species Allobosea sp. 2RAB26. Next base: position 364,503 of record NZ_JBFRGS010000003.1, on the reverse strand, counting down.
GGGCGGCCCTGGCGCGTGCCATCACGCTCGTGGAATCCCGCCGGGCCGATCATCGCAGGCAGGCCCATGCACTGATCCAGCAGGTGCTGCCGCACACCGGAAAATCGATCCGGGTCGGCATCACCGGCGTTCCCGGGGTCGGCAAGTCGACCACCATCGATGCACTCGGCACCTACCTGACAGGGCTCGGTCACAAGGTCGCCGTGCTGGCGGTCGATCCATCCTCGACGCGGAGCGGCGGTTCGATCCTGGGTGACAAGACGCGGATGGCCCGCCTTGCCATCGACCCCAGCGCCTATATCCGCCCCTCCCCGTCTTCCGGCACGCTCGGTGGCGTCGGAGCCAAGACGCGCGAAACGATGCTGCTCTGCGAGGCCGCCGGCTTCGACGTCATCCTGGTCGAGACGGTGGGCGTCGGCCAGTCGGAGACCGCGGTCGCCGATCTCACCGATTTCTTTCTCGTGCTGATGCTGCCCAACGCCGGCGACGAATTGCAGGGCATCAAGAAGGGCATCATCGAGCTCGCCGACATGATTGCCGTCAACAAGGCGGACGGTGCCGGAGCCGTGGCGGCGAAGGCCGCAGCGGCGCAGTACCGCGCGGCCCTGCACATTCTCGCCCCCGTATCGAGCGTCTGGTCCACTCCGGTGGTGACGGTCTCGGGGCTGACGGGCGATGGGCTCGACGCGCTCTGGGCGAAGGTCGAGGATCATCGCCAGCGGATGGGTGCGAGGAATCTGATCCAGGAGAAGCGTCGCCAGCAGGACGTCAAATGGATGTGGGCCATGGTCGAAGACCGCCTGCGCGCCAGGCTCCGGCATGATCCCGTCCTCAAGGCACGAACCCCCGCGCTTGAAGCAGCCGTAGGGGCAGGAGAACTCAACCCCACCCTGGCGGCCGACGAGATCGCGCGGGCGCTCGGCCTTTGAGGTGAGTGATCGCGACGGATGGGGCTGGCCGGCCGGCGCGCGGGCCTGAAACGGTACAACCAGGCCGGCACGCGGCTTGTACGCCTGCGGCGTCATGGAGGCCCTCATGGCGATTTCTCGACGTTCCCTGCTCGCCGCGACCTTTTTTGGGACAGCAGGATCCGTTGCTCCGGCGGCAGCGCAGCAGGCAATGCGGAGCGAACCGGTGCGCGCGCTCGGTCAGCTCGGACTGGAGGCCACTCATTTCGGACTTCGCCCCGGCTCCGCCGACGATCAGTCGCGGCCACTTCAGAATGCGCTCGCGGAAGCGGCCAGGCGCGGCGCGCCCTTGCTGCTGCCGCCGGGGCGCTACCGCGTGTCCAACGTCATCCTGCCCGAGGGCTCACGGCTGGTCGGTGTCCCCGGCGCCACGCAGCTCGTCGCGGCGCAAGCAGGCCCGCTGCTCATCGCCCGCCGCATCAAGCGCACGGCGCTGACAGGGCTCAGTCTCGACGGGCTCGACATCCGCGCCAGCGAGCGAGCCGGACTTGTGGCAGCCGAGGAGGTCCTGGAGCTCACCCTGAATGAATGCGAGTTCGCCAATGCGGGCTCGGTCGGCCTGACCCTGAGCCGAACGGCGGGGCGGATCCAGGCCAGCAGGTTTCGCAGCATGCGCGAATCGGCGCTGTTCTCGCTCGATTCGCGCGGGCTTTCGATCGAAGGCAACCAGATCGAGGATTGCGGCAATAACGGCATCCAGATCTGGCGCAGCCAGGCGGGCGACGATCAGTCGCTCATTCGCGGCAACCGGATGAATCGCATCCGTTCGGATTCCGGCGGCGACGGGCCCAATGGCAACGGCATCAGCCTGTTCCGCGCCGGCGGTGTCATCATCGAGAGCAACAGCCTGCGCGACTGCGCGCTGACCTTCATCCGGAACAACTCCGGTTCGACGGTGCAGATCATCGGCAACCAGGGCAAGCGCTGCGGCGAGACCGCGCTCTATTCGGAATTCGCCTTCGAGGGCGCCATCATCAGCGGCAATCTGCTGGAGGATTGTGCCATGGGCATAAGCGTCACCAATCTCGACCATGGCGGGCGGCTCGCCGTCGTCGCCAACAACATCATCCGCAACGCCCAGAAAGGTTATGCCCCGAAAGGCAAGGAGCCGGTCGGGGGCATGGGCGTGCATGTCGAGGCGGAGGCCACCGTGACAGGCAATGTCGTGGAGAATGCCAGCGATGTCGGCATCGCGCTCGGCTGGTCCTGGGCCATGCGCAACCTCGCGGCCACCGGCAATATCGTCCGCAAGACCGGGATCGGCATATCGGTCTCGCTGGTGCCGAAGGAACGCAACGCCCTGATCGCCAACAATGTCATTGCGGACGCGAAGCTCGGTGCCGTCCTCGGCACCGAATTCGGCAAGATCGTCACTGGCGACCTGACGCAAGGCGCCGACAAGCGGGCGACCGGCATCCGTGTCGAGAACAACGCGGTGAGCTGAAGCACCGGCCCGAAGGTGGGTAGCGGTCCTTCGGGAAAGCGGAAGGAAATCACAAAAGGTTAGACGATCGGACCGGATACGGTATCCGGTCCGATGATTTAGGCGCTGGCTGCCGCCCTCACCCGCCCGACCTCGATGCCGTTCCAGTTCTTCAGGACGCTTTCGCGCAGCGGCGCAAAGCTCGCCGCTTCCGTCTCGCTCATCGGCAGGAAGCGCGCGATCAGCGAGGCCATCACCACCTCGGCCGCGCGCCCTGCCCCGTCATCGCATTTCAGCGCAATGCCCAGCCCGAGTTCCGGAATCGCGCCGCAATAGACGCCTTCCGCGCCGGTCTTAATGAAGATGCGCTCGCGCAGGAGTTCCATCGCGCGCGTGTCGAACCGGCCGGTTCCCGCGACCATGAAGGGGTGAGCAGCGACCGCCTTGCGGATGCGCAGTGCGGCCTCGGCGCGCTTCGGCCCAAGCCCGTGGCCGGAGCCGAGACGGGCGAAGCCCAGCGCCAGCGACGTCAGCGGCACGGCATAGGTCGGAATCGAGCAGCCGTCGGTGCCCATGAGATCGGCGGAGTGGGCCGCGCCTGTCACCTCTTCGAGCGCGCCGCGCACCGCCTTCTGGACGGCGTGGCCGGCCTTCACGTAGCCGGTCGGGTCCTCATCCAGGCCGCAGGAGAGGCAGACGAAACCGGCATGCTTGCCCGAACAGTTGTTGTTGAGAGCGGTCGGTTCCTGGCCTGCCTTGGAGATGGCGCGCGCCGCAGCCTCGTTCATCGGCCAATGCGCACCGCATTCGAGGCAACCGGCATCGCGACCGGCTTTCTTCAGCATGCCGAGCGAGGTTTCGGCATGAGCCGGCTCGCCGGAATGCGAGGCGACGGCAAGCGCGATCTCGGCTTCGGTCAAACCGTAGCGGTCGGCAGCGCCGCTCTCGAACAGCGGCAAGGCCTGGATCGCCTTCACCGCCGAGCGCGGGAACACGGGGCGCTCGACATCCCCCAGCGAAAGCACCACAGCGCCGTCCGCATCGACCACGATTGCAGCGCCGCGATGGCGCGATTCGACGACGGCGCCGCGCATCACCTCGGCAAGAACGGGGTTTTCCATAACGATCTCCAGGCTCGCAGAGGCCATGCACATGGTGCCCAGCCTTGTGGCGTTTGCGTCTCGACCTGTCAAAAGCCATAGCGCAGACTGGCGTGGCCTGCGATTCAGGACGTGGTCCGCAGCCGCAGAGCCGGAGAAGCCGAGCCAGCCATGTCGACGGATTACGAGACAGAATACAATAACCGCGCCCGCGTGCCGGAGCATCCCGGAATCATTGCCGGCTGGCAGGCGGACGCCGCGGCCTATCGCGGTATCGCGGTCAGCGAACTCGGCATCTCCTATGGCCCGGGCGAGCGGCAACATTACGACCTGTTCAAGCCCGAGGCGGTCAAGGGCAACGCCATCGTGCTCTTCATCCATGGCGGCTACTGGCAGGCGCTCGACCGTTCCTATTTCTCGCATATGGCGCGCGGCGTGAACCGGCTCGGCGTCCCCATGGCGGTCGCGGGCTACGATCTCTGCCCACAGGTCGAGCTCGGCCACATCGTCTGGGAGCTGCAGCAGGCGGCGGCGGCCCTCTGGCGGCAGTTCAACCGACCGATCGTCGCATCGGGCCATTCGGCCGGCGGCCATCTCGCCGCCTGCCTGCTCGCCACCGACTGGAAGAATGTCGACCCCGACCTGCCGGACCAGCTGGTGCCGGCAGCCTATGGCATCTCCGGCCTCTACAACCTGAAGCCCCTGACCGAGACGAGCATCAACAAGGCGCTCGGACTCGACATGGAATCGGCCGAGCGGGAGAGCCCATTGTTCTGGCCGGCCCCCTCGGGATTGCTGATGGACGCCGTGGTCGGCGGGGCCGAGAGCGATGAATACCTGAAGCAGAGCCGCCGCATCACCGATGTCTGGGGCCTGGAAGGCGTCAGGACGCACTATGGCGAGATCGACAGCGCGAACCATTTCACCGTCCTTGCCGATCTTCCCGACCCCGAAAGCGCAATGAGCAAGCGCCTCGCCGAACTCGCAGGCGCTTGATCTTCCGGCGCGAGGCTCTATCCAGAGGGACAGGATTTTCGGAGCGCGTGATGCAGACCTTCTTCGTCGAGATCAAATGCAAGCTCGGCAAGACCTATGAGGTCGCCAGCGAACTCGCCGATCGCGAGATCGCCTCGGAGATTTATTCGACCGCCGGCAATTACGACATCCTGGCCAAGTTCCACGTCGCCGCGGATGTCGATATCGGCCATTTCGTAGCGCAGAAGGTGCAGTCGATCCCCGAGATCGCCGACACGCACACGATCATCACCTTCAAGGCGTTCTGAGGCCCTTTACCGACCTCATCCTGCCACGTGCAGGCATGCTCCGGCCCTACGAATCCGTGGAGAAGGACATTCTCCACGCGGAGGCTGCTGGCCATGCCGACACCGATCCGCCAAAATATCCACTGAACTCGGGAGGTTCTTTCAATGAGAAACGTCGCTACATTCGCCAGCCGCGCCGCCATGGCCGCGGCGCTGTCTCTGGTCGCGGGTGGCGCTGTCGCGCAGGAATTGCGCATCGGCATCTCGGCCGAGCCGAGCGCGATGGACCCGCACTATCACAACCTGACCCCCAACAACATGCTGGCCCGGCACATCTACGAGCCGCTGGTCGGCCAGGACGCCTCGCAGCGGCTGGTGCCCAGCCTCGCCGAAAGCTGGAAGGCGATCGACGACACGACCTGGGAGTTCAAGCTCCGCCAGAACGTCAAGTTCCATGACGGCTCGCCCTTCACCGCCGACGACGTGCTCGCGACGTTCCAGCGCGCGCCGAACGTGCCCAAGAGCCCCTCGAGCTTCTCGGCCTATGTCCGCGGCAAGGAGATCAGCAAGGTCGACGACTACACGATCCGCATCAAGACCGCCGCGCCGGCGCCGCTGGTGCCGACCGATCTTTCGACCTTCGGCGTCATCTCCGCCAAGTGCAAGGACACCACCACCGAGGAATTCAACGCCGGCAAATGCGCGGCGGGCGGCACCGGCCCCTACAAGCAGGCCGAGTTCGTCTCGGGCGACCGCGTCGTCATGACCGCCAATGACAGCTGGTGGGGCGGCAGCAAGGATCTCTGGAAGAAGGTGACGTTCCGTATCGTCACTTCGGCGCCCACCCGGGTCGCGGCCCTGCTCGCCGGCGATGTCGACATGATCGAAGCCGTTCCGACCTCGGATGTCGCCAAGCTCAAGGGCGACAAGAACCTGAACGTCGTCAGCCAGGTCTCGAACCGCGTGGTCTATTTCCACATGGACCATTTCCGCGACATCTCGCCCTTCATCAAGGGCAAGGACGGCTCCGAGATCAAGAATCCGCTGAGGGATGTCCGCGTCCGCAAGGCGCTGTCGATGGCGATCAATCGGCCGGGCATCGTCGAGCGCATCATGGAGAAGGAGGCGATCCCCGCCGGCCAGCTCCTGCCCGATTCATTCTTCGGCACCTCCAAGAACCTGAAGCCGGTCGCCTTCGATCTCGCCGGCGCCAAGAAGCTGCTGGCCGAGGCCGGGTACCCGAGCGGCTTCAAGATGAAGATGCACGGGCCGAACGGGCGCTACACCAACGACACCAAGATCATCGAGGCCGTCGCCCAGATGTTCGCGCGACTCGGCATCGAGACCGAGGTCGAGACGCTGCCCCCGGCCAACTTCTTCACCCGCGCTTCGCAGGGCGCAGCGGGCAATGTACCGGAATTCTCCTTCATCCTCGTCGGCTGGGCGGCCGGAACGGGCGAGTCCTCGGACTCGCTCAAGGCGCTGCTTGCGACCTTCAACCCGCAGAAGGGCATGGGAGCGACAAATCGCGGCCGCTACTCCAACCCGGCCTTCGACGCGAAGGTCGAGGAAGGCCTGCGCACGGTCGACGACAAGAAGCGCGATGCCATCTTCGGCGAGGCGATGGAGATCGGCATGAACGATGTCGGGCTGATCCCGACACATTTCCAGCTCAACACCTGGGCTGCCCGCAAGGGCTTCAAGGTCGAGCCGCGCTCCGACGAGTACACGCTCGCGACCTCCGTCACCAAGCAGTGACCGCGTCGGCGGATTGACGTCGTTCCCGGGCTCAGGCCCGGGAACCTCTCGCCGATGACCGCTGGTCACCGAAGGGTCGGAGCAAACCCGGCCACGCTGTTTTGAGCGCTGCGTTCGCGCACACCATCCCGCTCGCGAAGGAACCAACCCGATGGCTGCCTTCATCCTTCGTCGCCTGGCGCAGGCCCTCTTCGTCATCGGCGCGATGCTGGTCATCGTCTTCTTCGGCGTGAACGTCGTCGGCGACCCGATCTACATGCTCGTCTCGCCGGAGATGAACCAGGAGCAGATCGCCGAAACGGCCCGCTCGCTCGGCCTCGACCGACCGATCTGGGAACAGTTCCTGATCTTCCTGAAGAATGCCATGCAAGGCGATCTCGGCCGCTCCTTCGTGCATGGCGAGTCCGCGATCAAGCTCATCCTGTCGCGCATGCCGGCGACGCTGGAACTCGCCCTTGTCGCGCTTTTCATGGCGATCGTGATCGGGCTGCCGCTTGGCCTCTATGCGGGGCTGAAACCGGAGAGCAAGGCCTCGCGCGCGATCATGGCGATCTCGATCCTCGGCTTCTCGCTGCCGACATTCTGGGTCGGGCTGATGCTGATCCTCGCCTTTGCCGTCGGATTGGGCTGGTTCCCCGCCACGGGCCGGGGCGAAACCGTCTCCGTCTTCGGCATCGAGACTTCGCTGCTGACGCTCGACGGCTGGCAGCATGTGGCCCTGCCGGCGCTGAACCTCGCACTGCTCAAGATCTCGCTTGTCATCCGCCTGGCACGGGCCGGGGCACGCGAGGCGGCCCTGATGGACTATGTCAAATTCGCCCGTGCCAAGGGCCTTTCGCAGTGTCGGATCATCGGCGTCCACATCCTGAAGAACATCATGATCCCGATCGTCACCGTGCTCGGGCTCGAATTCGGCTCGCTCGTCGCCTTTTCCGTCGTGACGGAGACGATCTTCGCCTGGCCCGGCATGGGCCGCCTCCTGCTGGAGGCGATCACCCGGCTCGATCGACCGGTCATCGTCGCCTATGTCATGGTTGTCGTCGTGCTGTTCGTGACGATCAACCTGCTGGTCGATCTCGTTTATTCCGCGCTCGATCCGCGCGTCCGCCTGACGGAGGCCAGCACGTGAGCGAGACCAGTCTGCCCACGGTCACGACGACCCCGACCGCGCCGGCCAGGGAAGAGACGCCGCTGCGGCGCTTCGTCCGCAGCTTCATCGAGGATCGCGTTGCGCTGATCGGCCTCCTGGTCTTCGCGACGATCGTGCTGCTGGCGCTCGCCGCGCCGCTGATCGCCCCGCAAAACCCCTATGACCTCGCGGCGGTTGATGTGATGGACTCCCGCCAGCCGCCAGGCGCCGTGGCCGGCGAGGGCTTTACGATGTGGCTGGGCTCCGACGGTGTCGGCCGCGATCTGCTCTCCGGCATTCTCTACGGCCTGCGCATTTCGCTGATGGTGGGGGCCTTCTCCGGGCTGATCGCCGCGACCGTCGGCATGACCGTCGGACTGATCGCCGCCTATGCCGGCGGCAAGGTCGAGACCGTGATCATGCGGCTCGTCGACCTGCAACTATCGCTGCCCTCGGTCCTCGTCGCGCTGATCCTGGTCGCTGCGCTCGGCAAGGGCGTCGACAAGATCATCATTGCCCTCGTCATCGTGCAATGGGCCTATTACGCCCGCACCGTCCGCGGCTCCGCGCTGGTCGAGCGCCGCAAGGAATATGTCGAAGCGGCGCAGTCGCTCGGCCTCTCCCATGCGCGCACCGTCTTCCGCCATATCCTGCCGAACTGCCTCGCCCCGGTCATCGTGATCGCGACCGTGCAGACCGCGCATGCGATCTCGCTGGAGGCGACGCTCTCGTTCCTCGGAGTCGGCCTGCCGCAGACGGAGCCCTCGCTCGGCGTGCTGATCGCCAACGGGTTCCAGTACATGATCTCGGGCAGCTACTGGATCTCGGTCTTCCCCGGCCTCGCCTTGCTCATGACCATCGTCTCGATCAACCTGGTCGGCGACAGGTTGCGCGACGTGTTGAACCCGCGCCTGGAGAAGTGAAGCCATGAGCGATCACGTGCTCCAGGTCAGCGATCTCAAGACCCATTTCTTCACCCGCGCCGGCACGGTGAAATCGGTCGACGGGGTCTCGTTCCATGTCCGTCGCGGGGAAGTGCTCGGCCTGGTCGGCGAATCCGGCTCGGGCAAATCGGTCACCGGCTTCTCGATCATGGGGCTGATCGATCCCCCCGGCCGCATTGTCGAGGGCTCGATCAAGCTCAACGGCAAGGAGCTCGTCGGCCTCGGGGAGGACGAATTCCGGAAGGTCCGCGGTCGCGAGGTCGCGATGATCTTCCAGGATCCGATGATGACGCTGAACCCGGTCCTGCGCATCGACACGCAAATGATCGAAGCCGTCACCGCCCACGAGAAGGTCTCGCACAAGGCAGCGCGGGCCCGCGCCCGGGATGCCCTCGCCAAGGTCGGCATCCCCTCGCCCGAAGAGCGGTTGAATGCCTATCCGCACCAGTTCTCGGGCGGCATGCGCCAGCGTGTCGCGATCGCGATCGCGCTGCTGCATCGTCCACCGCTGATCATTTGCGACGAGCCGACCACCGCGCTCGACGTCACCATCCAGAGCCAGATCCTTGCCGAGATGCAATCCCTCTGTGCCGAAACCGGGACTGCCCTGGTCTGGATCACCCATGACCTCGGCGTCGTCGCCGGGCTCGCCGACCGGATCGCGGTGATGTATGCCGGCCGCATCGTCGAGGCGGGCGCGGTCGATCCCGTGCTCGACACGCCCTTGCACCCCTATACCGCCGGCCTGCTCGGCTCGCTGCCGAGCGAGGGGGAACCTGGTGAGATGCTGCGCCAGATCAGGGGCTCGACGCCTTCGCTCGCTCGCCTGCCGCAGGGCTGCGCCTTTGCCCCACGCTGCGACTACGCTCAGGGCGACTGCCTCACGATCGCGCCAGCCACGACGGCTTTCCCCGGCGAGCGCGGCGTGCGCTGTCATCATCCCCTGAGCGGAACCGGGGTTGCGGCATGAACGATACACCGATCCTCACCCTCGAAAGCGTCTCGAAGCGCTTCGCCAAACCGCTCGACGCGGCCGCGAAATTCGCGAACTGGTTCGGCGCCGGCAATACCGAAGAGGTCGTGCACGCGGTCGACAGCGTCGATCTCTCGATCCGGGCCGGCGAGGTCGTCGGGCTGGTCGGCGAATCCGGCTGCGGCAAATCAACGCTCGGACGGGTCGTCGCGGGGATTCACAAGGCGAGCGCCGGCCGCGTGAGCTGGCGCGGGCGCTATACCGACGAGATGGGCACCGAGGAGCGCCACGCTGCGACGCTGGCCATCCAGATGATCTTCCAGGACCCGATGTCCTCGCTCAACCCGCGTATGCGGGTCAGCGACATCGTCGGCGAAGCGCCCGTCGTGCACGGGCTGACGACACGCGCCGGCCAGGCGGATTATGTCGACGATATTCTCAATCGCGTCGGCCTCGACCCGACCTACAAGCGGCGCTATCCGCACCAGTTCTCGGGCGGCCAACGTGCCCGCATCGGCATCGCGAGAGCACTGGCGGTGAAGCCGGAATTCCTCGTCTGCGACGAAAGCGTGGCTGCTCTCGATGTCTCGATTCAGGCCCAGGTCCTGAATCTTTTCATGAAGCTGCGCGACGAACTCAACCTGACCTACCTCTTCATCAGCCACGACCTCGGCGTCGTCCGGCACCTCTCGGACCGGGTCGTGATCATGTATCTCGGCCGTGTCGTCGAGGCCGCGCCCTCCGCCGCCCTCTTCAAGGGGCCGCAGCACCCCTATGCCCAGGCACTCCTCGCCAATGTGCCGACGATCACGGCTCGCAAGAAGCGTTTTGCGCCGGTCAGCGGCGAGATCCCCTCGCCGCTGCACCCGCCATCAGGTTGCCATTTCCACCCGCGCTGTCCGCATGCCGGGCCGCGCTGCAAGGCGGAGCGGCCGGAGCTGAAAACGATCGCGTCCGGCCATGTCGCGGCCTGTCACTTGCATGACGGCGGCGTCGGAGCGATGGCGGCCTGAAGCGATCCTGTCGTTTCGGTTGAATGATTGTTGCCCCCGGCACGCTTGACGGCACCGCGTTTCCGGGCGACCTCCAAGCTGATTTGGCCTTGGGCCGTGGAGCCAGGAACGCAGGACGATGAAAAGCACCTTGTCGACGGATCTTCGCTCGGGCGCGCTCGTCTACCACCGCCTGCCCCGGCCCGGTAAGCTCGAGATCCAGGCAACGAAGCCTCTCGGCAACCAGCGCGACCTGGCGCTCGCCTATTCTCCCGGTGTGGCTGCCGCCTGCGAGGCGATCGTCGACGACCCCGCGGAAGCCGCCGAACTGACCTCGCGCCAGAACCTCGTCGCGGTCATCACCAACGGCACGGCCGTTCTCGGCCTCGGCGATATCGGCCCGCTCGCCTCCAAGCCGGTGATGGAGGGCAAGGCGGTCCTGTTCAAGAAATTCGCCGGGATCGACTGCTTCGACATCGAGGTCGACCAGAAGAACATCGAGAAATTCGTCGATGTCGTTGCGGCGCTGGAACCGACCTTCGGCGGCATCAACCTCGAGGACATCAAGGGTCCCGAATGCTTCGAGATCGAGGAGCAGCTCAAGGCCCGGATGAACATCCCGGTCTTCCATGACGATCAGCACGGCACCGCGATCATCGTCAGCGCCGCGATCCTGAACGGGCTCGATCTCGCGGGAAAACAGATCGGCGACGTCAAGATCGTCGTCTCCGGCGCCGGCGCAGCCGCGCTTGCCTGCCTCAACCTTCTGGTCGAGCTCGGGGCCAAGCGCCGGAATATCTGGGTCACCGACCTTGAAGGCGTGGTCCACAAGGGCCGCAACACGCTGATGGACCGCTGGAAGGAGGTCTATGCGCAGGAGACCGATGCGCGGACGCTCAGCGACGTGATCGGCGACGCCGATGTCTTCCTCGGCCTGTCTGCCGCCGGCGTTCTGAAGCCCGAGATGGCCAAGCGCATGGCGGCGAGTCCGCTGATCCTGGCGCTGGCCAACCCGAACCCGGAGATTACGCCGGAGGATGCGCTTGCCGCACGTCCTGACGCGATGATCTGCACCGGCCGCTCGGACTATCCGAACCAGGTCAACAACGTCCTGTGCTTCCCCTACATCTTCCGCGGCGCGCTCGATGTGCACGCCACGACGATCAACGAAGCGATGAAGCTCGCCGCCGTGCGCGCGATTGCATCGCTGGCGCGGGAGGCCACGTCCGACATCGCGGCGCGCGCCTATGGCGGCGAATCGCAGACATTCGGCGCGACCTCGCTGATCCCGAATCCGTTCGATCCGCGCCTGATCCTGCGTATTGCCCCGGCAGTCGCGCAGGCTGCGATGGATACCGGCGTCGCACGCAAGCCGCTGGCCGATATCGAGGCCTATCGCGAGGACCTGTCGCGCTTCGTCTTCCGTTCCGGCTTCATCATGAAGCCGCTCTTTGCGCAGGCGAAGGCCGACCCCAAGCGCGTCATCTACGCCGAAGGCGAGGATGAGCGCGTGCTGCGCGCCGCTCAAGTGGCGCTGGAGGAAGGCATGGCCGTGCCGATCCTGATCGGCCGCCCGAGCGTCATCGAAACCCGGGTGAAGCGCTTCGGCCTGACGATCCGGCCAGGCATCGATTGCGAGGTGATCAACCCCGAGGATGATCCGCGTTATCGCGACTACGTGCAGACCTATCTCGAGATCGCCGGCCGGCGGGGCATCACGCCGGAGGCCGCACGCGTGCTGGTGCGCACCAACAACACGGTGATCGCGGCACTCTCGGTGATGCGCGGCGAGGCCGATGCCATGATCACCGGCCTGGAAGGGCGCTTCCTGTCGCGGCTGCGGCACATCAAGGACATCATCGGGCTTGCGCCCGGCGCACGTGACATCTCGGCGATGACGCTGATCATCACCAACAAGGGCGCCTTCTTCCTGGCCGACACCCATGTGAAGCATGATCCGACCGCCGAGGAGATCGCCGACATGGCGGTGATCGCGGCGAGCCATGTCTCGCGCTTCGGCATCACGCCCAAGATCGCCCTGCTCTCGCATTCGGATTTCGGCGCGGCCGACACCCCCTCCTCGCTGAAGATGCGCAAGGCGGTCTGCCTGATCCGCGAGCGCGCGCCGGAACTCGAATGCGACGGTGAGATGGAGGCCGACACCGCCCTCCTGCCGATGGTGCGCGACAGGGTGCTGCCCTCCTCGCATCTCAAGGGCGTCGCCAATGTGCTGATCTTCCCGAATCTCGACGCCGCCAACATCGCCTACCAGTTCGCCAAGGTGCTGGCGGATGCGCTCCCGGTCGGCCCGATCCTGATCGGAGCGGCCAAGCCGGTGCATATCCTGACCGGTTCGGTGACGGCACGCGGCGTCGTCAACATGACGGCCGTGGCCGTGGTCGAGGCGCAGGAACGCGCTGCGGCTTCGCCAGCCTAGTCAGGAGGCGTTGCAGCGGCGCCGTTTCCTGCCATTCTGCGGTGCTCCGGCGGACCGGGATTGCGGGGAACAGGCCATGCGCATCACCAGGATGCTGCTGCGGCTCGCGGCTGTCATGCTTCCGATCCTGGCCGCGGCAGCGGCCAGCGCGCAGGAGCCCCTGCGCGAGGAGAGCACCTTCCTCCGGATCAAGCTCGACGGGCGTGACATCAGGCTCGAGGCGCTGATCGTCAGGCCGGAGCGTGCTGAGGGTCGCCTCCCGCTGGCGCTGATCACTCATGGCAAATCCTCGAGCAGCGTCAGCATGGGCGATTTGCGGGCGGCGTCCTACGCCACCGTCGCCCGGGATTTTGCCCGGCGTGGCTGGCTCGCTGCCGTCGTCATGCGTCGTGGCTTCGGCCAGTCGGACGGGCCCTTCCCGGCCTCGACCTCCTGCGCCGATCTCGATTTCACCAGCCGATTCGAGGCGGATGCCAGCGAACTCGAAGCCGCCCTGCGGGTGCTGCAACAGCGCGACGATGTCGACCCGGCGCGCGCCATTGCGGTCGGAGAATCGGCGGGAGGCGCGGCGGTCCTGGCGCTCGCCCAGCGCAAACCAGCGGGCTTGCGCGGCATCGTCAATGTCGCCGGCGGCCTGAATATCGACAGCTGTGTCGACAAGGCGCGCGATGCGCTGGTCGGCATCGTCAAGGGCTGGCAGGTGCCCGGCGCGCCACCACAGCTCTGGATCTATGCGAAAAACGACGAGCTGTTTCCGCCCGCGCTCGTCGACCGCATGCGCGGCGCCGCACGCGATGCCGGCGGCGATATCCGCTTCGTCGAGCTGCCCGAAGTCCGGCCCACTGGTCACCTGATCTTCCGTCACGGACAGGCCCGGTTCTTCTGGCTGCGCGAGGTGGACGCGTCGCTGCGTGCCTGGAAGCTGCCGACCTGGTCGCCTGCCCAGGCAAGGGAGCTCTTTGCCAAGCTGGGGCTGACGGCACGCGCCGCCGCATTCGAGCAGTATTTTGCAGCGCCCGGCGAGAAGGCGATGGCGCTCAGCCGGTCACGCAAGCATTTCCGCTACACCTTTGGCTCCCAGACGCTCGATCGCGCCAAGGAAGCGACGCTGAACGATTGCGCCAAGGCCGCTGGCGATTGCGTGATCGCCTTCGAGAACGACACGTTCATGCTGCCCTCCGGCGGCGCCCCGTAAACGAAAACGGGGATCAAGACTTTTCCTGCCTGCAAGTTTTTTTCCTGCTTGGCAGCGCGCGAGCAGCGCGCTCTACTCTCCCGGTCATGTCAGGAACAGGCAGGAAGACCTGCCCTCAGGGGAGTTTCGTCATGTTCAGGATCACGCGCCGCGCGGCGCCGCTCGCCATTGCCGCGGCTCTGGCGCTCGCCACCACCACGGTCGCACAAGCCCAGGTCACCTTCCATCGCGGCAACGACTCCGATCCCGAGACGCTCGACGCGCATAAGACCTCGACCGTGTCGGAAGCGCATCTGCTGCGTGATCTCTCCGAAGGGCTCGTCATCCACCACATCAACGGCACCGTCGTGCCCGGCGTGGCCGAAAGCTGGACGATCAGCCCGGACGGCAAGACCTATACGTTCAAGCTGCGCCCCAATGCGAAATGGTCGAACGGGGACGCGGTGAAGGCCTCGGATTTCGTCTTCTCGCTGCGGCGGATGGTCAATCCCGAGACGGGGGCGAAATACGCGAACATTCTCTATCCGATCCTGAACGCGGAGAAGATCAACAAGAGCGACGGGGGCGCGAAGCTTGCCGATCTGGGTGTAACGGCCGTCAATGACACGACGCTCGAGATCAAGCTGGAGCGATCGACCCCGTATTTTCTCGAATTGCTGACGCACCAGACCGGACTTCCGGTCCATCCGGCCTCAGTCGAGAAATTCGGTAGCGATTTCGTCAAGCCGGAGAACTGGGTTTCGAACGGCGCCTATGTGCTCAAGGAGTTCGTGCCGAACTCCCATATCAAGCTTGAAAAGAACAAGGCCTTCCACGACGCGGCCAACGTCAAGATCGATACGGTGATCTATTATCCGTCGCCGGACCTCGCCGCCGCCGCCCGGCGCTTCCAGGCCGGCGAACTGCATATGACGACCGACATCCCCGCCGACCAGATCAAGCAGCTGCGCGAAAAACTGGGCGATCAGGTCAAGATCGCGCCCTATCTCGGCACCTATTTTCTCATCATCAACAGCTCGAAGAAGCCCTTCGACGATGTCCGCGTCCGCCAGGCCCTGTCCATGGTGCTCGACCGTGAGTTCATCGCCGACGAGATCTGGGGTGGCACGATGCTGCCGGCCTATGGCGTCATTCCGCCGAATATCGGCAATTACGGCACGGCCGCCGAAGCCGACTTCAAGAACGCCTCGCCGCTCGACCGCGAGGAGAAGGCCAAGCAGTTGCTCAAGGATGCGGGCTTCGGGCCCGGCATGCCCTTGAAGATACAGCTCCGCTACAACACGACCGACAACAACCGACGCACCGTCATCGCCATTGCCGAGCAGTGGAAGGCACTCGGCGTCGAGACCAGCTTCATCAACACCGACGGCAAGACCCATTTCGCCCTTCTGCGTGACGGTGGCGATTTCGACATCGCCCGCTATGGCTGGATCGGCGATTTTTCGGACCCGCAGAACTTCCTGTTTCTGTTCCTCAGCGACAACAAGGGGTTCAATTCCGGCAAGTACAACAACCCGACCTTCGACGGCTTGCTGGCCAAGGCCGCCGACGAGATCGACCTGACCAAGCGCGCCGCGATCCTGCGCGAGGCCGACGCGATCCTGGCTGCCGAGGTGCCGTGGATTCCGGTGATGTTCTATTCGTCGAAGAACCTGGTCTCGCCCAAGCTCGTCGGCTTCCAGCAGAATCTGCGCGGCGCGCTGCCGACACGCTTCATGAGCCTGAAGCCGTAAGAAACCCGCGTGTCATGGCCGGGCCTGCCCGGTCATGACACCGCAGACGGCCCGGTTCATTCGGAATGCTCTCCTTCATCCTGCGTCGCCTCGCCATCGCGATCCCGACCCTGTTCGTGATCGTGACGATTTCCTTCTTCCTGATGCGCGTCGCACCGGGCGGGCCGTTCGACCTCGAACAGCCGCTGGAAGCGAAGGTGATGGAGAACCTGCGCCGGATCTATCAGCTCGACCGGCCGCTCTATCAGCAATATCTGACCTATCTCGCGGCTTTGATCAGGGGTGATTTCGGCCCTTCCTTCTACTTCCGCGACTTCTCTATCGCCGAGCTCTTCGCGCAGGGGCTGCCGGTCTCGATGCGGCTGGGCGCATCGGCACTCGCTCTTGCCCTGCTGATCGGCGGCCCGCTCGGCGTGCTCGCAGCCTTCCGCCAGAACGAGCATGCCGACCATGCGGTGATGGGTTTTGCCACTGCCGGCATCACCATTCCCAATTTCGTGGTCGCGCCCGTGCTGCAGATCGTCTTCGGGCTGATGCTGGCCTGGTTGCCGGTCGGTGGCTGGAATGGCGGTGCGGTCCGCAACACTATCCTGCCGATCGTGACTTTGGCGCTGCCGCAGATCGCGGTGATCGCGCGGATGACCCGCGCGGCGATGATCGAGACCCTGCGCGCCAACCATATCCGCACCTTGCGGGCACAAGGGCTTTCCAGCGTGACGGTCGCACTGCATGCGCTGCGCGGCGCGGCCCTGCCCGTCGTCTCCTATCTCGGGCCGGCCGCCGCGGCCTTGCTGACGGGCTCGGTCGTGGTCGAGAGCATCTTCGCCGTTCCCGGGATCGGCCGCTATTTCGTCGAGGGTGCGCTCAACCGCGACTACACCCTGGTGATGGGCACGGTCGTTGTCGTGGCGATCTTCGTGCTGGTCTTCAATCTCGTCGTCGACGTTGTCTATGCGCTGCTCGATCCGCGCGTCAGGCTGGAGTGAGCGCATGAGCGAGATCACGCTTGCCCCCCTGCCCGTCACCGGGCGCTCGCTCTGGCAGGATGCGCGCATCCGCCTGATGCGCAACCGCGCAGCGGTCGCGAGCCTGATCGTGCTGGCGCTGATGACGCTGGCCTGCCTGATCGGCCCGTTGATGACCGGGCATCCGCATGATCGGGTCTACCAGGACTATGTCCGTGTGCCCGCCAGCATCGACAGCTATCCCAAGGCCGAGGCGATACCAGCCGCCGTGCAGCGCATCGCCTCGCGCGTCCGGGCGACGGCGAGCGATATCGCTGTAGGCCAGGATAGCGTGCGCCTGACGCTGACGTCACAGCGCCCGATCGATCAGCGGCTTCTCGTCTATTTCGATCGCTCAGACCAGTTCGGCACACCGAAGATCCTGGCCAATGAGGAAGATGGCCGCAGGCTCGCTCTGGAAGTGCCGATCAAGCGGCAGCGCTTCTGGTTCGGCACCGATGCCAATGGCCGCGACCTGCTGACCCGCACGCTGATCGCCGGGCGGGTCTCGCTGGCGATCGGACTGCTCGCGACGGGTGTCGCGCTCGTGATCGGCGTCAGCTACGGCGCCACAGCAGGCTATCTCGGCGGACGCATCGACATGCTGATGATGCGCATCGTCGACGTGCTCTATTCGCTGCCCTTCATCTTCTTCGTCATCCTGCTGGTCGTCTTCTTCGGCCGGAATTTCATCCTGATGTTCCTTGCCGTCGGCGCGATCGAATGGCTCGACATGGCCCGGATCGTTCGCGGACAGACACTTTCGATCAAGCGACAGGAATATGTGCTGGCGGCCGAGGCGCTCGGCGTCACGACCGGCGGCATCCTGAGGCGCCATGTCATTCCCAACACGCTTGGCCCGGTTATCATCTATGTCACGCTGCTGGTGCCGAAGATCATCCTGCTCGAGAGCTTTCTCTCCTTCCTCGGCCTTGGCGTGYAGGAGCCGATGACGAGCTGGGGCGTGCTGATCTCGGACGGCGCCCGCTCGATCCAGGGCGCGCCGTGGATGCTGATCTTCCCGGCGAGCTTCCTGGTGACCACGCTGTTCGCGCTGAACTTCCTCGGCGATGGCCTGCGCGACGCGCTCGATCCCAGGGATCGCTGAGATGGGGGACGCTCCGATCCTCGACATCCGCGACCTGCGCGTGCGCTTCCGGACCAATGATGGGCTGCTCGATGCGGTGAACGGCGTCGATATCGCTGTCGGAGCCGGCGAATTCGTCGCCATCGTCGGCGAATCCGGTTCCGGCAAAAGCCAGACAGTGATGGCCGCGATGGGCCTGCTCGCTGGGAATGGCGAGGTGGAAGGCTCGATCCGCTATCGCGGCACGGAGCTGCTCGGGCTGAAACCCAAGCAACTCAATGCCTATCGCGGCCGGAAGCTCGCGATGATTTTCCAGGAGCCCATGACATCGCTCGATCCGCTGTTCCGGATAGGCAGCCAGATGGCCGCGCCTCTGCGCAAGCACCAGGGATTGTCACGCAGCGCCGCGCGGGCGCGGGCGCTCGAACTCCTGAAACTCGTCCAGATTCCCCGGCCGCAGGAACGGCTCGATGCCTATCCGCACGAGCTCTCAGGCGGGCAGCGCCAGCGCGTCATGATCGCGATGGCGCTGGCCAATGATCCCGATATCCTGATTGCCGACGAACCCACGACAGCGCTCGACGTCACCATCGAGGCCGAGATCCTGGCGCTGATCGCCGATCTCAGAAAGCGGCTCGGCATGGCCGTCGTCCTGATCAGCCACGATCTCGGGCTGGTGCGGAAATATGCAGAGCGCGTCTATGTGATGAAGTCTGGCGAAGTGGTGGAGAGCGGAACCACTGAGGTCCTCTTCGCAGCACCGAGCCATCCCTATACCAAGCTGCTGCTCTCGGCAGAGCCCGCAGGCCATAAGAAACCTGCGCCGAAGGGCGCCCCGATCCTGCTCGAGGCCCGTGACCTGCGCGTCAGCTACGATCTCGGTCGTGGCTTTCTCAAGCGCAGGAACGCCTTGCTCCACGCCGTCGACGGTGTCGATCTGACCCTGCAGCGCGGCCAGACCATCGGCATCGTCGGGGAGTCCGGCTCGGGAAAGTCGACGCTGGGAAAGGCGCTCCTCAGGCTCGTGCCGGCCAGCGGGCAGATCCGGTTCGAGGACCGGGCGCTGGCGCCGCTCGATCGCTCGCAGATGCGGCCCCTGCGCAAGAGCCTGCAGGTCGTCTTCCAGGACCCGTTCGGCTCGCTCTCGCCGCGGCTCACCGTAGGCGAGATCGTCAGCGAAGGGCTGCTGGTCCACGCGCCCCATCTGACGCGCGCCGAACGCGACATGCGCGCGGCGCAGGCCCTGGAGGAGGTCTCGCTCGATCCGCGCCTGCGCAACCGCTATCCGCACGAATTCTCGGGCGGCCAGCGCCAACGCATCGCGATCGCGCGCGCGATGATCCTGCACCCGGCGCTGGTCGTACTGGACGAGCCGACCTCGGCGCTCGATCGTACCGTGCAGAAGAGCATCGTGGCGTTGCTCAAGGACCTCCAGGCCCGCCACGACCTCTCCTATCTCTTCATCAGCCACGACCTCGCCGTGGTCCGCGCCATGGCCGACACGATCATGGTGATGAAGGATGGCAGCGTCGTCGAAAGCGGACCAACCGAGGCGATTTTCGCCGCACCGCGAGAGGGCTACACGCAGAGGCTGATCGCGGCCGCGCTCAAGGCGTAAACGGAAGATATCCGGTCCGGCCCGGTAGCCGTGGCGGTCCTTGTCCGTTCGGCGCGGCAGTGTTGCGCCCGACGCCGATCTGCAAGCCGGCTTTGGCACTCGCCTCCCGCCCGCGCCTCCGCTACCAATGCCGACGTTCCTTCAACCACGAGACCGAAGCCGATGAGCCGTATTGTCTATGTGAATGGTGAGTACCTGCCCGAGGAAGAGGCCAGGATCTCGATTTTCGACCGCGGCTTCATCTTCGGCGACGGCATCTACGAGGTCTCGGCGGTGCTCGGCGGCAAGCTGGTCGACTGCGACGCGCATCTTGCCCGTCTGGAGCGCTCCTGCGGGGAAATCCGGCTCGCCCTGCCCTGGTCGCGCGCCGAACTGACCGCCATCCATGAGGAGCTGATCAAGCTCAACAACATCGACGAGGGCGGTATCTATCTCCAGGTCTCGCGCGGCGCTGCCGACCGTGACTTCGCCTTCCCGAAGGATGTGGCGCCGACCCTGGTGATGTTCTCGCAGGCCCGCAACCTGAGCGAGGCCCCCGCCGCCAAGACCGGCATCAAGGTCGTCTCCTGCCCGGACCTGCGCTGGGCCCGCCGGGACATCAAGAGCGTCAACCTGCTCGGGCCGGTGCTGGCCAAGCAGTTCGCCGCCGAAAGCGGCGCGCAGGAAGCCTGGCTGGTGGAAGATGGCGTCGTCACCGAAGGTGCGTCCTCGACCGCCTGGATCGTCAAGGGCAAGACGCTGATCTCGCGGCCGCTCTCGAACAAGGTCCTGCCGGGCATCACCCGCAAGGCTGTTCTGGCTTTCCTCGCCGAAACCGGCTTCACCTTCGAGGAACGCACGTTCACGCTGGATGAGGCGCTCGACGCCGAGGAGGCCTTCATCACCTCGGCCAACAGCTTCGTGATGCCGGTGGTCTCGATCGACGGCCATACGATCCACAATGGCGCGCCGGGCCCAACCGCGATCCGCCTGCGCGAGATTTATATCGACTTCGCCAGGAAGGGCGGCGTGCTGGGCTGATCGCCCACACGCTCCCCCGCGACATAGGTCGCGGCGACATTGCGCTCGTCACCCAGCGTGACGAGCACGAAGAGTTCCTCGGCGAGATCGCGCGCCGTTTCCAACCGGTGCGCCATGGCCCGCGTCGCAGCCGGGTCGAGCACCACGACATCCGCCTCACGGCCGGGCTCGAGCGAGCCGATGAGATGATCGAGCCCCAACGCCACCGCATTGCCGCGCGTGATGGCATGGAGCGCCGCAAACGCCGAAAGCGACTGGCCCTGCAGCTGCAGCACCTTGTAGGCCTCGGCCATGGTCCGCAGCATCGAATAGCTGGTGCCGCCACCGATATCGGTCGCGACCGCAACCCGTACGCCTTCTCGCTTCGCCCGGGCCCAGTCGAACAGACCTGAACCGAGGAAGAGGTTCGAGGTCGGACAGAACACGGCGACAGCTCCGGCCTCGGCAAAGGCACGCCATTCGTGCTTGGTCATGTGGATGCAGTGGCCCATCAGGCTCTGGCGGCCGAGCAGGCCGTAATCCCGGTAGATGCCGGCATAATCATCGGCATTCGGATAGAGCTGGCAGGCCAATGAGATCTCGGCCTGGTTCTCATTGATATGGGTCTGGACGAAGCAGTCCGGATGTTCAGAGGCGAGCCGCCCGGCAGCGGCCAGCTGCTCTGGTGTCGAGGTCACCGCAAAGCGCGGCGTGATCGCATAGAGCTGGCGTCCCCGGCCGTGCCAGCGCTCGATCAGGGCCTTGCTGTCGGCATAGCTGCTCTCGGCCGTATCGGTCAGCGCCGCTGGGGCGTTGCGGTCCATCATCACCTTTCCGGCAATCATCCGCGTGTTGCGGCGCTCCGATTCGGCGAAGAAGGCTTCGGCCGATTGACGGTGAACGGAGCAGTAGACGGCCGCCGTGGTGGTGCCGCTCGCCAGCAGCTCGTCCAGCAGGAACCGCGTCAGCTTCTCCGGATGTCCCTGCTGTGCCAGCTTCTGCTCCTCGACGAAGGTGTATTTGTTCAGCCACTCCATCAGCGGCGCCCCATAGGAGGCGATCACCTGGGTTTGCGGCATGTGCAGATGCGCGTCGATGAAGCCCGGCATGATCAGGTTCGGCCGGTGATCGACGATTTCCGCCTCTTCCGGCAGCGTCGGCAGCAGCTCCGATGCGGCGCCGACGGCCTTGATCAGTCCGTCGGCGATGACGACCAGGCCATCCCCGATGAAGCGATGCGCCGCGTCGCCGGAGGTCTCGGGATCGCCGACGAACCAGAGCAGGCGGCCACGCAGGGCGCGAAGGCGACGGTCTTCGTTCACGGGCTCGTGCTCCGGCTCAAAATCACGTCATATCTGCACCAAATCAAAGCTTTCGGCCAAGCGTCGAACATGCCTAATCTGGAGGCATGATTTGGATCTGTGAGCGGCCGGGCCGCCATGCGTGAGATAGTGCGCTTCCTCTACGGCGATGAGCTGGTCGAGATCGCGTCCAGCGATCCGACCCAGACGCTGCTCGACTGGCTGCGCCTCGAGCGCCGCCGGACCGGCACGAAGGAAGGCTGCGCCGAAGGCGATTGCGGAGCCTGCACCGTCGTCGTCGGGCGCCTCGACGGCGGCCGATTGCGCTATGAGGCGATCAACGCCTGCATCCGCTTCCTGCCGACGCTCGATGGCTGCCATCTGCTCACCATCGAGCACCTGAAGGGCGCGGACGGACGCCTGCACCCGGTGCAGCAGGCGATGGTCGATTGCCACGGCTCGCAATGCGGCTTCTGCACGCCGGGCTTCGTGATGTCGCTCCTTGCGCTCTGGCTGAACGAGCCGGCGCCGGAGCTGGGGCGAATCGAGGACGCGCTCGCGGGCAATCTCTGCCGCTGTACCGGCTACGAGCCGATCATTACCGCGGCCCGTCGCCTCTACGAACACACCGACCGGAAGCAGGATCGCTTCGCGCTTTCGGCGCCCGGCATCGCCGCCCGGCTGCATGCTTTTGTGGATCAGGAAACGCTGGCACTCGCCCATGGCGCGCGACGCTTCCTGTCGCCGGCGACAACAGACGCCCTCGCCGATCTCGTCATCTCCCATCCCGAGGCCGTTCTCGTCGCCGGCGCGACCGATGTCGGTCTCTGGATCACCAAGGGGATGCAGCAGCCGCAAACCATCATCCATCTCGGCCGTGTCGAGGACCTGCGTGCAGTCAGCGACGAGGGCGATCATCTGCGCATCGGCGCCATGGCGAACCATATCGATGTCCGCACGGCACTCGCGGCGCTCTCGCCGCAACTCGACGAGCTGATGCGCCGCTTCGGCGGCGAGCAGGTGCGCAATGCCGGGACGATCGGCGGCAATATCGCCAATGGCTCACCGATCGGCGATCTGCCGCCAGCGTTGATTGCGCTTGGCGCAACTCTGGTGCTGCGGCGCGGCAGCGAGCGACGCGCGCTGCCGCTCGAAGCCTTCTTCCTCGACTATCGCAGCCAGGACCGGAAGCCAGGCGAATTCGTCGAGGCCGTGCTGGTGCCGAAACTGCAGAATGACGCTCTGTTCCACATTTCGAAGATCTCAAAGCGCTTCGACGAGGATATCTCGGCGGTGTGCGGCGCCTTCCTGCTGCATCTCGACGAAGCCAATCGGGTGAGCGAGGCACGGCTCGCCTATGGCGGCATGGCCGGTATCCCGAAACGGGCCGCCGCCGCGGAAGCCGCGCTGCTCGGGAGGGATTGGGACGAGGCTGCGGTCGCTGCCGCCATCGCCGCCCTGCCCCGGGATTTCACACCGCTGACCGACATGCGCGCCTCGGCGGCGTACCGGCTGAAGGTGGCCGGCAATCTCCTGCGCCGGTTCCTGATCGAAACGACGGCGCTTGACGTCGACACGCGCGTCGCGGGCCTGCTTGCGGAGGCTGCCCATGGCTGACGCGCGCAAACGGCTTGAGACCGAGGTCGTGGCCGGGCCGCTCGGCCGGACCAGCAATCATGATTCCGCCGCCAAGCATGTCGCGGGTGAAGCCCTCTATATCGACGATATCGCCGAGCCGGCCGGCCTTGCGCATGCCTATCTCGGCCTTTCCCAGGTCGCGCATGGGCGGCTGATATCGCTCGACCTCGCGGCCGTGCGCACGGCCCCCGGCGTTCTCACCGTGTTGACGGCCGAGGATATTCCGGGCGCGAACGACATCAGCTCGACGCATCGACATGACGAGCCTGTCTTCACGACGCAGAATATCCTGCATCACGGCCAACCGCTTTTCGCGGTTATCGCGGAAACCCGGGATCTGGCGCGCCGCGCCGCCGCGCTGGCCAAGGCGGCCTATGAGGAAGCCGCTCCGCTGCTGGATGTCGCAGCGGCCCGCGCGGCCGGCGGCGAGCTTGTCACCGACCCGCTGAAGCTGGAGCGCGGCGATGTCGCGGAAGCGCTTGCTGCCAGCCCGCGCCGGCTCAAGGGGTCGATGGAGATCGGCGGGCAGGATCATTTCTATCTGGAGAGCCAGATCGCGCTCGCCATCCCCGGCGAGGACGAAGACATGCTGGTGCTGTCCTCGACGCAGCATCCGAGCGAAGTCCAGCACATGGTCGCGCAGGTGCTCGCCGTCGGCTCCCACGCCGTCACCATCGAGGTCCGGCGCATGGGCGGCGGCTTTGGCGGCAAGGAGACGCAGGCCAATCTCTTCGCCTGCGTCGCCGCGCTCGCTGCCCGCAAGCTGAAGCGCCCGGTAAAGCACCGGCCCGACCGCGACGACGACATGGTCATCACCGGCAAACGCCATGATTTCGTGGTCGATTACGAGATCGGCTTCGATGACGAGGGGCATATTCACGCGGTGGACGCGGTCTATGCGGCGCGCTGCGGCTGGAACGCCGATCTCTCGGGCCCGGTCACCGACCGCGCGCTGTTCCACATGGACAATTGCTATTTCTACCCGGCGGTGCGCGGACGTTCGCAGCCCCTGCGGACCAACACCGTTTCGAACACGGCCTTTCGCGGCTTCGGCGGCCCCCAGGGCATGGTCGGAGCGGAACGCTTCATCGAGGAGGTTGCTTTCGCGACCGGGCTCGACCCGCTCGAGATCCGCAGGCGCAATCTCTATGGCGCGGTCGGTCGCGACATCACGCCCTATCACCAGCAGGTCGAGGACAATATCGCCGGCGACGTGATCGCCGAACTTGAACGGCGTTGCGATTACCGCGCGCGCCAGGCGGGGATCCGTGAGGCCAACCGCAAGAGCCCGGTCATCAAGCGTGGCATCGCGCTGACCCCGGTCAAGTTCGGCATCTCCTTCACCGCGACCTGGTACAATCAGGCAGGCGCCCTGGTGCATGTCTACACGGACGGCACGGTGGCGCTGAACCATGGCGGCACCGAGATGGGCCAGGGCCTCTATGTGAAGGTGGCGCAGGTCGTGGCGCAGGCTTTCGGGATCGGCCTCGACCGGATCAAGATCACCGCGACGACCACCGGCAAGGTGCCGAACACCTCGGCGACAGCCGCCTCCTCCGGCTCCGATCTCAACGGCATGGCCGCGCTCGATGCCTGCGAGACGATCAAGGCGCGGCTCATCGCCTTCGCGTCGAAGCGCTGGGAGGTTTCAGCCGAGGAGATTGCCTTCCTGCCGGGCCGGATCAGGATCGGCACGCAGGAGATGAGTTTCGCCGAATTCGTCGCGGCAGCCTACATGGCCCGCGTCCAGCTCTCGGCGACCGGCTTCTACGCGACGCCGAAGATCCATTGGGATCGCAAGGCCGGGCGTGGCCACCCGTTCTATTATTTCGCCTACGGCGCTGCTGCGGCCGAAGTCGCGATCGACACGCTCACCGGCGAATACAAGGTCGAGCGGGTCGACATCCTGCATGATTGCGGCACGTCGCTGAACCCGGCGATCGACAAGGGCCAGATCGAGGGCGGCTTCGTGCAGGGCATGGGCTGGCTTACCACCGAGGAACTCTGGTGGGACGACAAAGGCCGGCTCAAGACCCATGCGCCCTCGACCTACAAGATCCCCGTCGCCTCCGACCGGCCGCGCATCTTCAATGTCGACCTGCTCGAGAACGCCCCCAATCGCGAGCCGACGATCCACCGCTCCAAGGCGGTCGGAGAGCCGCCGCTGATGTTGGCGATCAGCGTGCTCCACGCCTTGTCGGACGCGGTCGCGAGCGTCGGCGATCATCGCTTCTGTCCCCGTCTCGACGCGCCGGCGACGCCGGAGCGCGTACTCGATGCGGTCGACCGCATGCGGGAGCAGGCACGGGGCGCGGCGCCATGACCGGGCTGGCGACTTTCCTCGAAGCCCATCTCGAGCAAGGCGCCATCCTTGTCAGCATCGAGCGCGCCGAAGGATCGACCCCACGCGAAACCGGCGCGACGATGGTCGTCACCGCCGAGGGCAATTCTGGGACGATCGGCGGCGGCCAGCTCGAATTCCACTGCACCGACATCGCCCTTGAGATGCTGGCGAGCGGCGAGATCTCGCGACGCCTCGATATTCCGCTTGGGCCGCAAATGGGCCAGTGCTGCGGCGGCCGGGTCGGTGTCGTGCTGGAGCGGGCCAGGCCGTGCCATCTCGCGACTCTCCAGGCCGCCGAAGCGGCAAGGTGCGCAGCGCAGCCTGCCGTCCTCATCCTCGGCGCCGGCCATACCGGGCGCGCGCTTGCCGAGGCCCTCATGCGCCTGCCGCTGACGGTCATTCTGATCGACGACCGCGAAGCCCAGATGCACGATCTTCCCGTTGGTGTCGCACCGCTACGACTGGACGACCCGGCCGAGGCGATCACATCGGCCCAGCCCGGCACCGCCTTCGTGATCCTTTCGCACAGCCATGCGCTCGACTACCGGCTGACCGAGGCTGCGCTCCTGCGCGGGGATGCCGCCTATGTCGGCATGATAGGCTCGGCGACGAAGCGCGCACGCTTCGCTGCCAGCTTCCGCCGCCGGCACCCTGCAAGCGATGCCCTGGCGCGCCTGACCTGCCCGATCGGCGGGGATGATGTGGACGACAAGCGCCCTGAGGTCATCGCCGCCTTGACGGCAGCCGAACTGGTGCGGAGCTTGCTTGCCAAGCAACTGGCTTCCGGGCAAAGCGTGGCGCAGGGCCGACAAGGTCCGGGGAGAAGGGCAGGAGATGACGGCGTCGCCGCATGACAGGACGGATACGCCGCCCCGGCTCGTGCTGTCGGGCATCTCCAAGAGCTTTCCCGGCGTGAAAGCCAATGACGACATCAGCTTCAGCGTGAAGCCCGGCGAGATCCACGCCCTGCTCGGCGAGAACGGAGCGGGCAAGTCGACGCTGGTCAAGGTCATCTACGGCGTTCAGCAGGCCGATTCGGGCAGCATCTCCTGGGATGGCCGGCCTGTTTCGGTCCCCTCGCCCAAGGCGGCGCGGCGGCTCGGCATCGGCATGGTCTTCCAGCATTTCTCGCTGTTCGATGCGATGACGGTGATCGAGAATATCGCACTCGGCCTCGACGAGGCCGTGGATCGCGAGGAGCTGAAGACCCGCGTCGCCAAAGTTCTGCAGAGCTATTCGCTGCCGCTCGATCCCGAGCGCGAGGTCCATACGCTCTCGGTCGGCGAGCGGCAGCGCATCGAGATCGTCCGCTGCCTGCTGCAGAAGCCGAAGCTCCTGATCATGGACGAGCCGACTTCGGTCCTGACACCGCAAGAAGTCGAGCGTCTGTTCGAGACCCTGCGGCAGATCGCGTCCGAAGGCTGCTCGATCCTCTACATCAGCCACAAGCTGCACGAGATCAAAGCCTTGTGCGACACCGCCACGATCCTGCGCGCCGGCCGGGTCGTCGCAACCTGCGACCCGCGGCAGGAGACGACGCGGCGCATGGCCGAGCTGATGATCGGCGCCGAATTGCGCCAGATCGAGAACGCCCATTCCGGCAGGATCGGCAAGCGCCGGCTGATCGTGTCGGGCCTCTCCCTGCCCGGCGAACCGCCCTTCGGCACGAGCCTGCGCGACATCAGTTTCGAGGCACGGGCCGGCGAGATCCTCGGCATCGCCGGCGTCGCCGGCAATGGCCAGGCCGAGCTGCTCGGCGCGCTGTCCGGCGAGCGCCTCAGTGCGGTGCGGAACGCCATCATGCTCGACGGCAAGCCCGTCGGCAGCGAGGGAGCGGGCGAGAGGCGCAGCGCCGGCCTCGCCTGCGTTCCGGAGGAGCGCAACGGACACGCCGCCGTGCCGGATTTCTCGCTGGCCGAGAATGCCATCCTGACGGCGCGCTACCGGCTGCCACTGGCACCTCGCGGCTTCATCCGCCTCGGAGCGGTTCGGCGCTTCGCTCAGGCCGTCATCGGCCGGTTCGACGTGCGCACCACCGGTCCAGGCTCTCCGGCCCGCTCATTGTCCGGCGGCAATCTGCAGAAATTCATCATGGGCCGCGAGATCGGCCAGGAACCAGGTGTCCTCGTGGTCTCGCAGCCGACCTGGGGGGTCGATGCGGGCGCCGCAGCAGCGATCCGGCAGGCGCTGGTCGATCTGGCGGCGAAGGGCTCAGCGGTCGTGGTGATCTCGCAAGACCTCGATGAACTGCTCGAACTGGCAGACCGGCTCAGCGTCATCAACGAGGGTCGGCTCTCGCCGCCCCGCCCGGTCGCAGAGCTCGCGATCGACGAGATCGGCCTGATGATGGGCGGCATTCACGGCGCAGCCCAGCCCGAAGGAGCGCCGCTTCATGCTTGAATGGCGCCGCCGCCGCGAACCAAGCCGGGCGATGCTCTATCTGAGCCCGTTGATCGCGATCGCGCTCACCATGGCGACCGGCGCGATGGTCTTCACGGCAATGGGTTATGACGGGCTGACCGCGGTCTTCGACTTCTTTCTCGTACCCTTCCTCGAGCCGCATCGCTGGCCGGATCTCGGCGTCAAGGCGGCGCCGCTGGTGATGATCGCGCTCGGCCTCGCCATCGGTTTTCGCGCCAATGTCTGGAATATCGGCGCCGAGGGCCAGTACATCATGGGCGCCATCGCCGGCACCGGCGTTGCCCTCGCCACCTATGAGATGAGCGGCTGGTGGATCCTGCCGGCCATGGCTCTCGCCGGCATCCTCGGCGGCATGGCCTGGGCTGCGGTCCCGGCTCTGCTGCGCGTCAGGCTTCAGGTCAGCGAAATCCTGACCAGCCTGATGCTGACCTATGTCGCGGTGCAGGTGCTGTACTACCTCGTGCGCGGTCCATGGAAGGATCCGGACGGCTTCAACTTCCCGCAGACGCGCATGTTCACGGCCGATCAGACGCTGCCGGTCGTCATCCCCGAGACGCTCGTCCATCTCGGCATTCCGCTCGCACTCGTCATTGCCGTCATTGCCTGGCTGGTGTTGGAGAAGACGACCGCGGGCTATGCGGTGAAGGTTGTCGGGCTCGCACCGGCTGCGGCGCGTCACGGCGGCTTCAGCGCCGAACGGACGACCTGGGTGACGTTGCTGATCGGCGGCGGCCTTGCGGGTCTTGCCGGCATTTTCGAGGCTGCAGGCCCCTTCAGCCAGCTTACCCCGCAGTTCCCGGTCGGCTACGGATTCACCGCCATCATCGTCGCCTTCCTCGGCCGCCTGCACCCGCTGGGCATCGTGCTCGGCGGCGTCGTTCTGGCGGCAACCTATGTCGGCGGCGAGATCGCCCAGACGACCGTGCGCCTGCCCCAGGCCGCGACCGGCATGTTCCAGGCGATGCTGCTGTTCTTCCTGCTCGCGACCGATGTGCTGGTCCGTTATCGCATCGCCTTCAGGGCAAGGCCGGCGAAAGTGGCGCCGCGATGAACAGCGTCATCCTGGTCTCGATCATCATGACGCTCGTCGCAGCGTCGACACCGATCCTGCTCGCGGCGCTCGGCGAGCTCGTCGTCGAGAAGTCGGGCGTGCTCAATCTCGGTGTCGAGGGCATGATGCTGACCGGGGCCGTCGCCGGTTTCGCGGTCGCCTTCAGCACCGGCAGCGTTGCGCTTGGCCTCATCGCCTCCGTGATCGCCGGCATCGCAACCGCGATGATCTTCGCCGTGCTGACGCTCAGCCTGACCGCGAACCAGGTCGCGACGGGCCTGGCGCTGACGATTTTCGGCGTCGGCGCCTCCTCGCTGATCGGCGCCGGCTTTGTCGGCCGCACGATCGATCGTCTGGGGCCCCTGTTTCCCGAAGCGCTTTCCGGCCATCCCTGGCTGCGTGCGCTCTTCGGGCACGACATCATCGTCTATCTCTCGCTTGCCCTGGTTCTCGGCGTGAGCATTTTCCTGCGCCGGACGCGCGCTGGATTGATCCTGCGGGCGGTCGGCGAGAATGACGCCTCGGCCCATGCCATCGGCTATCCCGTCATTGGCATCCGCTATGCGGCGATCGCCTTCGGCGGCGCGCTGGCGGGCCTCGGCGGCGCCTATTTCTCGCTGGCGCTGACGCCGATGTGGGCTGACCGCCTCACTGCCGGGCGCGGCTGGATCGCGCTCGCGCTCGTCGTCTTCTCCGCCTGGAAGCCCGGCCGACTCCTGCTCGGGGCCTATCTCTTCGGCGCGGTGATGACCTTCGAGCTTCAGGCCAAGGCTGCCGGCATCACCTGGCTCGCGCCGGAGGTGCTGGCGATGGCCCCCTATCTTGCGACAATCCTGGTTCTGACGATGATGTCGCTCGGTCGCAAGACGGGCCGGCTCGATGCGCCCGCATGTCTCGGCAAACCCTTCTCGGCGTCCTGACGGCGCCGCCAACCCCGTGGGGAGAACAACCATGTCATCCATCATCACCCGCCGCACGCTCGTAGCCGGCGGCGCCGCGGCGTCCGCCCTGCCCCTGCTCGGCCGCAGCGCCTTCGCGCAGGCGCCACTGGGTGTCGGCTTCATCTATGTCGGTCCGATCGGCGATCACGGCTGGAGCTGGACGCATGATCAGGGCCGCAAGGCGCTCGAGAAGCAGTATGGCGACAAGATCAAGACCAGCTTCATCGAGAACGTCGCCGAGGGGCCGGATGCGGCGCGCGCGTTGCGCCAGCTGGCGCAGGCCGGCAACCAGCTGATCTTCGCGACCTCCTTCGGTTTCATGAACCCGACCATCCAGGTCGCAAAGCAGTTCCCGAAGCTGAAATTCGAGCACGCCACCGGCTATCAGCGCGCCGAGAACGTCGCGACCTACAATGCCCGCTTCTATGAGGGCCGCGCCGTGATCGGCACGATTGCAGGCCACATGTCGAAGAGCGGCCAGGCCGGCTACATCGCCTCCTTCCCGATTCCAGAGGTCGTGATGGGCATCAACGCCTTCACGCTCGCCGCCCGCAAGGTCAACCCGAACTTCAAGACCAAGGTCATCTGGGCCTCGACCTGGTACGACCCGGCCAAGGAAGCCGACGCCGCCAAGGCGCTGATCGACCAGGGCGCCGATGTGATCACCCAGCATACCGACAGCCCCGCCGCCCTGCAGGCGGCCGAGCAGCGCGGCGTCTTCGCCTTCGGCCAGGCGTCCGACATGAGCGCCTTCGCGCCCAAGGCGCATCTCTCGGCGATCGTCGACGACTGGTCGGGCTACTACATCAAGCGCGTCAAGGAGGTCATGGACGGCAGCTGGAAGTCGGGCGACGTCTGGGGCGGGATCAAGGACGGCTTCGTCAAGCTCGCCCCGTTCAATCCCGCGATGACGCCGGCCGCACGCGCAGGCGCGGAAGAAGTCCAGAAGGGCATCGTTGCCGGCACGCTCCACCCCTTCACCGGCGAGCTCAAGGACCAGAAGGGCGTGCTGCGCCTCAAGGCCGGCGAGACCGCCCCCGACGAGATGCTGGCGAAGATGGACTGGTACGTCGACGGCGTTCAGGCCTGAGCGCGCAGGCCAACCTATCCTGACGTCATCCCCGCAGCCGGATCGAGACTTCGGCTGACGGGAATGACGGAGGCGGCATGACGCCCCGAACGATTCAGCATCAAAGCCTCTTGCAGATATTTTAAGCTTGAAACAAAATGAGGAACATACGAGCCGGAAGGGGATGGGGATCTCCGCCGGCCAGTAGGCTCCTTGCAGGTCCCGGGAGGACATCGGACATGAAGCTCAAACTCGCATTGTCTATCGGCACGGCGCTCGTCGCGCTGGGTGTTGCCGGCGCACAGGCCCAGGAGCCGATCAAGATCGGCGTCGTCAGCGTTCTTTCCGGCCCGCAGGCGGCTCTTGGCCAGCAATTGCGCGACGGCTTCCAGCTCGCAGTCGACCAGATGGGCGGCAAGCTCGGCGGACGGCCGGTGCAGATCACGGTGATCGATGACGAGCTCAAGCCCGATGTCGCGGTCGGCAAGGTTCGCGGCTTCGTCGAGGGCGGCAAGGTCGATTTCGTCGTCGGACCGGTCTTCTCGAACATTCTCGGCGCCATCGCCAAGCCGGTTCTGGACTCCGGCGCGGTGCTGATCAGCCCGAATGCCGGCCCTTCGACGCTTGCAGGCAAGGCCTGCCACCAGAACTTCTTCGTGACCTCGTACCAGAACGACCAGGTCCACGAGGTGCTCGGCAAATACGCTCAGGACCAGGGCTTCAAGCGCGCCTACATCATGGCGCCGAACTACCAGGCGGGTAAGGACTCGCTCGCCGGCTTCAAGAACTACTTCAAGGGCGAGGTCGTCGACGAGGTCTATGTCCCGTTGAACCAGCTCGATTTCTCGGCAGAGCTCGCCAAGATCGCCTCGGCCAAGCCCGACGTCGTCTTTGCCTTCATGCCGGGCGGCCTCGGCGTCAATCTGGTCAAGCAGTGGTCGCAGGCCGGCCTGCAGGGCAAGATCCCGTTCCTCTCCGCCTTCACGGTCGATGAGTCGACCCTGCCCGCACAGCAGGACGCTGCGGTCGGCCTCTTCGGCGGCATGACCTGGGCCCCCAATATGGACAATCCGCAGAACAAGAAGTTCGTCGCGGATTACGAGGCTGCCTACAAGATCGTCCCTGGCTCCTACGCCATGCAGGCTTACGATGCCGCCCTGCTGATCGACTCCGCGGTCAAGGGTGCCGGCGGCACGGCCGACAAGGACAAGCTGCGGGCCGCGATCCGGAAGGCCGACTTCAAGTCCCTGCGCGGCAACTTCAAGTTCAACAGCAATGGCTACCCGATCCAGGACTTCTATCTGGTCAAGGTCGCCAAGCGCGCCGACGGCAAGTTCCAGACCGAGATCGCGCAGAAGGTGTTCTCGGACTATGCCGACCCGCATGCGAAGGATTGCGCGCTGAAGTGAGGAGACTGCCCGGGGGAGCTCATGTCCCTTCGTCTCTCTGGGAGGAGAGAAGAGCTTGGATGATGGCAGGGTGCCGGAGAGCAGCCGCCTGTCATCGGAGCAGGACATCAGCTCCCCTTGGCGACATCCTCACCCTCGCCGCCGCCCCTGCCCTTTCCGGGGACGGACGCCCGCCCATGCCTGACTTGCGTCTCGCTGCGCCCGCCTAGCATGCTGCGAAAAGTTGCGACGGTTTTCGCATTCGGCATGCTCTAAATTATGAGAATCGATCGCGTTTTCTGCGTTGGACGACTTTGTCCAAACGCAGCGTGATCAAGGGGCGCCCCGCGCCGGCCAACGAATATCGAGCTGATGACCACCAGTCTCCTCATCGTCCAGATCCTGAACGGGTTGCAGCTCGGCATCCTGCTGTTCCTGGTGGCAGCGGGGCTGACGCTGGTCTTCGGCGTCATGGATTTCATCAACCTGGCCCATGGCGTGCAGTACATGCTGGGGGCCTATCTCGCCGTGACCTTCGTCGGGCTGACCGGAAGCTTCGTGCTGGGGCTGCTGCTCGCCCTGGCGGCTGCGCTCGTCATCGGGCTAGCCCTCGAATTCCTGGTCTTCCGCCATCTCTATGAACGCGACCATCTCGACCAGGTTCTCGCGACCTTCGGGCTCATCCTGCTCCTGAACCAGGGCGTCAAGATCGTCTGGGGTGCGGCGCCTCTCTCCGTCCCGGTCCCGGAATTCCTCTCGGGCTCTGTGCGCTTGATGGACGGCATTCTCTATCCGACCTATCGCTTCGCCCTGATCGGCGCCGGGCTCGCGGTCGGCGGATTGCTCTGGTTCATCGTCGAGCGGACGCGTACCGGCATGCTGTTGCGGGCCGGGGCCTCGAACGCGCCAATGGTTTCGGCACTCGGTGTCGATATCCGCAAGCTCTTCATGGTCGTCTTCGCCTTCGGAACCATGCTGGCCGGATTTGCCGGCGCGATGGCGGCGCCGATCCTCTCGGTCGAGCCCGGCATGGGCGACACGGTGCTGATCCTCGCCTTCGTCGTCATCGTCGTTGGCGGCATCGGCTCGATCCGCGGCGCCTTCGTCGGTGCGCTGATCGTCGGACTGGTCGACACGCTCGGGCGCTCCTTCATGAATGACCTGCTGCGCCTGTTCATGAGCGCCCCCTCGGCCCGTGCGACGGGAGCCGCTCTCTCCTCGATGCTGATCTACCTGGTGATGGCCATCGTCCTGTTCGTGCGTCCCGAAGGCCTGTTGCCCGCCAAGGGCCGGACATGAGCGCGGCGCCCACCATCGCCGGCGCAGCCGGGTCCATCCCATCCCGGCCGAGATCGCGCTCCGTCCTGGCGCTGGTGCTCTTCGCGGCGCTCGCGCTTGCCCCGGTCGCCGTCTCGCTCGGCGTCCCAGCGCATTGGCTGTCATTGCTGACGCGGGCGATGATCTTCGCGATCGCGGCCCTGTCGCTCGACCTCATCCTCGGTGTCGGCGGGCTGGTCTCCTTCGGGCATGCCGCCTTCATCGGCATCGGCGCCTATGTGACCGGCATCATGATCACCGAGGGTCGCACCGAAACCCTGCTGATCCTGCCCGTGCTCCTCGTCGTCTGCGCCATCTTCGCGGCGGTCACGGGCGCGGTCTCGCTGCGCACGCGCGGCGTCGCCTTCATCATGATCACGCTGGCCTTCGGGCAAATGGTGTTCTTCCTGGCGCAGGCGCTCTCGGCCTATGGCGGCGACGATGGCCTGACGCTCTATGCCCGCAGCACGATCGCCGGCCTCGACATCGCGGCAAGCCGGACCGGCTTCTTCTACATCGTGCTGGGCGCACTCATCGGCTGCTACGGGCTGGTCCGCATCATCGTCGCCTCCCGCTTCGGCCGCGTGCTGCGCGCGGCGCGCGAGAACGCGACGCGCGTGACCGTGACCGGCTACGATGTCGGACGCGTGCGCCTGATCGCCTATGTCATCAGCGGCATGATCGCGGGCCTGTCCGGCTTCTTCCTCGCCAACCAGACGGAATTCGTCAGCCCCGCCTTCATGTCCTGGCAGCGCTCGGGCGAACTGATCTTCATGGTCGTGCTCGGCGGTGTCGGCTCCCTGCATGGCGCGATCATCGGCGCGCTTGCCTTTCTCTTCGCCGAGGATGTGCTCGCCGGGATCACCGAACACTGGAAGGCGATCTTCGGGCCTCTCATCGTTCTCTTCGTGCTGTTCACACGCGGCGGCATCGTCGGCATCCTCGCAAGGATACGGGGACGCAGCGATGGCTGAGCCCGTCCTCGCCCTCGATGGCGTTCGCAAGTCCTTCGGTGCGCTGAAGGTGACCGATGGCGTCAGCTTCTCCGTCGCTCCCGGCGAATTGCATGCCCTGATCGGCCCGAACGGCGCCGGCAAGACCACGCTCGTGCACCAGATCTCCGGCATGCTGCGCCCGGATGCCGGCAGCATTCGCTTTCGCGGCGCCGACATCACCGGACTATCGCCGGAGAAGCGCGCGCGCGCCGGGCTCGCGCGCACCTTCCAGATCACCTCGACCATCGCTTCGCTCTCGGTGCTGGAGAATGTGGCTCTCAGCGTGCAGGCGCGGGCGACGCATCCGCTGGCGCTGTTCCGCAACGCCGCCCGCGACGAGCGCCTGAACGGTCCCGCCTGGGCGGCAATCGAAGCGGTCGGTCTCGGCGAGCGCGCCCATGTGCCGGCCGGCCGGCTCTCGCATGGCGAGAAACGCGCGCTCGAGATTGCGATGGCACTGACCCTCGAGCCCGCCGCGATTCTGCTCGACGAGCCGCTGGCCGGTGTCGGGCACGAGGAAGGCGCACGCCTGATCGCGCTGCTGAAGAGCCTCAAGGGTCGCTACGCCATGCTGCTGGTCGAACACGACATGGAGGCGGTGTTCGCGCTCGCGGACAGGGTCAGCGTGCTGGTCTATGGCCGGGTCATCGCCTCTGGTGAACCGGCCGCCGTCCGTGCCGACCCGACCGTGCGCGAAGCCTATCTCGGCGAGGAGGGCTAGGCATGCTCGTCGTCGAAGCTCTGGATGCCGGCTATGGCGAAGCGCAGATCCTGTTCGGCGTTGATCTCGCGATCGCCGAGGGCGAGGTGGTGACCTTGCTCGGCCGCAACGGCATGGGCAAGACCACGACGATCCGCGCCATCATGGGCCTGATTCCGGCGAAGGCCGGCCGCATCAGCGTCTCCGGCCGCGACCTGACCGGCGCTCCACCCTTCCGGATCGCGCAGGCCGGAATCGGGCTGGTGCCTGAAGGCCGCCAGATCTTTCCGACGCTCAGCGTGGAAGAAAATCTGATCGCCACGGCAGCCAGCCGCTTCGGCAAGCCGCGCTGGGATGTCGAGCGCATCTACACGTTCCTGCCGCGCCTCAAGGAGAGGCGAACCAATCGCGGCAACCAGCTTTCCGGCGGCGAGCAGCAGATGCTGGCGATCGGCCGGGCCCTGATGACCAACCCCAAGCTGGTCATTCTCGACGAGGCGACGGAAGGGCTGGCGCCGATCATCCGCCAGGAGATCTGGTCCTGCCTTGCCGCGCTGAAGGCTGATGGCGAATCGATCCTGGTCATCGACAAGAATGTCGATGCGCTGGCCAGGATCGCCGACCGGCATATCGTCCTGGAAAAGGGCCGCGTCGTCTGGCGCGGATCGAGCGACGACTTGCGCAGCGACAGTGCTGTGAAAGATCGCTTTCTGCATCTTTAGAGAAGGAGAGACCGATGAAGCCACTGACAGCCGGCGTGACGAGGGCCAATCAGGGCATCGATGCCATCTCATGGAATATTCTCGGCCAGACCTATGTCCCGAAGACGCTGAGCGAGGATAGTTTCTCCTGGCATGCGACCTTCCCGCCCGGGACCTTCGTGCCGCCGCATGTCCACCCGACGCAGGACGAGTTCATCTATCTGCTCGAAGGCCGGCTTGACCTCGTTCTCGACGGAGAGGAAGCGCATGCCTTGCCCGGCGACCTGATCCGCCTGCCGCGCAACGTTCCGCACGGCATCTTCAACAAGAGCGACAGCCCGGCCAAATGCCTGTTCTGGGTCGCCCCCACCGGCCGGCTCTACGACCTGTTCTGGGCGATCCATTCGATGCCGGAGCAGAACCCCGCGGAGGTCGTCGCGCTCGCCGCCAAATACGAGATCGACTTCCTGCCGCCGCCTCCAGACGGGGCGTGACAAACCCCGCGGCGGGGAAGAAACCGGCCCGCGCGGAAACCGCGCCCGTGCATCCTGCGTTCATCTGCCGGCACTAGTCTGCCGAGCAATGATGGAGGATGAAACATGAGGAAGGCGACGCTTTCCCTTGGCTTGCTCGCCGCGTTCGCGGCGGGCAACGCGGCAGCGATGCCGCTCCCGGCGCCTGGCGAAGCGGGCCTGCCGCTCACGCGGGCCCAGATGCGCTGCAATGAATTCCGCTGCATCAATCCGCGCAGCGGCGTCTACACCGAAAGCACCTGCGACTATCGCGGCTGCTATCCGAGCAGCCGCCCGCGTGGGCGGCTTGGCCCCTATGGCGAGGACTATCGCTTCGGGCGCCGTCGGCTTGACGATGATGACGACTATCCGCGCTACCGGGGATATCGCCGCTATCGCGAAGACGACGATGACGACGATTGATTTTCGCGGCCCCCTGCCCTCCGCGTTCGAGCATCCGCCACGATCCGACATGCAGCGTGCTGGAAGGACAACGCGTGCCGAGCCGTGCCCAGAGGAATCTGCTGAACAGCCGTTAAGGTTAATGCAAGGTTAAGGCTGCGCGACTCGCGCTAAAGTGGCAATTGTCCCTCTTACGTAGCGGTAGGCAGAATGCCTGCGGCGGAAGTTTGGAGGGGGCGGCATCATGACGACCGAACGCCGTGAAGTTCCACGGCAGCGCACCCTGCTGGGCGCGCGCATCGTCTTCAACAACCGCCAATCCACGCTCGACTGCGTGGTGCGCAACCTTTCGGACGTTGGCGCCATGGTGCTCATCTCCGATGCCGTTGCCTTGCCGGCAGCATTCGAGCTTGAGATCGAGCATAAGCGACACGTCTACGGCGCACGCTTTCGGTGGCGCGATGGCGAGCGCGTCGGGATCGCCCTGGACGGGCGGCCTGCCTCAACCGCCGAAATCGTGCCTCTCGACCACGCCCGGCGCTTGAAGCAATGCGAGCAGAGCAATGCGCAGCTGAAGGCGCGCATTCAGCAACTGACCGAAGCCGGCT
The DNA here is from genome assembly GCF_052115465.1 of Allobosea sp. 2RAB26. Lineage (NCBI taxonomy): Bacteria > Pseudomonadati > Pseudomonadota > Alphaproteobacteria > Hyphomicrobiales > Alloboseaceae > Allobosea > Allobosea sp. 2RAB26. The sequence continues at coordinate 326,493 of NZ_JBFRGS010000003.1, read as the reverse complement.
GATCGCCCCTCAGCGCCGGGTCAGCTGCTCCGGCGCAAAGCCGGCCTTGCCGGCATAGGATTTCACGATGGCCTCACGCCTTGCGTAACTCATGACCCGTTCGACATCGTCGAAACCATTCGGCGCGAGCGCCTCGACGGCATCGATCACACGTTCGGGGCCGCCAACCCGGTTCAAGGCCACGACCTGCGCCGTTGCCGGCAGGCGCACAGCCTCATAGGCCGCCAGCGCCTGACGCGGATGCTCGCTGCGGACCAGCGCATCGGCAAGCGCGCGCGCATCAAGGATCGCCTGCGAGGCCCCGTTCGAGCCGACCGGGTACATCGGATGAGCGGCATCGCCGAGCAGCGTGACGCGGCCATGGGTCCAGCGCGGCAGCGGATCGCGGTCGCACATCGGGTAATCCCAGAATCCGGGCGAGGCCTGGATCAGCGCAAGGATGTCGACGCCGGGAATCGAGAAGCGGCGGGCATAGGGCAGCACATCCTCAAGCCTGCCCGGTTTCGACCAGGCCTCCTTCGGAGGTGGCTTCGCCGGATCCCCCGTCCGGATATTGACGACCCAGTTGGTCAGCCGCGTGCCGGGCTTGCTGCCCACGGCGATCGGATACAGCACCAGTTTTCCGGCCATGCCGCCGGCGATGATCATGCTCTCGCCGTCGAGGAAGGCCGGCCAGTCACAAGCCCCGCGCCACATCTGCACGCCATTCCAGCGCGGCGCCCCCTGGTTGGGGAAATAATGTCCGCGCACGCTGGAGTGGATGCCATCGGCCGCGATCAGCACGTCGGCACGCGCCGTCTCGCCGGCCTCGCCGCGCCGCGCATCGGTAAAATGGGCTGTCACTCCGCCCTCGTCCTGGACGAAACCCTGCAGCCGGCGCCCGGTTCGCAGAGCGCCCTCCCCCAGGCGCTCGCGCACAGCCGCGCAGATCACCCCCTGCAGGCGGCCGCGATGGATCGAGAACTGCGGCACCGGCGCCCCCGCATGGAGGCCACGCGGCTCGCGCCAGACGGTCTGGCCAAAGCGGTTCATGTAGATGAGTTCGCGCGTCCGGATCGCGACGGCATCAAGCGCCGGCAGCAGGCCGAGCTCGTCCAGTTCGCCGATCGCATGCGGCAAGGTGTTGATGCCGACGCCGACCTCGCGGATATCACTCGACTGCTCGTAGACGGTGGCGGCGATGCCGCGCGCGTGCAGCATCAATGCGAGCGTCAGGCCGCCGATTCCGCCTCCGACGATAACAACCTTCATGCGTCCCCCCGCATCAGTGTTCATTATTTTAAACTTGAAATAACAGGGTAAGATTTGTCAATGACCCCTGTCCTGGTGGCCGCCCCGCTGATTTTTTGCACTCCAGAGGCGGGAACGAAGCGAAATGCTGTGCGTATCTAGCCCCAATGCCGTGTTTTTGGACGTCAACCGTGCCAAGTGGCAGTTTCGCATAGGGCGGACATCCAGTCGTCGCGCGATTCGCGACGGCAGCAGGAATTAGCGTCCTCCCCAGCGACGACTAAGCAACACCGTTCTTCAGGAGAGTTTCATGACCAAGAACGAACTGATCGCCGCCATTGCCGACGAAACCGGCAAGACCAAGACCGACGTGTCCGCCATCCTCGGCTCGCTCGCAGCCGTCGTCGCCAAGACGCTGAAGTCCGGCGACGATGTTACGCTCGGCGGCGTCGGCAAGCTGTCGGCGGCCAAGCGCGAAGCCCGCGAGGCCCGCAACCCCTCGACCGGCGCCATGATCCAGGTTCCCGCCAAGACCGTCGTCAAGTTCAAGGTCACCAAGGACCTCGCCGACGCGGTGGCGTAAGCCGATCATATTTTAAAGCAGCACCTGGCCTTCGGGCCGGTGCTGCTTGACCCCGCCGCGGCCATCCGCACAGTGGGGCGATGTTCCTCCGTCTGTTCACCGATCTGCGCGCCGCCAAGGTTCCCGTCACGCTGCGGGAGTACCTGGCCTTGCTCGAAGGCGTGGAAGCCGATCTCGCCGAGCACCGCGTCGACGAATTCTATTATCTCGCTCGCACCTGCCTGGTGAAGGACGAGCGCCATCTCGACAAATTCGATCAGGTCTTCGCCCAGGTATTCAAGGGCATGGAGACCCTGCAGCAGGCGATCGAACAGGCCGGCATTCCCGAGGAATGGCTGCGCAAGCTCGCCGAGAAATTCCTGACCGACGATGAAAAGCGCGAGATCGCGGCAATGGGCTGGGACAAGCTCTGGGAGACGCTGAAGCAGCGGCTCGCCGAGCAGCAGGGCCGGCATCAGGGCGGTTCGAAATGGATCGGCACTGCAGGAACCTCGCCCTATGGCGCCTATGGCTATAATCCCGAGGGCGTCCGCATCGGCCAGGACAGCAACCGCAACTTCCGGGCGATCAAGGTCTGGGACAAGCGCGAGTTCAAGGATTTCGACGACACGCGCGAACTCGGCGTGCGCAACCTGCGCGTCGCATTGCGGCGGCTGCGCCGCTTTGCCCGCACGGGAGCGGCTGAAGAACTCGACCTCGACAACACCATCTCGGAAACGGCAAAGCACGGCTATCTCGACGTGCAGTTGCGGCCCGAGCGCCGCAACGCGGTCAAGGTGCTGCTATTCCTCGATGTGGGCGGCTCGATGGACTGGCATATCGAACTGGCGGAGGAGCTGTTCTCGGCGGCGCGGGCCGAGTTCAAGCATTTCGAGCATTTCTACTTTCACAACTGCCCCTACGAACGGGTCTGGCGCGAGAACAGGCGCCGGCACGATCAGGTCATATCGACATGGGACATCCTGCGGACCTATTCGGCCGACTATCGCATCGTCTTCGTCGGCGACGCCTCGATGAGTCCCTATGAGGTTGCAATGCCCGGGGGCTCGGTCGAGCACTGGAACGAGGAAGCGGGCGAGGTCTGGATGCAGCGCCTGGCCGGTCATTTCCCGAAATCGGTCTGGCTCAACCCGGTCCAGCAGCACCTCTGGAGCTATACCCAGTCGATCCGTCAGATCGGCGGGCTGATGGGCGGGCGCATGTTTCCGCTGACACTGGACGGGCTGGACGGCGCCATGAAGGTACTGGGCCGCTGACAAGTCCGCGGGGAGCCGCTATGGCTGCCGCCATGCAAGATGACGATGATGCGCTCCCGCCGTCCTGGCGCCAGCGTCCCAAGCCGGTCGGCTTCGAAATCACGTACCGCCTGAAGGGCGATACGCTCGAGATCGACAGCACACGCAAGGTCGATCAGGTCAGGCTCTCGGCGGTCGAGCAGGTTCGCTTCGTCTATGCGCCGAGCAATATCTCCTCGAAGGGATTCAAGACGCAGCTCAGGCTGAGCGACGGCAAGAGCATCACCTTCGGCAACCTGTCCTGGCGCTCGCTCACCGACATGGAGCGTGACGATGCCGGCTATCGTGCCTTTGTCGAAGCGCTGTCGGCCGCAATCGTCAGGGCCAATCCGCGCGCCCGTTTTCTCGCCGGCAAGCCGAACTGGAACTGGCTGCTGCTGACCGTGGTCAGCGGCCTGTCCCTGCTCATGTTGATCATGTTCACGCTGCGCGCCTTCCTGCAGGGCTCCAGCTCGGCGGGATGGCTGGGTATCCTGCTTGCCCTCGCCTCGCTCTGGCAGGTCGGGCCGATGGTCAAGCTCAACCGCCCCCGCGAGCTGCAGACAGGCGAAGTACCGGACGACCTGGTGCCGCGCGCCTCGGCAGGCTGACAGGCCGCTTTCCGGCCGCCTCAGCCGCTGCGCACGACCAGCACCGAGCACTTCGCGCGGCGCACGATGGCCGATGCATTGGAGCCGATGACATAGGCGAGCATGCCGGGCTCATGTGAGCCGATCACGATCAGATCGGCGCCGCTCGCATCAGCTTCCGCCAGCACCTCTCCATGGATCGAGCCGACCAGCACCTTTGCGGAAACACGATCCGGCGGCAACGGAATGCCCGCCGCGATATCGGCGAGCTTGGCCTCCGCCTCGCTCTGTTGTTCGGTGTCGAAATCAGCCGGCACGAACTCCATGTAGGTGATCGGCACGAGCGACCGGACATAGACCAGCCTTATGGTTCCGCCTGACGCTTCGGCGAAGGACACCGCCGCGTTAATGGCGAGCGCCGCGAAGTCAACCTCGGCAAGATCAACGGGAACCAGAATCGATCTGTACATCGCATCCCCCCGATTTTCGGCATCGCCAGATTCCGCAGCCGCCGCCCTACGATACCACATCCAGGCACGCGCAGCGTTCCGCATGGTTGCCATGATAGGGCGGAATTGACGCAGCCCGGGCCTCGCCTAAGAGTATCGCCGCACGGAAGCAGTCTTGTGAAGTCCGTGGCGGCGCCGATGGCCGTTCCTCCTGTCCGGTAATCCGATGACCGACGCCCAGCCCGCCTCACGCCCGCCACGCGGGCTGCTGCACTCGCCTGCCGCCTTCCTGATGGTGCTGGCCTTCGTCAACTGGCTCGGCTTTGCAAGCTGGAGCGCGCTGCTCAACAATTTCGCCAAGGAAGCCGCCGGCTTCACCGGGCAGGATATCGGCATCCTGCAATCCGTCCGCGAGATTCCAGGCTTCCTCGCCTTCACGGCGATCATCCTGTTCTGGTTCATGCGCGAGCAGATCCTCGCCTATCTCAGCCTGCTCACGCTCGGCTTCGGGGTTGCGATCACCGGCTTCTATCCCAGTCTCGGCGGGCTCCTGATCACCACCACGATCATGTCGCTCGGCTTCCATTACTACGAGACCGCGCAGCAATCCCTGCAGCTGCAATTGCTGCCCAAGGCGGAGGCCCCAAGGCTTCTCGGCAAGATCGCAGGCGCCTCGGCCGCCGCACAGCTGCTTGCCTTCGGCTCGATCGCGCTGATCTGGCGGCTGTTCCAGCCGGGTTACACGATCATCTTTGTGGTGGCGGGCCTGCTCACCATCTGCCTGACCGGCGCCACCTGGCTGCTGTTTCCACGCTTCCAGGGTGCCGTGCCGCAGAACAAGGGCTTCGTCCTGCGCAAGCGCTACTGGCTCTATTATGCCCTGACTTTCATGTCGGGCGCGCGCCGGCAGATCTTCATGGCCTTTGGCGGCTTCCTGCTGGTCGAGCGTTTCGGCTACGATGTCGCAGCGACGGCTACGCTTCTGCTTGCGACCTACGGCATCAACACCTTCGTGGGGCCGATGCTCGGCCATCTCGTCGGGCGTGTCGGCGAACGTGCGACGATCCAGCTCGAGAACATCTCTCTGATCGCCGTCTTCGTCGGCTATGCGCTGGCAAGCCACGGGCATTTCGCCGGCTGGGGCGTCTTCGTCGCCGGGGCACTCTTCATCGTCGACGGGGTCTTCTTCACGCTCGTCCTGGCGCAAAGGACCTATTTCCAGAAGATCGCGGACCCGGCCGATATCGCCCCGACCTCTGCAGTGGCCTTCACGATCAACCACATCGCCGCAGTCTTCCTGCCCGTGACCTTCGGACTGCTCTGGATCCGCGACCCTGCGATCGTCTTCTACATCGGCGCGGCGGTCGCCACCGTCTCGCTGACGCTGGCTTTCCTGGTCCCGCGCCATCCCGTACCCGGGCGCGAGACAATGCTGGCGTCAGTCGTGCCGGCTGCGGCCGAGTAAGACCGCCCTAGGCCCGACTGCTCAGCCCTGACGGGCCGGCGTGCGCACGACGAGACCGTCGAGTTCGTCGCGAACCCTGATCTGGCACGAGAGCCGCGAGGTCGGGCGCACGTCGAACGCGAAGTCGAGCATATCCTCTTCCATGGACTCGGCATGGCCGGTCTTCTCGGCCCAGGCATCGTCGACATAGACGTGGCAGGTCGCGCAGGCGCAGGCACCGCCGCATTCGGCTTCAATGCCGGGAATCCCGTTGCGCACGGCCGTTTCCATGACCGTCGAGCCGGTCTCGGCCTCAACGGTACGGCTTTCTCCCTGGGCATCGATGAAAGTGATCTTCGGCATCATAAACTCCGGCGGGGCCAACGCCGGCACCGCTTAGAGCATTTCCAGGCATTGTGGAAAGAGCGTTGACCGCCTGACCGCCCCTCAGGCGGCGCAATCGATCGTGGAAATCGCAGCGCGTGCCTCGGCCGCGGCCAGGGCCAGGGCATCCATCGCATTGTCCCTGCGCGCCGGATCATCGCCAGCCAGTTGGCGTTCCATGGCATCGGCGGCTTCGGCAACCGACCAGGCTCCGATCGCGCTGGCCGCTCCCTTCAGGGTGTGCGCCGCGTCCATTCTGGCCTTGATGTCGCTGCCGGAATGGATCGTCCGCAAATGGCTGATGCATTGCTGCGCGAAGAGCGTCAGCAGCTCGCGCTCGAGGTCGTGATCGCCGCCGGTCTGGCGGGCGAGGTGAGCAAGATCAATGGCTTTTTGGGGCATTGGAGCACTCGGAAACACGCATTTTGTACGAGCCGACTTGGCGGCTCCCATGCTCAAACAAGCCCCAACATGGTGAACGAGGCGTTAACGACGTTTGTGAATCGGGGCCTCAAATGGGTTCCAATCGCATAGAGCCTCCACTACCCTTCCAACTGGTAAATGATGGGCGCATTGTCCCTCCTGATGTCGGTCGCCAGAGGCGGCGCCCGGCAGCGCGAGGGTCGCGGCGATGTCGACCCATCGAAGTAGCGTTGCGAGGCGGCAATCATGACCCGACAGAACAAGCTCCAGGACCCGACAGAAGCGGCGATGTCCGCGATCGAGGAGGCCCTGCGGCTCGACCAGTCGAAGCCCCTCGGTGCGGAGCCCCACCCATCCGAACCGAAGCTGCCTTCGGCCACTGAAGGCGATCTCAAGCTCGACCTGCCTCGCGTCGAGCCCGCGCCCAGGCCGCCGGAACCCGCCCCCGCACCGCAGGCAGCGGCCCCACGCCCGGCGATCGCGCCCGATACCAGCCGCGTCGCCAATGACGACCGCCGCGATTCCAGTTCCCTCGTCCAGGCTTTCTCGGTCCGCCCCTCGCGCCGCCCCTCCTGGTTCGCGGGCTTTGCCTCGCTGCTCTGGCTCGCCGGCGTCGCCTTCGTGCTCGTCGGCCGCTTCGGGTCGTTCAGCGGCGGCGTGCCGGAAGGCCTCGCCGGCTTCGGCCCTGGCGAATGGGCCATGCTCGCATTGGCGATCGGCACCCCCATCGTCTTCTTCTTCGTGCTCGCAGCACTGTACCGCCGCACCCAGGAGATGCGCCTCGTCTCGCGGGCGATGACTGAGGTCGCGTTGCGCCTGGCCGAGCCGGAAGTGGTCGGCGCCGATTCCGTTCTCTCGTTGAGCCAGACGATCCGTCGCGAAGTCGCTGCCATGGGCGACGGCATCGAGCGCGCCGTCGCACGCGCCGGCGAACTGGAGACGATCGTGCGCGGCGAGATCGCCACGCTCGAGCGCGCCTATGCGGATAACGAAATCCGGCTGCGCGCACTTATCGACGAGCTCGTCACCCAGCGCGAATCCGTCGTGGGCAATGCCGAGCGCGTGAAATTTGCGATCAGCGGCGCCCATGAGTCCCTCTCCAAGGATCTGGAGAGCGCCAGCCGCAGCATTGCCGAAGCCGTCTCTCAGGCCGGCGACCGCGTCACCGGCTCGCTCGGCGAGAAGGGCGACCAGATCACGGTCGCCCTCGGCCGCGCCGGCGAGCGCATGATCGACGAGATCAGCGGCCGCAGCCACGAACTGGTCGAACGCCTGCAGATCACTTCAGGCGAGGTCAGCGAGCGGCTGTCCGGCGCCAGCGACAACCTGTCGACGATGCTCGACGGGCGCGCCCAGGAAATTGCCTCCTCGCTGGAGCGTACCGGCCAGGTTCTGACAGAGGGCCTAACCTCGGGCGCCCGCGACGTCACCAAGGCGATCAGCGAGACCGGCTCGCAGGTCGTCGAGACGCTGACGGCGCGGGTCGAGACCGTCAACGAGACCCTGAGGCAGACGGGCGAAAGCCTGGCCCAGGAGATCTCGGAGCGGGGCACCACCGTCGCCGAGCGCTTCGAGCAGAGCGGCCGCACGCTGGTCGGCCTGATCGAGGGCCAGAGCGAGACGCTGACCCAGCGTATCGCGGAGACCGGAGAGACCCTGCGCAGCTCGCTCTCGAGCGAAGGCGAAAGCGTCACCACGCGCCTCGCCGAGGTCGGCCGCGGCGTCCACAGCCTGCTCAGCCGGCAGCATGAGAGCATGGCTTCGCGCCTGCTTGAAGTCGGCAACAACGTGCACGGGCTGATCGACAGCCAGGGCGAGACGCTGGTCAGCCGCCTCACCGAGACGGCCCGCACCGTCGAGGACGTGCTGCGCGAACGCGGCGACGCCATCGTGCTGCGTTTCGACGAGGCGAGCAAATCGCTGGGGGATACGGTCGGCCGCCAGGGCGACGAACTGACGACCCGGATCACCGATGTCGGCACCAGCCTGCATGGGCTCTTCACCGAGCAGGGCGGCAGCCTCGTGACCCGCCTCTCCGAGACCGGCGAGATCGTGCATACCCTGCTCGATCAGCAGGCCGAGAAGCTCACCAGCCGCGTCTCCGGCGCCGGGAAGGATGTCGAATCCCTGCTCGACCGCCATGGCGAAACGCTGGCCGCCCGCCTCGGCCAGACCGGCGAGGACGTGCACAAGCTCCTGAACGAGCAGGGCGATGCGCTCGTCGCCCGCCTCGGCCGCAGCGGCAAGGATGTCCAGAACCTGATCGGTCAGGAAGGCGACAACCTGGTCGCGCGCCTCGGCCTTGCCGGGCAGGAAGTCCACAGCCTGATCAGCGAACAGCGCAGCTCTCTCATCACCAGCCTGTCCGAGACCGGCACCAAGGTCAGCGCCCTGCTCGAAGAGCAGACCGGCGGCATGACGGTGAAGGTCTCGCAGGCCGGCCTCGACATGCAGGATCTGCTCAGCGGCCAGAGCCAGGCGCTGGTCACGCGGGTCGCCGATGTCGGCCGCTCCGTGCACAACCTGCTCGCCGAACGCGGTGGCGCACTGATCACCCAGCTTGCCGAGACCGGAGAGAACCTCCACCTCAAGCTCGGCGAACAAGGCGATGCGCTTGCGACCCGCGTGACGGAAAGCGTCGAGAGCGCCCGCTCCGCACTTGAGCAGCAGCAGGCCGGCTTCATCGCCCGCCTCGGCGAAACCAGCCAGGAGGTCGGCGCCCTGCTCGGCGAGCAGCGCGAGACGATGATCCGCGATCTCGTCAGCACCGGCCGCGAGGTTCACACCCTGCTCGGCGAGCAGAGCGAGGATCTGGCACGGCGCATGACCGACGCCACTCGCAGCCTCACCGAGACCATCAATGTCGATGGCCGCCATGTCGCCGAAACTGTCAGCGAAGCGACACAGGGGTTGCGCGCCACCTTCACCGTGCATGCAGAAGACGCGCGCACGCTTCTTGCCGACACCGGCAGGGAAATCGTGCTGGCGCTGACCCAGCAGGGCGGACGCGTCAACGAGGCCCTGGCCGCCAATGCCGAGTCGATGCTGCGCTCGGTCGAGAACCGTGCCCAGGCGCTGAACGAGACGCTGGCAAGCCGCCACGACGCGCTGAACCAGCTCTTCGATACGCAGGGCCGCCAGATCGACGGCACCCTGGCTGCGCGCCTCGCTGCCTTCTCCGAGCTGTTCGAGACCCAGGGTCGGGGTATCGAGGCCACGCTCAACGAGCGGCTTGTCTCCCTGTCCCAGCTCTTCGACTCGCAAGGGCGCGTCATCGAGCACGGCCTCAACGAGCGCCTCGCCGCACTCACGCATCTGTTCGACTCGCAGGGCCGCGGCATCGAGACCAATCTCAGCGAGCGTCTCGTCGCCTTCACCCAGCTGTTTGAAACGCAGGGTCGTGGCATCGAGACCAGCCTTAACGAACGCCTCGCCGCCTTCACCCAGCTGTTCGACACGCAGGGCCGTGGCATCGAGACGGGCCTCAACGAGCGCCTTGCTGCCTTCACTCATCTGTTCGACACGCAGGGTCACGGCATCGCGAATGGCCTCGACGAACGCCTCGAAGCGTTCAACCAGCTGTTCGACAGCAAGGGCCACGGTATCGCCAGCGGCCTCGACGAACGCCTCGAAGCGTTCAACCAGCTGTTCGACAGCAAGGGCCAAGGCATCGCCGGCGGCCTCGACGAACGCCTCGAAGCGTTCAACCAGCTGTTCGACAACAAGGGCCAAGGCATCGCCAGCGGTCTCGACCAGCGCCTCGCCGCCTTCAACCAGCTGTTCGATACCAGGGGCTACGGCATCGCGAGTGGCCTCGACCAGCGCCTCGCCGCCTTCACCCAGCTGTTCGATACCAAGGGGCACGGCATCGCCAGCGGCCTCGACGAACGCCTCGCAGCCTTCACCCAGCTGTTCGACAGCCATGGTCACGGCGTCGCGAGCAGCCTCGACGAACGCCTCGCGGCCTTCACCCAACTGTTCGACACGCATGGCCACGGCATCGCAAGCGGCCTCGACGAACGCCTCGCCGCCTTCACCCAGCTGTTCGACACACAGGGCCGCGACATCGAGAGCGGCCTTGGCGAACGCCTTGCCGCGTTCACGAGCCTGTTCGACACGCAGGGTCGCGAAGTTGAAGCCGCGCTCGGCATCCGCCTCGACGCTTTCGAAGACATCGTGGTCCGTCAGGGCGGAGCCCTTGCAACCAAGCTCAGCACGGACACGCGCGAATTCACCGAATCCGTGGCGGCGCGCCTGAACGAGGCCGAGCGGCTGCTGACCGGCGACGGCCAGGCGCTGGCCGACCGCATCGGCACCCGCGCGGCAGAGGCCGCCGATATTCTCGCCGCCCGAACCCAGGAAGCGGCGACGGCCATGGAAGAGCAGATCAAGGTGTTCGAGGAGCGTTCCGGCGCCAAGAGCGCCGAGATCGCCACCTCCCTCGACGGGCTCATTGCCCGCATCGACGGCAATCTCGGCTCGCGGGCCACCGCGCTCAACGAGGCGCTGGTCGAACGCACGGTCGACATCGCCCGCGTGCTTGCCGAAGGCGGCCGGGAGGTCACCCGAGCCCTGGCGGCAAAGGCAGACGAGATCGGGGATGTCGTCACCTCGAAGAGCGAGTCGCTCACGCGTACGCTCAGCGAGAAGGCCGATACCATCAACGCCACCCTTGGCGGGCGGGCGTTGCAGATCGCCGATACGCTCGACCAGAGCGTCGCGCGCTTCGAGGAGCGCGTGGTCAACCGTCTCGACTCCGTCTCCGGGACGCTCGACACGCGCGGCCAGCAGATCGCCGACACGCTGCACAACAAGTCCGAGGAGATCTCGGTCTCGCTCGGGGCCCGCGCCGACGAACTGCGCGCCCTGTTCGACGACAAGGGCGGCGGCATGGTTGCGGCGCTCGGCCTGCGCGGCGAGGCAATCGCCAACGAGGTCGCGTCGGTCGGCGAAACCGTGGTCAGCGCCATCGAGAGCCGCGGCTCTTCGATCCTCGCCGGCCTGCGCGAACGCGGCACCGAGATCACGGCTGCGCTCGACACCTCGTCGGCGGGGCTGCGCGACACGCTCGAGGTCGGAACGCGCCAGTCGGTCGAAGCCCTGGTCAGCACCAACGAGCAGCTTCGCGGCGAGCTCGGCGGCATGCTTGGCCGCCTGGGCGAAGCCAACAAGCTGATGCAGCAGATCGTCAACGGCGCGAACAAGAACCTCGGCGCGATCGAGGCCGGCCTGTCGGAGCGCGTCAGCGACCTGCAGGCAGTGCTCGCCACCGTCATGGACGAGACCAAGGGGGCGACGGAACAGGTCGCGGCCCAGGTCGAGGAGCTCAAGGCCTTTTCAGAAGGCACCTTGCGCCAGACCGCTGCGCTTGTCGGCCAGCTCGACGGCCAGGGCACCTCGCTTTCCGAGGTTACCCAGGCAAGCACGGCTGCGCTGCATGCTGTTGCCTCGCGGCTCGAGCAGGTCGAGGCGCGTGTCGGCAAGGCTCTCACCGATCGCAAGGACACGCTCGAGGAAGTGCATGGCCTGATCTCGGGCAAGACCGACGACATCGAAACGATCACGCGCTCCTTCGCGGCCTTGATCGACGAGTCGCTGAGCAGCGCCGAAGCACGCGCACGCCAGATCGGCGGCGTGCTGACAGAGTCGGCCGAAGCCACGACCGGCGCGATCATGCAGCAGTTCGAGATGATCCGTGCCACCACGGGCAAGGAGCGCGAACGCACTGCGCACGCTCTGCGCTCGGCCTATGAGCAGGTCAGCGGAGAACTCGGCAACGAGCTGTCCAAGGTCACGGAACGCTTCCAGGGCGCCGCCGAGGACATGCGCAAGATCTCCAGCGAGATCCAGCGCGAGCTCGAGGCGACACGCTCCGAACTGAAGCGCGGCGTCCTCGACCTGCCGAAGGAGACGCAGGAATCGACGGCTGAGATGCGCCGTGTGGTTGCCGAGCAGATCAAGGCGCTCAACGAGCTGACCGAAATCGCGACGCGCGCCGGCCGCAATGCCGGCCCTGCCGAAGCCCCGGTTCGCCGTCCGGCTGCGGTCATGCCGGCAGCCCCGGCCTATTCCGCCTCCGTCACGCAGGCACGCGTGACGACCCTGGCCGAACCGCTGCGGCCCTCGATCGATGCGACAGCCGAGGCTGCCAAGCCGGAACCGCGCGCCGATACGAAGGCAGCCCCGGCTCGCCCGACGCCCGCACCGGACGCTTCGCGCCGTCAGGCCACACCGGAACAGCCCCCGGCCAAGTCCGGCTGGCTGTCCGATCTGCTGAACCGCGCCTCGCGTGAGGACCGGCAGGCGGAGCCGAGCAAGCCGACTGCGCACTCGATCGAGAAGCTCGATTCGCTCTCGGTCGATATCGCCCGGATGATCGACCACGATGCGGCCGTCGAGCTCTGGGACCGCTACAAGCGCGGCGAGCGCAACGTCTTCACGCGCCGGCTCTACACCCTGCAGGGTCAGCAGACCTTCGACGAGATCCGGCGGAAGTACCGCCGCGATGCGGAGTTCAAGGAGACGGTCGACCGCTACATCGACGAGTTCGAGCGCCTGCTCGGCGAGGCGGCCAAGGACGACCGTGACTCGATGGTGGCGAAGACCTACCTCACCTCCGAGACCGGCAAGGTCTACACCATGCTGGCCCATGCGAGCGGGCGCTTCGAGTAAGCGCCCCTCCACCACCCCGAAATGCAAAACGGCCGCCCAATCGGGCGGCCGTTTTCATTGAAGTCTTGCGAACTCGATGTCGCTTTCGCCTAGCTGTGGAGCGTCAACAGGTTGTCCGCGTCGCGAGCGAGTCTGCTGATGGGTGTCTTGGCCTAGATTCCGCCGTGGGGGCGATGCCAGTTGTAGTGATGGAGCCAGCGCGGCAGCTCTTCGGCTCTGCGCTCTGAGTGGGGATAGGGTCTGGCATAGGCCCATTCGCGTAGCGCCGTCTGGATGAAGCGTTCGGCCTTGCCGTTGGTTCTGGGCGTGTAGGGCCTGGTCCTGATCTGGCGCAGGCCGAGGTCGCGGCAGGCGTGGCGGAAGGCATGGGCTTTGTAGCAGGGGCCGTTGTCGGTCATGACGCGCGCGACGGAGACGCCGAGGCCTTTGTAATAGGCGACGGCGGCCCTGAGGAAGGCGACCGCGCTGAGCGCCGTCTCGTCCGGCTTGATCTCGACGAAGGCGAGCCGGGAGGCATCGTCGATGCAGACATGGGCGAACTCCCAGCCCGCCCCGACGCTGCGGCCGGCGCTGCGATCCCCGGTGATGCGATGCCCCGGCTCCCTGAACCGGTTGAGCTTCTTGATGTCGAGATGGATCAGTTCGCCGGGGCGAGCGCGCTCGTAGCGGCGCGCCGGCTCGGCCGGGTCGAGGTCGCGCATCCGGCTCAGCCGCGCCCGCCGCAGGATCCGGCTCACCGTGGCCGGCGAGACCTTAGCCTGCTTGGCGATGGCCTGGCCGCTCAGCCGCTGGCGCCGCAGTGCGATGATCTGCTCGACCCGGCCTGCCGGCGTCGGGCGATGCAGCCGGCGCGGACGCGACGAGCGGTCCGCCAGCCCGGCCATGCCCTCGGCGGCGAAGCGGGCGATCCATTTATGGACGGTCTTGAGGCTGACGCGGGCCGCCTTGGCGATCACGCCAGAAGCCGTGCCTGCCGCCGCCATGCGCACGATCCGCTCTCGACCCAACTGCGTCAGACGGGCATTCTTGTGAATGTTCATCCGGTCCTCCTTCGATGGAGACTGAAGCTTCGCAACCTCAGCTTCCTCGCTCGGGACCGGATGGACAACCTATTGAGAGCTCACACCTAGATCATGCTGCGAAAGAGCGGCAACGGCTTTTCGCATCGAGCAATGCTCTCAACTATGAGAGTCGATCACGTTTTCTGTGTTTGGACGATTTCGTCCAAACACTGCGTGATCTAAGCAGCCCAGCGGACGATATCGATCAGCACCTTCGACAGCGCCTGGTCGAGCGCGTGGGCGGCGGCGGCACCGTCGACGGCACCGACGGGCACCCTGGCCGAGAACAGTTTGGCGCGCTGGATGTGCCCGGTCCGGTCCCCGACCAGCTTCGCGGTGATCTCGACGACGGCGGAGTTCGTCGCAGCATCGATATTGAAGCTGCGGATATCCGTGTTGAGCTGGAAATCGGGAACGATCCGTTCACCCGGCAGCGAAACCGACGCGATGCGGCTGCCGTTCTCGAAAGTCTGGAGCAACCGTATCTGCACCAGCTTCGGAACCCGGTCGGCCCATTGCGTGCCGCCGAGGAACGACAGCGCGCCGGCAGAGTCCCGGACAATCATGCGATCGGAATCGAGGGTCTGGACCGTCGTCGGCTCGTTGATGACGAGGGCTGCGCGCGCTCCTCCGACCCGGCCGAAATCGCGCGGTGCAGACAGATCGTAGGTGGTGGGCGTCGCGCCGCCGCTGCAGCCGCTCAGCGTGAGCGAGACGGCCAGGACGAGAGCGGCGATCGGCGTGAAGCCAGGTTCTGGCGCAAGGCGGGACGACATCGGCATCTGACTAGCGCGATCCGCTATACTGGGGAAGCGGCGGACGGCCGCCAAAGATGAACTGTTGCGGATTGCGCTCGATATTGCGCAGCGCCCGGTTGAAATCCGTCAGCGTCCGACGGCCTTCGGCTGCGAGGTTCTCGATGTCGCGCAAGCCCGGCCCGGTAAAGCGGTTGATCCCGGTCGTGATCTCCGCAGTGCGCTTGTCGAGGTTCTCGGCAAGGGTGCGGATCGAGCGCGCAGCATTGCCGACCTCGGCCAGCGCCCCCTGCCCGTCCCCGGAATTCAGGAACCCCTGCGCGGCCTTGAGCACGCCCTCGACCTGATCAGCCGCCTTGTTGAGCTTCTCGCTGATCGAGGCGACATCCTTCACCACCTTGCCGACATCCTCGCTGTTGTCGCCTAGTGCGGCGGTGAACTTGTCGACATTGGCGACGATGTTGGCGACCTTGCGCTGGTCGACGGACTTCACAACCTCGGTCAGTTCATCGCTCAGGCTGCCGAGTTTCTGCGAAAGCGGGGCGATTGTATCGGCGATCTGGCCGAAGCTGCTCATCAGCTTGTCGATGCCGTCGGAATTGTTGCCGAGTGCGGCGGAGAATTTCTCGACATTCCTGACCGTGTTGCCGATCGAGCCGGCATTGTCCTTGACGAGCCCCTCGATGCCGCCGAGCACCTCGTCGGCCCGCTTGGCGATCGTGCGCACCGTTTCGAGAATGTCCTGGAACTCGGACCGTTCGGCAATGATCGTCGGCAGGCTCTGGCCAGGCTGAGGCTTCAACACAGGGGAATCCGGGTCACCACCCAGCAACTGCACGGCGACGACGCCCGCGAGGCCCTGAGCCTCGATCCGGGCCCGGGTGTCCACCCTGAGCGGCGTGGTATTGTCGACCTGAACGACGGCGTAAATCCGGCGAGGATCGTCCGGCAGCAGTTCGATGCGGGTGACCTCGCCAACACGCAGGCCATTGAAAAGCACGCTGGAACCGCGCCCCAGTCCGGTGACGGTGCCGCTGAAGACGATCCGGACATCCTGCCGGCGGCCCGCCAGGCCACTGTTGAACCAGTAGACGAAGCCGAACATCGCCGCGAGGACCGCGAGCGTGAAGAGACCGACCAGTGCGTAGTTCGCGCGCGATTCCATTAGCGCAACGTTAGAGCAGGATTCTTCAAGGGGCGAAGCAGCTTTCGGGCAACATTCTCCTCCAACGCGTCAATCGAGGCCGGGTTTCGCGGCCCTGGTCGCTTATCGAACGCGCCTCACGACCTTCTCTGGTCGGCAGGGAGGCGAGCCTGGGCCCGTTCGCCACCAAAATACGCCTTCAGCCAGGGGTGATCGGAGGCCAGCATCGTCGCGATCGGCCCGACCGCGATGACGCGTTTGTCCGCCAGCGCAGCGATCCGGTCGCAGGCCGAATACAGGCTGTCGAGATCATGCGTCACCATGAAGACGGTGAGGCCGAGCGTTTCCTTCAGCGTCATGATCAGTTGGTCGAATTCGGCAGCGCCGATCGGATCGAGGCCCGAGGTCGGCTCGTCCAGGAAGACGATCTCGGGATCGAGCGCCAGCGCCCGCGCGAGCGCGGCGCGCTTGATCATGCCGCCCGAAAGCTCGGAAGGCGCCTTGTCCGCCGCATCGGGCCTGAGACCGACCATCTCGAGCTTGAGCATCGCCATCTCGTCGAGCAGCGCGGGCGACAGCTTCAGGTATTCCCGCATCGGCACCTGGATGTTCTGCTTGACGCTGAGAGCCGAGAAGAGAGCGCCGTGCTGGAACATGACGCCAAAGCGCTGTTCAAGGGTGCGTCGCGCAGGCCCTTCGAGATCGTCGACATTCTCGCCGAAGACCTCGATCGTGCCGCGCTGCTTGCGCACGAGCCCGAGGATCGTGCGGGTGAGGACGGATTTTCCCGTGCCGGAACCACCGACGAAACCGAGGATCTCGCCGCGCATGACGTCGAGATCGAGGCCGTCCATGATCACCTTGTCCCCGAAGGCGACCTTGAGATTGCGCACCTTGATGACAGGCTCCGGCGCGTCCTGGTTGCTCCCGGACGGTTCGGCCGCGTCATGCGACGGCGGATATCCCGCCGACTGGCCCCAGTTTGCGCTCATGCCCGGCCCACCGCCCTCAAAACTGGATGGATGCAAAGAACATGGCGAAAAGCCCGTCCACCAGGATGACCATGAAGATCGCCTTCACCACCGAGGCCGTGACCTGACGGCCGAGCGACTCGGCCGAGCCCTGGACGGCGAGACCTTCGATCGAGGCGATCAGACCGATGACGAAGGCCATGAAAGGAGCCTTGATCAGCCCGACGGCGAAATGCTTCCAGGTGATCACCGATTGGAGGCGCGCCAGGAAGGTATCGATGCCGATGCCACCATAGAGCCAACTCACCAGCGCCGCCCCCGCCAAGCCGGCCATGGAAGAGATGAAGGTGAGGATCGGCAGCGAGATGATCAACGCCAGGATGCGCGGAACGACGAGGACCTCGATCGGGTCGAGCCCCATCACCCGCAGGGCATCGATTTCCTCGCGCATCTTCATCGAGCCGATCTCGGCGGTGAAGGCCGAGCCTGAACGGCCGGCAATCATGATCGAGGTGAGCAGTACCCCGAGCTCGCGCAGAATCAGGATGCCCGTCAAATTGACGACGAAGGCCGAAGCGCCGAACTGCTGCAGCTGGAATATGCCCTGCTGGGCGACGATGCAGCCGACCAGAAACGAGATCAGCATGATGATCGGCGCGCCATTGAAGGCGATCAGCTCGATCTGATTGACGAGCGGCGGTCCCCTGAACTTGCGCGGACCGAACATGACGCTGACGGAGCCGACCACCACCTCGCCGAGGAACATCGCTCCGCCGACCATGTCGCGCCCGAAGCGGACCATGGCCTCGCCGATATTCACCAGCACGCTGACAATGCCGAAATGATGGACCGTCGGCGGGACGGAGCAGTCGTGGATATTGACCTCGGCCAGCAGCACCGCGTGCTCCGGCCTCCGGCTGACGAGTTCGACCGAGCCCCCGGCGGCCTCGCGCTGGTTCTTCAGCCGGTTGAGAACATAGGCGCCGAGCGTATCGAGCCGGATGATCGCGGAGAGATCGAGGGTCGCGCGCGACACCGAGGCGATGCGTTCGCCCATTTCAGCGATCAATTCCTCGATGCGCGGCGCGCGCTCGGCGCTCCAGGAGCCGGTCAGCTCGATGGCGAGGCTACCTGCATCGTCGTGAAAGACGGCCTGGGGTTCGGCGGTGTCGAGGCTCGCCATGGTCTCCCTGATGTCCCTCGATCGGCCTCATCGGACCTCCGTCCGCGCATGGCACCCTAATGCCAGGTCAGGCCCTATCCCCGAAACCTGTATCGCCGTGCCGGGCACGCTTGGCAAGCGTCGTCGCGCTGCATCGCTGTCGCTGCGAACGCTCCCACCGCGTGATCGGCGCGCTCCGGTTTTTTTGTGCATCGAGGCGCCTTTCAATGCCGCATGGCAGCACTTCCTTAATCAATTCTGTCGCACGGTTTTCGCTGGATCATCACGACTGCCCGGCCCGAATCGGTCAGTCTCCCCGAGAGCAGGTTCGTCATGGGCGACGCGCGTTCGCTGACACCGCTGAGCGAGACCGACTACGAGGCTATCGCCGCGGCAGTGATGGAGACCGCGCGCGGGCGCTGGTTCATGGCCGAGCACGCCAAGCGAAACCGGCAGGCCGACACCGCTCAGGTGCTCGCTGCCATCGACAGGCTGCAGCATGCCATGGGCGTCTCTGCTGCTCCGGCGTCGAGCGGACCAGATGTGAGCGAGGCCATCGCGCTGATCATGGATCTGCGCAGCGATCTGGAACGGATCAGCGGCAAGGCCGGCGAGCCGTCGTCGCGTCTCGCTGCACGTATCGAGACCGCGGCCGGCAGCATCGTCGGCGCGACCGAGAGCATCCAGGAAGCTGCCTGGGGCCTGCGCGAGAGTGGCGCAGCGGAAGTGATGTGCGACCTGCTCGATCGGCGGGCGACGGAGATCTATGCGGCAAGCGCCGTTGTCGAGGGCACCGCGCAGCAGATCGGCAAGATCGCCGACACGATCGCCATGCTCGACAGCAGCCTGCGGGCCATCGCCGGCAGCATGCATGTCGCCCCCGACACAAGCCGGATCACGCCGCTCCCGATGCCTGCCAAGGCGCTTGATCTGCGCGAGGCCGTTCCACTCTCGACCTATGACGACATCGAGATCGTCGAGATCGACGACAAGCCGCGCTCCACCCTGCACGAGACCCCGCGCATCCGGACGAGAGCCTCCAATCATCGGCGACTCAGCACGATTCAGATGATGGAGGAAGACCTCGTCTTCGCGGAAGCCCCCGAGGCTGCGGTCACAGTGGCTGCGCCGAAGCCGAGAGCCGCGGCGACGACGTCGGAGGTCGAGCTGCGCAAGATCGAAGCGCTCCCGGTCGACGAGAAGCTCGCCTTCTTCGCCTGATCAGCCGGGTTTCGCGACAAAACTATCCATCTTGCCGGGGTTCAGCAGGCCGTAGGGATCGACCTCGTGCTTGAAGCCGAGCTGGTCGGCATCGGCCCGCTTGTGGCGGCTGCCACCTTCGAGCGAGACGACATGCGGGTTCGCGATCATCACGCCCGCCTCCTCATGCAGCGCGATGATCTCGTTCAGCCGCTCCGGGGTCGTGTAGCGCAGAATCGGCAGGGCGCTCGCGGTCACGCGTCCACCGAAGCGGATGAATTCGTGATGAGGCAGCACCTCGTCCGGGAAGCGTGTGATCATCTCGCGGGCGCTCGCGACCAGCCGGTCATGCGGGAACAGGCACTGCAGATAGGTGATCGAGCGATCGCTCTTCAGCCATTGCAGCGTCGTGTGGTTCCAGGTGTACTCATAGAGCGGCACCGTGCCCGGCCCCTCCTCCGAGGGCGCCTCATAGGTCACCGTTCCGCGCGCACCGATGATCGCCTTGAAGGGGCCAAGCGAGGCCTCCGCGATCATGCAGATCAGGATGCTCTTGCCTGGCGGGCAATGCTGCTTCAACGCGCCGAAATAGGACGGGATCGGCGATGAGATCGGCGTCACCAGCTTCTTGACCACGCCGTCTGCCAGCGCGACGTCATAGCCGGCCTGGAACGCCTCGATGTAATCGTCGAAGGCGACGATGACGTCGATCCACGGCCAGGCCGGGGCCAGCGGCATTTCGAGCGCGGTGATGATGCCGGTCGTGCCGTAGGCGCGGTTGACCTTCTGGGCTGCGTCGTCGCGCAGCTCGAGAATGCGCGGCTCCTCCTCCACCGTGACGACGCGGGCCGCGAGGATATTGCCCGGTTCGCGCAGGCCGCCATAGGTCACGGAGCCAACGCCGCCCGAGCCGCCCGCGACGAAGCCGCCGACAGTCGCCGACCGTTTGGTCGAGGGATGCATGCGCAATTCGTAGCCGGATGGCCGGGTCGCCATGTCGATATCGAGCAACCTGGCGCCGGCCTGGACGCGGATCGCGCCGGGCTTCTGCCACTCGATCGCGGTCAGTGCGGTGATATCGAGCAGGACGCCGCCTTCAAGCGGCACGGCCTGACCGTAATTGCCGGTTCCCGCGGCACGCACCGTCAGCGCGATGCGTCGCCTGGCACAGGCCGCCGCAACGCGCACCACATCGGCCTCGTCGCGCGGACAGACGATGATATCGGCCGACTTGTTCGCCAGTTCGGCATTGAGGATCGGCGAGTACCAGAAGAAGTCGCGCGAGCGCTTGCGCACGACCTGCGGCTCATCGATCAGCGGGATGTCGGCGATATCGGTCTTGAAGCCCGCGATATCGTAGCGCGAGGGCTGAACCGCCCTCGGTTTGCGGTCCGGGACGGCGTTCATGATCAATTCTCCCGCTTCAGCGCGCTTTCATGCCAGCGCCGCAACAGCAGATGCGAGATCCAGCTCGTCACCAGGAAGATCGCGATGCCCGAGAGCGAGATCATGATCAGGGCGGCGAAGACCCGCGGAATCTTGAGCTGATAACCGGCTTCGAGGATGCGATAGGCGAGGCCCGACTCGCTCCCACCCGTTCCGGCAACGAACTCCGCCACCACCGCGCCGATCAGGGCAAGACCGCCGGAGATCTTCAGGCCCGCCAGGAAGTAAGGCAGCGCGGCCGGCAGCTTGAGATAGCGCATCGTCTGCCAGCGCGTCGCGCCATAGAGCTGGAAGAAATTGATCAGGTTGTGGTCGGCCGAGTTCAGCCCGAGGATCGTGTTCGACAGGATCGGGAAGAAGGCGACGATCCAGGCGCAGATCAGCAGCGACAGGTTGATGTCGCCGGCCCAGATGATGATCAGCGGCGCGATCGCGACGATCGGCGTGACCTGGAGGACAACCGCATAAGGCAGAAGCGACATCTCCAGCCATTTCGACTGGGTGAAGAGCACGGCCAGCGTGACGCCGACGACCACGGCTGCGAAGAGCGCCATGAAGGTGATGCGCAGCGTGATCCAGAGCGAGCCCGAAAGCGTGCCCCAGTCGGCGATCAGCGTTTGCCCGATCAGCACCGGCCCGGGCAGGATATAGGGTGGGATCTCCTTCCAGCGGACGAGGAACTCCCACAGGCCAAGCGCCAGCACGCCAACCGCGATCGGCGCCAGGATGCGGGGCCAGGCGCTGGCGGGCAGGCCGAGGATGCGGGGCTCGGCCGCGAAGATCGGGCGCGCTTCCGCATCGGTCCCGTCATGGGGCACATGCGGCATGGTGGTATCCAGGGACGGCGCGCTCATGAGCCGATCGCCTCCTTGAGCTTGCCGGAAACGACACGACACAGATGCGCGTAATCGGCCGAGGTGCGGAACAGCTCGTCGCGCGGATAGGGAGCATCGACGTCGAGATCGGCCATGACGCGCCCGGGACGAGCCGCCATGACGACGATGCGCTTCGACAGGTAGACCGACTCGAACACCGAATGGGTGACGAAGACGGCGGTGAACTTCGTCTTCCACCAGAGCTCGAGCAGGTCGTCATTGAGGCGGTGACGGGTGATTTCGTCCAGCGCCGCGAAGGGCTCGTCCATCAGCAGGATCTTTGGCCGCATCACCAGCGCACGGGCGATCGAGACGCGCATTTTCATGCCGCCGGAAAGCTCGCGCGGATAGGATTTCTCGAAGCCCTTCAGCCCGACCAGCGCCAGCATCTCGGCCGAGCGCTCCTGCGCCTCGCGCTTCGGCACATGCTTGAGGATCAGCGGCATCATCACGTTGGACAGAGCATCCGCCCAGGGCATCAATGTCGGGTCCTGGAAGACGAAGCCGAGATCGCGCTCCGGCTTGCCGGAGGCGTCATGGCTCGTCGTCGGCCAGTCGATCGTGCCCGTCGATGGCGCACCCAGGCCTGCGATCATCCGCAGCAAGGTCGACTTGCCGCAGCCCGAGGGGCCGAGCAGGCTGATGAACTCGCCCGTGCCAAGGTCGAGATTGACGTCGCGCACGGCCAATGTGCCGTTGGCGAACTGCTTCGAGACATGCCGGACTGATACGAGCGGCCTGGCGCCGCTGCCTTCGACATGAGGTCTGCTCAGATAGGCTGTGTCCAAAGCCTGATGATCCATCTTGCTGCTGTCGAACGTCTTCCGGTCATCCCGGACGGATCGGCGCCGCCGCGCCGACCCGGGGTCCATGAAGGGCGGAAGCCGCCTACGCCTTGCCGACGCCCTTGTTGATGAACTCGAGGCTATAGGCCTTCTTGATGTCGATGCCAGCAGGGAAGACGCCGGCCTCCGTCATCATCTTGTAGAAATCGGCCCAGCGCGCATCTGTCATCGCGCCGATGCCAAGCGTCAGCGCGTCCCCCGAGAGCACGATGCCGTTCTCGTTCATGACCTGGCGGGCATAGGCGAGCTTCTCGCCGTCCATGTCGGGATTGTCCTTGAGGATCAGCGCGTTGGCGGCCTCGATCGCCGGGCCGCCCTTCATGTACTCGGCCCAGCCTTCGAGAGTCGCGGTGACGAAGCGCTGCACCACGTCCTTCTTCTCGGCGACCATCTTCTTCGAGATGTTGATGGTCGTGTTGTAGTTGCCGAAGCCGGAATCGGCGAGCAGGTGCACGACCGGGTTCACGCCGGCCTTGCGGATCGCGAAGGGCTCGGAGGACAGGAAGCCCTGCTGCGAGATCGTCTTGTCGGCCAGGAACGGCGCCATGTTGAAGGTGTAGGGCCGGATCTGCTCGTCGGTGAAACCGAACTTCGCCTTCAGGAAAGGCCAGAAGCTGGTGCGTCCGCCGGCGCCGACCAGGATCGGCTTGCCCTTGAGCGCAGCCAGCGTGTCGTTGCCCTGGCCCGGATGCGAGATCAGGACCTGCGGGTCCTTCTGGAAGATCGAGGCGATGCAGAGGAAGGGCAGGTTCTCCTGGGCATAGCGGATCGCCTCGAACGAGTTCGACATGATCATGTCGACCCGGCCACCGAGCAGGAGCTGCGACGGGTTCTGCTGCGGGCCGCCCATGCGGATATCGGCGTCGATGCCGTATTTCTTGTAGATGCCGTTGGCGAGGGCGAGATAGAAGCCGCCATGTTCGCCCTGGGCGCGCCAGTTGGTCTGGTAGCTGACCTTGTCCAGCGTCTGGGCATTGACCCTGGCTCCGGGAACCGGGATCAGAGCGGAAGCGGCCGAGCCGCCGATCAGGCCGAGCGCAGCGCGACGGCTCAGGCGATACTTCATCGTCATGGAACGGACCTCCAGGAACAGGCTAGCCAGCGGCGTCCGCGCCGCGCTGTGGCCACCAGCGAGCAACATATATGCCACGCTGCCAGGCGCGCTGGAAATCCGGCATCGCATTATTACGCACAGAGATCGGGCATTTGCCCAATTCCTCGCCAGATCTGCAACACCTGAAGTGATCAACAGCCGCGACGGCGCCATGCGGCCACGCGGCTTCCTCCGCCGGCACTTCCGGCTATGGTGGCGCCGTCCACGGAATCCGAGATCAGCATGACCAGCCCTGCCCTCTCCGCACTTCGCGCCGAACTCGCAGATCTGACGATCTATGACGACGCGCCGTCGCTCAGGATGCACAGCCGCGACTTCTTCTGGTTCTCCCCCGTGCTGAAGCCGGATCTCGAGGGCAAGCAGGCTGAACTCGTGATCCTGCCGAAGACCAAGGACGAGGTTCGCCGCGTCGCCTCGGCCTGCGCGCGCCATCGCGTGCCATTGACGGTTCGCGGCGGCGGCACCGGCAATTACGGCCAGGCCGTGCCGCTCGAAGGTGGGGTCGTGCTCAACCTGTCCCGGTTCAGCCGCGTGGTCTCGACCACGCTCGGCGCGGGCCGGTTCGAGGCTGGCGCGAACATGCTCGATATCGACAAGGCGCTTGCCCCGCTCGGGCAGGAGTTGCGCATGCATCCCTCGACCCGGGCACAGGCAACGCTCGGCGGCTTCATCGCAGGCGGAGCTGCCGGCGCTGGTTCCTGCACGTGGGGACAGATCGACAATCCAGGCGCGGTCATCGCTGCCGAAGTCATGACGGTCGAGCCGGAGCCGCGGCTGATCGAGCTGCGCGGCAAGGACATCCTCAAGGTCATGCACGCCTATGGCGTCAACGGCATCATCACCGAGGTCGAGGTGCCACTGGCACCCGCCCATGCATGGGCAGAACGGATCGCGACCTTCGAGACCCTTGGCCAGGCGGCCGCCTTCGGCCAGGCCTTCACCGAATGCGACGGTATCGCCAAGAAGCTGATCAGCATCCACGATCCCCGCATTGCCCCGTATTTGCGCCGACTCGCCCCCTGGCTGGGCGAGAACAAGGCCTTCGCCATCCTGATGGTCTCGGAGCCGCAGGGCGACGAGCTCGACCGGCTGATTGCCGAGATGGGCGGAACGGTCACCTTCTCGCGCGCAGCGGCTGAAGCCCGCGCCGCGGCATTCGGGGAGCATCGCGAGAAGGGCGCGCCCGGCCCGCTCTACGAATACACCTGGAACCACACCACGCTGCATGCGCTGAAGGTCGACCCCGACATCACCTATCTGCAACTGCGCTTCCCGCCGGTCCGCAACCTCGAACTGCTGGCCTGGGCCGAGACGCATTTCCACGAGGATGTGCTCTTCCACATCGAGTTCCAGCGCCGGCAGGGCAAGGTCTACCATTCCAGCCTGCCGCTGGTGCGCTTCACCACGGCCGAACGCCTGCACGAGATCATGGCGCAGGCCGAAGAAGCGGGCATCCAGGCCTCGAACCCGCATAGCTGGGTCCTGAACAACGCCGGCTGGAAGAAGGTCGATGCGCCGCAACCGGAGTTCAAGCGGATCGCCGATCCGCAAGGACTGATGAACCCCGGCAAGCTGTTGAACTGGCAAGCCGATGCTGCGCAGGCGGCGGAATGACGAGCAGACAAGGACGGATTGAGCGATGAGCGCGCGTTTCTGGGGCGACCTGAAGACCACCGATTTCGAGGGGCTGTCGCCCGACAACACCGTGGCGGTGCTGCCGCTGGCGGCGATCGAGCAGCACGGGCCGCATCTGCCGGTCTCGGTCGACACCACCATCATGAATTCCATGCTGGCCGAGGCGATGCCGCTGGTTCCCGCCAATCTCGATGTGCTGGTGCTGCCGACGCTGCCGATCTGCAAGTCGAACGAGCATCTGCATTCGCCGGGCACGCTAACCCTGTCCTGGGAGAGCGCGACGCAGAGCTGGCTCGAGATCGGCGAAAGCGTTCGGCGCGCCGGCCTGCGCAAACTCGTCATCGTCACCTCGCATGGCGGCAATATCGACCCGATGAAGGTGGTCGCGCGCGAACTGCGCGTGCGCCACGGCATGCTGGCTGTCACCACCGCCTGGCGCGCCTTCGGTCTGCCGCAAGGCGTCTATGCCGATCTCGATGCCAATCACGGCATCCATGCCGGCGACATCGAGACCTCGCTGATGCTGCATTTCCGGCCGGATCTCGTCGACATGGGCAAGGCCGGCCATTTCGAGCCGAGCACGATCAAGATGCAGGGCGAGTACGCCTGGCTCAGGCCGACTGGCCTGCATGCGCATGCCTGGATGGCGCAGGACGTCAATCCCAGCGGCGCGGCAGGCGATGCCAGCCTGGCGACGGCCGAAAAGGGCAAGGCGACAGCGGCCCTTCAGGCGAAGGGTTTTGCCGAGCTGCTGGCAGACGTCGCCAGGTTCCCGCTCTCGCAACTGCACAAGGCGTCGTAATCGGCAGCCTCAATCGGGGTCGAGCAGGCGCGGTCCCGCGCCCTGCTCGCCCAACCGATCCCAGGGATTGTGCAGCGGGCAGCTCTTCACCGAGAGGCAGCCGCAGCCGATGCAGTCGGTCAGGTGGTCGCGCAGCCGCGTCAACCGGTCGATCCGGCGCTCCAGCTCAACCTTCCAGACCGATGACAGGCGTGACCAATCCTCCGCCGTCGGCGTGCGCTCCGATGGCAAGGCCTTGAAGGCGTCGCCGATCGTCTTCAGCGGGATTCCCGTGCGCTGCGCCACCTTGATGATCGCCACGCGCCGGAGAACCTCCCGCGGATAGCGGCGCTGGTTTCCGCTGCTCCGCGCGCTCCGGATCAAGCCTTTCGCCTCATAGAAATGGATGGTGGAGACAGCGAGCCCGCTGCGCCTCGCCACCTCGCCGACGCTCATCTCATCGAAGAAATGGGCGTGATCCGCTTTGCTCATCGACGCTTGACCTTAACCTTGCTTGAGGTTTTATAACCCTGCGCTTCCGATGTGCAAGCAGCCTGGAGCGCGACCATGCACCGCCCGTTAGACCGCAGGATCCACCTCGCCCTGATCTATGGCAGCACCCGTGAGGGGCGGCTCTGCGACCGGGTGGCCAACTGGGCGCTGTCGCAGATCGAAGGCGAAGGCCCCTTCGTCGTCGATGTCCTCGATCCGCTGACGCTCGACCTGCCGAAGCGCCACCCACGCGGCGAAACTCCGACAGTGCGCCTGCTCAGGGAGCGGATCGGGCGCGCCGATGGCTTCATCGTGGTCACGCCGGAATATAACCGCGGCTATCCGGCGCCGCTGAAGTTCCTGATCGATCTCGTCGGGGCGGAGTGGCGCGGCAAGCCGGTCGCCTTCGTGTCCTATGGCGGCGTCTCGGGCGGCTTGCGCGCCATCGACCAGTTGCGCCAGGTTTTCAACGAGTTGCACGCGGCCACTATCCGCGACGTTGTCTGCTTTGCGCATGCCTGGAGCCAGTTCGACGAGACCGGCCAGCTCCTGGATGCGACCAAGGCCGAGCAGGCGATGGCAACCATGCTGGCGCAACTGCACTGGTGGGCGACAGCGCTGCGCGATGCCCGGGAAAACGTCCCCTATGGTACATTCGCGGCTTGAATCGATCAGCAATCACCGACGACAATAGGTCGGAGAGGGGTCATCAAATGGCCCCTTTCAACCTACATATTTTATAAGACGGCTAATGAAATTCAGCTAGATTGGCTGCGCTTCGCGAGGCCCTTGGCACCCCCGATTCGGAGACCACCGTACGAGATGAACGCAGTCGACAGCACCACCTCGGTCCTGATCCACCTCGCAGGGGCGGTGGCTCTGCTGATCTGGGCCGTACGCCTGGTCAGGACGGGCGCCACGCGGGCTTTCGGCTCCTCGCTCCGACAGGCGCTCGCGCGTTTCACGCGCAACCGCTTCACGGCGCTGGCGAGCGGAGCGGCGGTGACTCTGGTGCTGCAAAGCTCGACGGCGACGACGCTGCTGCTCTCCTCGTTCGCGGGCCAATCGCTGATCACGCTGCCGATGGCGCTTGCCGTGCTGCTCGGAGCCAATATCGGCACGGCGCTCGCAGCCTTTCTCGTGTCGCTCGATCTTGGCTGGATCTGGGGGCTTTGCCTCGCCGTCGGTGTGGCGCTCTATCTCGCCAACGAGGCGATGGACCGGGCCCGCAATATCGGCCGTGTCCTGGTCGGCATCGGGCTCATCCTGCTCTCGCTCGTCGAGCTGAAATCCGCTGCCGCTCCGCTCGCACAGTCCCCGACCTTCAAGCTGATTCTGCAGGCACTGGCCGGCGAGCCGGTCATCGCCGTGCTTGTGGCCGTCGCCGCGACCTGGCTGACCCATTCCAGCCTTGCCATCGTGCTGCTGATCGCTTCGTTCTGGTCGGGCGGGCTGCTCTCCCCGACCATGGCCGTGACACTGATCGTCGGAGCGAATCTCGGCAATGCCCTGGTCCCGGTCATCGACCAGCTCGGCGCCCCGATCGCGCAGCGCCGTGTCGCGGTCGCCAATCTGCTGACGCGCCTCGTCATCGCCGTCATCGTGATCCCGTTCGCCGGCCCGCTCGCCGGCTGGTTCTCGTCCCTGTCTCTCCATCCCGGACGGCTCGCAGTCGAGCTGCATCTGGCGCTGAACATCGCCGGCGGGCTGCTGTTCCTGCCCTTCATCACACCAATTTCCAACCTCGTCCTGCGGCTCATGCCGAGCGCGCCGACAAACGAACGCGTGATCCGCCCGCTCTATCTCGACCCCGGTGTGCTCGACAGCCCATCGGAAGCGCTTGCCTGCGCGATGCGCGAGACGCTCCATCTCGGCGACCGCGTCGGCGAGATGCTGAAGGACACGCTGACCCTGCTCGATGGCGACCAGATCAAGCTCTCCCGCGAGATCTCGCAGGCCGATGACGGTGTCGACACGATCCACGAGGCGATCAAGCTCTATCTGGTACGGCTGTCCCGGTCCGAGCTGAGCACAGAGGAAAGCCGCCGGCTGCTCGAGATCGTCACGTTGAACACCAATCTCGAGCATATCGGCGACGTCATCGACAAGAACCTCCGGGAACTGGCCGAGAAGAAGATCCGCAAGGGCTATCGCTTCTCGGCGGAGGGGCTTGCCGAGATCAGCGCACTGCATGCGCGGGTGTCCCACAGCCTGCGGCTGGCCTTGAACGTCCTCGCGACACGCGACATCGCATTGGCGCGTCAACTCTTCGATGAGAAGGCCGTGATGCGTTCCGCCGAGCGCCGCGCGACCGAAAGCCATTATGAGCGGCTGCGCAGCGGCGTGCCGGAATCGATCGAGACGAGCTCGATCCATCTCGACGTGCTGCGCGATCTCAAGCGCATCCACGGGCACATCACGTCGATCGCCTATCCCATCCTCGAGACGGCCGGCGAATTGCGGGAGAGCCGCCTCAGGCACCGCGAAGCATCCGCTGCCGAGGCTGATTTCGATCTTGGCATGGTACCGCAACCCAAGGGCTGAGCCCGCTCGCCAGCCCTCGCGGATGTATAGTCCAAAGGCGTAGGTCTTTGGGAGGCTCCGAGGGTTTCTCCTTGATCTCAATCCGGAGCGAGCATTGATCAACGCTGAGCACTATCGACTTCACAAAATAGAACTGGCCGCTGGCGAGCGGGAGAACGCATGATGAGCTGCATTGCCACTATCCGGAGACACTCATGCGGCTCCAACTCCTCCGCAATGCCACGCTCAAGCTTGTCTATGCGGGCAGGACATTCCTGATCGACCCTGATTTCGGCCCCATGCACGGCCGTCCATCTTTCACCGGCAAATCCGCAAACCCGATGGTCGAGCTGCCCGAGCCGATCGAGAGCATTCTCGATGGTGTCGACCAGGTGATCGTCTCGCACCTGCATTCCGACCATTTCGACAGCGTCGCGAAGGAGCGCATTCCCAAATATCTGCCGCTGACCTGCCGCCCCGGCGACGAGGACAGGATCGTGGAGGCGGGTTTCCAGTCAGTCAGCCCCGTGGAGTGCTTCCAGCGGATCGGACCGATTATCCTGAAGCGCGTTCCGGCGCAGCATGGCAGCGGCGCGGTCGTCGAGAAGATGGGGCCCGTCATGGGCTTCAGCCTGGAGGCCCCAGGCGAGCCGACGCTCTATTGGTGCGGGGACAGCATTCTCTATCCGCCGCTGCTCGAAGCAGTTTCAGCGACCGCGCCGGATGTGATCGTCACCCATTCCTGCGGTGCCCTCTGGGACAACACCCTGATCGTGATGGACGACGCCCAGACGCTGGCACTCTGCGAAGCAGCCCCCGAGGCCATCGTCATCGCGACCCATATGGAGGCGCTCGACCATGCGAGCATCAACCGGGCGGCCCTGCGCAAGGCCGCCGAACAGCGCGGTATCGGGCCAGAGCGCCTGCTGATCCCCGGCGACGGCGAAACCATCGAAATCAGGGAGCCCGCGCGGGTTTGACCGCGCGGTGCTGGGTTACTCCCCCGCTTTGGCGGTCTTGGCGTAGATGTCGCGATAGCTGTCGCGCAGCAGGTTCTTCTGGACCTTGCCCATGGTGTTGCGCGGCAGTTCGGGCACGATGAAGACCTGCTTCGGCAGCTTGAACTTGGCGAGGCGCTGGTCGAGCGCCTTCGAGATCGACGCGGCGGTGATCTCGGCCCCGGGCTTGACCACGACCACGGCCGTGACGCCCTCGCCGAAATCGGGATGGGGACAACCGATGACCGCGCTCTCGATCACGCCCGGCATCTCGTCGATCTCGGTCTCGACTTCCTTCGGATAGACATTGTAGCCGCCGGTAATGATCAGGTCCTTGCCGCGCCCGACGATATGGACATAGCCGGCGGAGTCGATCTTGCCGAGGTCCCCGGTGATGAAGAAGCCATCGTTGCGGAACTCGGCCTTGGTCTTCTCCGGATTGCGCCAGTACCCCTTGAAGACGTTCGGGCCCTTGACCTCGATCATGCCGATCTCGTCGGCACCGAGCGTCCTGCCGGTTTCCGGGTCGGTGACGCGCGCGCTCACGCCTGGCAGCGGGAAACCGACCGTGCCGGCAACACGCTCGCCCTCATAAGGGTTGGAGGTGTTCATATTGGTCTCGGTCATGCCGTAGCGCTCGAGGATGGCGTGGCCGGTGCGCTCGCGCCATTCGCGATGCGTCTCGGCGAGCAGCGGCGCCGAACCGGAGACGAAGAGGCGCATATGCCGGGTCGCCTCCTTGGTCAGGCGCGGATCCTGCAGCAGCCGGACATAGAAGGTCGGCACGCCCATCATACTGGTCGCCTGCGGCAGGTATTTCATGATCTGCTCGGGATCGAATTTCGGCAGCAGGATCATCGAGGCGCCGGCGAAGAGCACGACATTGGTCGCGACGAAGAGGCCATGCGTATGGAAGATCGGCAGCGCATGCAGCAGCCGGTCATTCCTGCTGAAGCGCCAGTAGTCGACGAGCGCGAGCGCATTCGAGGCCAGGTTGTCATGGCTCAGCATCGCGCCCTGGGAGCGCCCGGTCGTCCCCGAGGTATAGAGGATGGCGGCTAGGTCGTCCGGTCCACGTGCGACATCGGCGAATTCTGCGGAAGCGCCGCCGGCCTTGTCGAAGAGCGTACCTGTCGCGACACCGAGCGTTTCCAGCTTGGCACCGGCCTTCTCGGCGTAGGGCCGCAGGGCCTCGGCCTTGCCCGGATCGCACACGAAGACCGCGGGCTCGGCATCTCCGAGGAAATACTCGATCTCGGCCGGCGTGTAGGCGGTGTTCAGCGGCAGGAAGACGGCGCCGGCGCGGATCGTGCCGAGATAGAGCATCAGCGCCTCGATGCTCTTTTCCACCTGCACGGCGACGCGATCGCCCGGCTTCACGCCGAGCGCCACCAGGGCATTGGCGAAGCGGGCGGACACCGCGACCATCTCGGCATAGCTGTAGCGACGGCCGTCACCGAGAAGCGCGAAGGGCGCGTCGGGTGCGGGAATGCGCGCGGTGACGAGGTCGAACAGATGATTGGCCATGACAGGTCTCAGGTTTTGGTTCAGGCGGAGACGGGACGGAGCAGCTTGCGGACGGCGGACGATGCGACGACGGTGTTGCGGCTGGCGAAGGCCTCGTGATTGGCTTCGATATCGCCGAGATCATAGCGGTAATTGACCATCACGCCGTGCGACTCGCGCAAGCCCCGGGCCGAGAGATTGCCGCCTATATTGATGCGTTCCAGCCTTGCGCCGTTGCCGAGATGGAAGCGCGCGACAGGGTCGATGACCCGCCCCGACGACGCGCGGGCGCGCAGCAGATACTGCGCCGCCATCTGGCCCAGCAGCTTGTCGCGCCGCGCCCTCTCCTGTTCGTCGAGAGCCATGGTCTCGCCGACCGGGCGCGCAAGCTCGGAGAGTTCCTCATTGGTGAGCAGCGGGTCGCCAGGCTCGGCGACGATGCCCGCGAGCCAGCGCGCAAAGCCGGGAACGGGCGAAAGAGTGACGAAGGTATCCAACCCGGGCAGTTCGCGCTTCAGGTCCTCGGCGACCTGCTTGATCAGAAAATTGCCGAAGGAAATGCCACGCAGCCCCTCCTGGCAGTTCGAGATCGAATAGAACACCGCGGTGGACGCATTCTGGGCCGCGAGGACCTCGCGCTCTTCACTCAGGACTTCGGCGATGCTGCGCGGGATCGCGCCCGTCAGCGCAACCTCGACGAAGATCAGCGGCTCGTCGACAAGCTGCGGATGGAAGAAAGCGAAACAGCGCCTGTCTGCCGGCTCGAGCCTGCGGCGCAGATCATCCCAGCCCTGAATCTCGTGCACCGCTTCGTAGCGGATGACCTTTTCCAGCACATTGGCCGGTGTGTGCCAGTCGATGCGGCGCAAGACCAGGAAGCCGCGATTGAACCAGGAGCCGAAGAGATGCCGGAAATCATCATCGACCGGCTTCAGGGCCGGGTCGGCCTCGATCGCCTCGAACAACGCCTCCCGCATGCGGACCAGCACATGGGTGCCGCCGGGCGCGAGGTTGAGGCGGCGGAAAAGTTCCTGCCGGCGCGGCTCGGAGGCAATGTGCAGCGCTGCGATAGCAGCCGCGTCCGGCTCATTCTGGTAGCGCGCGATGGCGGCGTTCAACTTCTCCTGATCCGGACCGAAGCGATCCTGCAGCAGGCGGAAGAAACCGAGGCGCCCGGGCGGATCGAGCCGTTCCCATTGCTCGAGAACGGCCTGCGCCAACGCCATGCCGGAGGCCTCACCACGCCCTGACAGCAGGTCCTCGCAGAGCCGGTCAAGCGAGCGGTTGCGGTTCCCGGCAAAACGCTCAAGGCCAATCAGTGCGCGGCCCCGGTCCGCCACACTCGTCAGGAGTTCGCCGAGAAACGCCATGTCCATCCCCGTCTCCGCTGCCGTCGTGGTGCGATCCTATACGAGTTTTTCTGCGCCGGAATGAACGGCCTGTCCTGCTCGAGCATCGGCCCGAAAAGTGGATTGCGGTTTTCGGAGAAGCCGATGCGAACATAGAAGCTAGGTCATCGGACCGGATGCGATATCCGGTCCGATGACCTAGCGGAGCAGGCTCCATGCCTTCAGGAAGAAATCGGGCGCGCCGAAATTCCCGGATTTCAGGGCAACCGCCATCGCAGGACTGCCGACGACGCGGGTCCACGGCACACCGGGGTCGATCTCGGGGCCAATCTCGAGCGTCTGGATGCCGAGGCCCTGGACAACGGCGCCCGAGGTCTCGCCACCGGCGACGAGCAGGCGCGTGACACCGCCCTTGGCGAGCAGGCGCGCCGTTTCAGCGAAAGCCTGCTCGACGATCTCACCGGCCTTGTCGCGGCCAAGCTGCCCCTGGATCGCGGCGACTTCGGCCGGGTCATCGCTGGAATAGACGAGGAAGGGTCGATCGGCCGGTTGCGCCAGCGCCCAATCGGCCAGAATTCGTGCCGTCTGCTCGCCGGTGGCCAGAGCGAGCGGATCGACCTTCAGCGCGGGATATCCGGCTTCAAGCGCCGCCTTGATCTGCCCGCGTGTGGCAGTGGAGCAGCTGCCCGAGATAATGCCGGCCCGCCCCTCGGGCGCCTCGAGATGGGCCGCGATATCGCGATCCGGCAACAGCCCTGCCTTGCGGAAGTTCTGCGGCAGCCCCATCGCGATGCCGGAACCGCCGGTCAGCAGGACCGCCCCATCGACAGCAGCGCCCAGCACCATCAGGTCGTCATTGGTCAGCGCGTCGGTCACGACATAGCGCACGCCCTGCCCCGCCAGTTCCACAAGCCGGTTCTTGACCGCGCCGGCCCCAGCCAGGACCGTGGCGTATCCGATATGGCCGACAGGGGTCTCGGTCTGTGCCGCCATCAGGCGCATCAGGTTTGAATCCCGCATCGGCGTCAACGGGTGGTCCTTCATCGAGCTCTCATGCAGAGGCACGGAGCCGACGAAGAGATAGCCCTGATAGATCGAGCGGCCATTCGCCGGAAAGGCCGGGCAAATGATGACGCTTTCCGCGCCGAGCCGGCGCATCAGCGCGTCCGCCACGGGGCCGATATTGCCGTGCGGGGTCGAGTCGAAGGTCGAGCAATATTTGAACAGGATCTGGCGCGCGCCGGCGGCGAGCAGCGCCTCGCAGGCGGCGAGCGACTGCGCCACTGCTTCCGAAACCGGATTGGTACGCGACTTCAGCGCGACGACGACCGCATCGGCCTCCGGCAGGGTTGCATTGGCCGATGGCGCGCCGATCACCTGAACCGTCCGCATCCCGGCCCGGTTCAGCATCAGGGCGACGTCGGTCGCACCCGTCATGTCGTCGGCAATCACACCCAGAAGCATCCGTCCCATTCCCTGTTTCCAGCGCATACAAACTGCGCCTGATACCCGTATCCGTCTGGCGCAGTGCATATCAGAGATCATGCCCTGCGTGCGCGTAGCCCGGACATGCCGGCCTCAGCCAGAAGCGGAGAGCTTGGCCGCCAACTTGCATACAAGCCGAACGGCGACCCGGGAACAATACTCCGCAAGAATGATGCAGCGCATGATCGACGCCCGCCGAAACTTGCGCCAACTTGGTGCTGAACGGGACCAACCCGGGAGGCTCTTCGCTTTCGGATTCTGCATATCGACCTAGCGGCGCAAGCAGCCTGCGTTCGGCAGGCCATGCGCCAGATCTCTATCCGGCCGCGCGAACGCGCCTCACACAGAAAATCCAACAGGGGAAAACCGATGAAGCTCATTGCCGCGCTGGTTTCAGCGACCTTCCTGACGATCGCGAGCCTGCCAGCCATGGCGCAGGCGCCGAACACGCTGCGTGTCGGCCTGCAGGAAGACCCCGACGTGCTCGACCCCCACAAGGCGCGCACCTTCGTCGGTCGCATCGTCTTCATGGGGCTGTGCGACCGGCTGCTCGATATCACGCCTGACCTCAAGCTCGTCCCGCGGCTGGCGACCGAATGGTCATTCTCCCCTGACGGGCTGACGCTGACCATGAAGCTGCGCAGCGATGCGAAGTTCCATGACGGCGAGCCCTTCAATGCCGAAGCGGCAAAGGCCAATCTGGAGCGGGCGCGCACGCTGCCGGACTCCCTGCGGAAATCGGAACTCGCCTCGGTCGACAGTGTCGAGGCCGTCGATGCCACCACGCTCGTGCTGAAGCTCAAGCGCCCCGACGCGACCCTGCTTGCCCAATTGACCGATCGCGCCGGCATGATGCTGGCTCCCAAGAGCCTCAGCGGCGATGTCGGCGCCAAGCCGATCTGCTCCGGCCCCTACAAGTTCGTCGAGCGCGTCCAGAACGACCGCATCGTGCTGGAGAAGTTCAAGGAACACTGGGAGGCCGCGAACTACCAGTTCGACCGGGTGCTCTATCGTTCGATCCCCGACACCACCGTGCGTCTCGCCAATCTGAGAGCCGGCGAACTCGACATGCTGGAGCGCCTTGCGCCGACCGACGTGCCGGGCGCCCGGGGCGACAAGTCGCTCAAGATCGCCAGCACATCGAATCTCGGCTATCAGGGCATCACCATCAACACGTCCAATGGCGAGGCGGCGAACCAGCCGATGGGCAAGGACAAGCGCGTCCGCCAGGCCCTGTCGCTCGCGATCGACCGCAAGGTCCTGAGCCAGGTCGTGTTCGAAGGGCTGTACGAGCCGATGATCCAGCCGTTCAACCCCGGAAACCCCTATCTCAGCGCCGACTTCCCGGTGCCGGCGCGCGACGTCGCCAAGGCGAAGGCGCTGCTCAAGGCAGCCGGTGCCGAAAAGGTCTCGGCCGAGCTCTTCGTCACCAACAATCCCGTCGACGCGCAGCTTGGCCAGGTCATCCAGGCAATGGCTCAGGAAGCCGGCATCGACATCCAGATCCGCTCGAGCGAATTCGCGAGCCAGCTGCGCGACCAGCAGCAGGGCAAGTTCCAGATGAGCCGCATCGGCTGGTCCGGCCGCATCGACCCCGATGGCAATATCCACCAGTTCGTGACGTCGAAGGGTAACCAGAACGACGGACGCTACAGCAATCCGGAGGTCGACAAGCTGCTCGACCAGGCCCGCACCGTCTATGACGTCGCCGAGCGCAAGAAGCTCTATGACGCAGCGCAGGCAATCCTGCAGGACGAGCTGCCGATCGTCTATCTCTACAACCAGACGGTGTTCTTCGCGCTGCGCTCCAACATCGATGGCTTCGTGATCAATCCCGACGGCATGATCCGGCTCGCCGGGTTGAAGAAGAAGTGATGACCGCCTCTTCTCGAACCCCACACCCTCGTCAGCTCCGGGCGACCCTTGCGTCGCCCGGAATGGCGGCCGGGCTTAGGGGGCAGCCATGCTGACCCTGATCGGCCGCCGCGTCTTGATCGCGATCCCGACACTCTTTCTGGTGTCGCTGTTCGTCTTCGCCCTGCAGCGAGCCTTGCCCGGCGATCCGTTCCTCGTCATCGCCGGCGAGGAGCGCGATCCGGAGGTGATCGCCCGGCTGCGCGAAATCTACCGGATGGACGATCCCATCGTCGTCCAGTTCTTCGCCTGGCTCGGCCAGGTCGTGCAGGGCGATTTCGGCCGCTCGCTGCGAACCGGCGAGCCGGTGCTCGGGCTGATCCTGCAAAAGCTGCCTGTCACCATCCAGCTCGCCACGGCCTCGATCCTCGTCGCCGTCGCGATCGGCGTCCCGGCGGGCATCATCGCCGCCCGCAACAAGGGGACGGCCCTCGACTATTCCGCCAGCGCGCTCGCGTTGTCGGGTCTCTCGATTCCGAATTTCTGGCTCGGCATCATGCTGATCCTGCTCGTCTCGGTGGAGCTCAAGCTCCTGCCGGCATCGGGATATGAGCCGATCTTCAGCAACCCGATCGGCGCGATCGAGCGGCTGATCATGCCCGCCTTCGTGCTGGGCGGCGGGCTTGCGGCTTTCCTGATGCGCCATACGCGCGCTGCGATGCTGGAGGTCCTGCAGTCCGACTATGTCCGCACCGCGCGCGCCAAGGGGCTCGACGAGCAGACGGTCGTCAACCGCCATGCGCTGCGCAATGCCCTGATTCCGATCATCACCCTCTCGACGCTGCTCTTCGGCGAGCTGCTGGCCGGAGCTGTGCTGACCGAACAGGTCTTCACGATTCCCGGTTTCGGCAAGCTGATCATCGACGCCGTGTTCAATCGCGATTACGGCGTGGTGCAAGGCGTCGTCCTGTGCACTGCAATCGGCTTCATCCTGATGAACCTGCTTGCCGACCTGCTCTACATCCTCGTCAACCCACGCCTGAGGGACGGCTGATGGCGAACATCGCATTGGACCGCCCGTCCCCGACCAGCTCGTTGGAACCATTGCCGGCGCGAAGCCCGCGCGCCTGGACGAAACTGCTGCACAACCGCTCCGCCCAGATCGGCGGGGCGCTCGTGCTGATCTTCGTGCTGATGGCGATCCTGGCGCCGCTGCTGCCGCTGGCAGACCCGCTGAAGTCGAACTTCCTCGCCATCCGCAAGCCGCCTTCGGCGCTGTACTGGTTCGGCACCGACGAACTCGGCCGCGACCAGTTCTCCCGCCTGTTCTACGGCGCGCAAACCTCGCTGCTGGCCGGCATCTTCTCGGTCTCGATCGCGCTGGCGGTCGGAGTACCGTTCGGGCTGCTGGCGGGGTGGTATGGCGGCTGGATCGACATCGCGATCTCGCGCGTCACAGAAGCGATGCTGGCCTGCCCCTTCCTGATCGTCGCGATTGCGTTTGCAGCGATCCTCGGCCCCTCCTTGACCAACGCCATGATCGCGATCGGCCTCTCGGCCGTTCCGATCTTCATCCGGCTGGTCCGGGGCCAGGTGCTCAGCATCAAGGCCGAGGATTTCATCGAGGGAACGCGCGCGATCGGTGCCCGCGACATGCGGATCCTGTTCCTTCACGTCCTGCCGAACACGCTTTCGCCGATCGTGGTGCAATCCACCCTGTTCATGGCGCAGGCGATCATCCTGGAAGCGGCCCTCTCCTTCCTCGGCCTCGGCCAGCAACCCCCCGCTCCGTCCTGGGGTCAGATGCTCAACGTCGCCAAGAATTTCATGGAGCAGGCGCCGTGGATGTCGGTCGCGCCCGGGATCACCATCTTCTTCGCCGTTCTCGGCTTCAACCTGCTCGGCGACGGCCTGCGGGACGCGCTCGACCCCAAAGAACACTAAGCAAGCCTAGGGATAGCATCATGTTCACGACCCGCCCCGAAATCCTCGGCACCTTTGGTGTCGTCACCTCGACGCATTGGCTCGCGACGGCCTCCGGCATGGCCATGCTGGAAAAGGGCGGCAACGCCTTCGATGCCTGTGCCGCCGCAGCCTTCGTGCTCCAGGTCGTCGAGCCGCATCTGGTCGGCCCGGCCGGCGACATGCCGGCCGTGTTCTATTCGGCCGAGACGAAGAAGGTCGAAGTCATCTGCGCGCAGGGCCCGGCTCCGCAGGCAGCCACCATTGCGGCCTTCAAGGAACTCGGCCTCGACCTGATCCCCGGCTCGGGACTGCTCTCGACGGTCGTGCCCGGCGCTTTCGGCGGCTGGATGACGCTGCTGCGCGACCATGGCCGCCTGTCGCTGCGTGAGGTTCTCGAGCCGGCCATCGGCTATTTCGAGAACGGCCATCCGATGCTCCCGCGTGTCTCCGACACGATCGGCTCCCTGACCGATCTCTTCACCAATGAGTGGCCGACCTCGGGGGCGGTCTATCTGCCGGGCGGCAACGTGCCGAAGGGCAAGGAACTCTTCAGCAACAAGGCCGCGGCGGAAACGTACAAGCGCATTCTGTCGGAAGCGGAAGCCGCCGGCGGTTCGCGCGAGAAGCAGATCGAGGCTGCTTACGACACCTGGTACAAGGGCTTCGTCGCGGAAGCGATGGACGCATTCTGCCGCACGACCGAGGCGATCGATTCCTCCGGCCGCCGCCACAAGGGCCTGCTCACCGCCGACGACATGGCGCGCTGGAAGCCGACCTACGAAACGCCCGCGAGCGTGAACTATCACGGCTGGGAGGTCTTCAAGATCGGTCCCTGGGGCCAGGGCCCCGTCTTCCTGCAGACGCTGAAGATCCTGGAAGGCATCGATATCGCCGCGATGGGACCGGCCAGCCCGGAATTCATCCATCACGTCACCGAGGCGATGAAACTCGCCTTCGCCGATCGCGAGGCCTATTACGGCGATCCGGATTTCGTGAAGGTGCCGATGGCGACGCTGCTTTCGGAGGATTACGCCCGCGGCAGGCGCAATCTCATCACCGACAAGGCCTCGCATGAGCTGCGCCCCGGCATGATCCCCGGCTTCGAGGAGCAGGTCGGCAAGATGCTGGCGAATATCCGCATCGCCGGGCAGAGCGGCGCCGGCGGCGCAACCGTCGGCGAACCGACGCTCGCCTCGATGGTTGCATCGTCGAAGCGCGGCGATACCGTTCATATCGACGTGATCGACAAATGGGGCAACATGATCGCCGCCACGCCGTCTGGCGGCTGGCTGCAATCCTCTCCCGTCATCCCCGAGCTTGGCTTCCCCCTGAACTCGCGCGCGCAGGCATTCTGGCTGGAAGAGGGCCTGCCGGCCTCGCTCGCGCCGCTGAAGCGCCCGCGCACCACGCTGACGCCGACACTGGCCTTCGAGAATGGCGAACCGCGCCTGGCTTTCGGCACGCCGGGCGGCGACCAGCAGGAGCAATGGCAGCTCGGCATGTTCCTGCGCCGGGTGCACCACGGTCTCAACCTGCAGGAGGCGATCGACCTGCCGCTGTTCCACACGCAGCACTTCCCCTCGACCTTCTATCCGCGCGAAGCGCGGCCGGGGCATCTCACGGTCGAGGAGAGCATCGGCGCTGCGGCGATCGCCGATCTGGTCCGGCGCGGCCATGATCTCGAGAAGGCCCCGGCCTGGACCGTCGGACGCCTGACCGCGGCGGAGAAGAGCAGCAATGGCCTCTTGCGTGCCGCGGCGACGCCACGTCTGATGCAGGCCTACGCCGCCGGCCGCTGAGAAGGATTGCTCCATGACCTGGTCTATCGTCGCCCGCGATGCGGCGACAGGCGCCTATGGCGTCGCGGTTTCCACCTGCGCCTTCGCCGTCGGCTCGCGCGTGCCGCAGGGCGCGGCGCGCACGGGGGCGCTTGCCACACAAGCCTTCCTCAACCCGCTCTATGGCATCGATGGCCTGCGGCTTCTGCTCGAAGGCCGCCCGGCCGCCGAGATCGTCGCCAACCTCACAGCGGCCGATGAGGGGCGCAATCATCGCCAGCTCCATGTCATCGACCGGGACGGCAAGATTGCCGCTCATACCGGTTCGGCCTGCATCGACTGGTGCGGCTCGGTCGAAGGCCCGCAGGTCTCGGTGGCTGGCAACATGCTCGCCGGACCGCAGGTGATCGAGGAAACGCTGAAGGCCTATATCGCGGCCTCGGCGCTCGATTTCGACGAGCGCTTGCTGGTTGCGCTCGAGGCCGGAGAGCGGGCCGGCGGCGACAAGCGGGGTCGCCAGTCCTGCGCGGTTCGGATCTGGTCGACCGATGCCTTTCCGAGCTTCGACATCCGCGTCGACGATCACGCAGACCCACTCGCCGAATTGCGGCGGCTCTGGCGCATCGCGCACCAGCGCTCCGTGCCCTACCAGGCCGCCTCGCCGTCTCGTGCCCGACCGGCGGGGATCACGGACCGCACCGAGCTCGATCGGCTGTGCAGCGAGTATGCTGCTGCCTGGAATGCGAGGCACCCCGAGAGCTGAGCCCTTCGGCCGTCCGGGGCGTGGCATCGCGCCTGGCCCCGGCTTCGGATGGGCGCCAAGCACAATCTCTGCGTCAATGCTGCAACAGGGCGCCGTGATCGTCGGCAGTCCTGTCGCCGTCTTGACGCAGATCAATCACTTTCCCCGAGCACTGGCGAAGAACGGTCCCACCGGCCGGGCAAGTTGCGATGGATTGAGTCGCCCACCGGCAGCAGCTGGGGACCATCATGACGACACGCCTTCTCCCGACCGCTCTGAGCGCCGTCCTGCTCGCAGGCACCGCGCTGACAAGCGCTGAGGCAGCCGATCTGCCCTCCTACAAGGTACAGCCGGTCGCGCCGATTCTGGCGCAGTGGAGCCCCTGGATGATCCGCGGGCGCGCACTCGTCGTGGTACCGCAGGAGGATGCCTCGCTCCGGATCGGCGGCGTCACAGTTCCCGGCGCGGACGTCAGCATCTCGACCTCGGTCGTGCCCGAACTCGACATCAGCTATTTCTTCACGAAGAACATCGCCGCCGAGCTGATCCTTGGCGTCACCCCGCATCGCGTCAAAGGCGCTGGTGCTCTCGCCGGAGCGCGGATCGGCTCTGCCTGGCTGCTGCCGCCGACGCTGATGCTGCAATATCACTTCACTGATCTCGGGCGCATCAAGCCCTATGTCGGCGCCGGCGTGAACTACACGGTCTTCTTCAACGAGAAGGCCAAGGGCGGCTTCACCGATTTCGATCTGAAGGACAGCTTCGGCCTCGCCCTGCAGGCCGGCTTCGACTACATGATCGACGACCACTGGGGCATCAACTTCGACGTGAAGAAGATCTTCCTCGAGCCGAAGGTCAAGGTGAACAACGGCCTGGTCAGCGGCAAGGTCAAGATCGATCCCTGGCTGATCGGGACAGGCGTCACCTACAAATTCTGAGCTGAAAGATGTTCAGGCTCCCCCGCCGGGTGCGGCGAGGGAGCCTTGAGAATCGGTCCGGAACGTGGATTACGGCTTGGGAAGGCCGATGCAGACACTGAAGGTCAGATCATCGGACCGGCTGCGCGATCCGGTCCGATGATCCTGTTGTCAGGTCAGCCTGCCGCGCGCCGCGACCGGTAGTTCGCCGATCAGCTTGTCGCCGCGCACCGTGATCAGCCTGTCGACCATGTTGACGACGACGCAGACATGGTTCGGCACGATCCGGACGACCTCGCCGACCTTCGGCCGTTCATTCGAGGCCGCAAGGTCGAGGAAGCCATGCTCCTCGGCGAATTTGGCAATCTTGGCGGACGGATACTCCAGAATATAGCCGTGCCCTTCGAGGCCGCCGGTGTCGCTCGTCAGCGTCTTGGACCCTGAATCGAGGATGCCGCGCTCCGGGCCGGCACGGCTCACCACCGTCGCATAGACCGTCAAGGCGCAGTCATCGAGGCTGGCGACG
This sequence comes from Allobosea sp. 2RAB26, assembly GCF_052115465.1. Classification (NCBI taxonomy): domain Bacteria; kingdom Pseudomonadati; phylum Pseudomonadota; class Alphaproteobacteria; order Hyphomicrobiales; family Alloboseaceae; genus Allobosea; species Allobosea sp. 2RAB26. Next base: position 284,320 of record NZ_JBFRGS010000003.1, on the reverse strand, counting down.
CCCGCCGCGACCTGCATGCGGTCGTTGAAGATCGAGGTACCGGCGCGGTGCTCGGTCGCGCCCTTGAGCTTGCCGATATTCGGAATATTGGGCGAGCCACCGGTCGAGACGATGCCGGCCTCGAGCCCCGCATCGCGCAGGCCCGCATTGGCCGTGTCGAGGAAGAGCTGCGTCCGGTCCCAGCCATCCTCCGGCGGATACATCAGGAAGCCGGCGAAGCGCAGGCCCTTGGAACCGGCGATCATCTTGGCAAGCTCGACCGCCTCACCAGGCGTCTCGACGCCGGCGCGCTGGCGACCGGTGTCGCATTCGACCACGACCTCGAGGTCGCGCCCGGCGATCTCGGCGGCCGTCGGCAGGCCGGCGATGGTGACGGGATTGTCAGCCGCCACGATCATCCGCACACGGCGCTGAAGCGCGCCGAGGCGCCCAAGCTTCTCCTCGCCGAGGATGTTGTAGCTGATCATGATGTCGTCGAGGCCGCCATCGGCCATGACCTCGGCCTCGCCGAGCTTCTGGCAGGTAATGCCGCGGGCGCCGGCCTCGCGCTGCAGGCGCGCGAGCTCGGGCGATTTATGCGTCTTGATATGCGGACGATTGGCGACGCCGGCGGCGTCGCAGGCGGCCTGGAGGCGCGCGATATTGGCCTCGACCTTATCGAGATCGATGACGACGGCCGGCGTGCCGTAGACGCGGGCAATTTCCTCGGCAAGCGCGGTCATGGCAGCACCCGGATGATGACTTCGATCTCGACGGTCATGTTGTTGGGCAGCGAGCCCATGCCCACGGCCGAGCGGGCGTGACGGCCGTTCTCGCCGAGAACGGCGACGAACAGGTCCGAGCAGCCGTTGATCACCTTGGGCTGTTCCGCGAAATCCGGCACCGCATTGACCATGCCGAGCAGCTTGATGACCTCGACCTTGTCGAGCGAACCGGCGGCCTCCTGCATAGCCGCGAGCAGACCAAGCCCGGTCTGCTTGGCGTGTTCGTAAGCCTCTTCGACCGTGACATTGGCGCCGACCTTGCCGGTCGGATAGCTGCCATCGGCCCGACGCGGCCCCTGGCCGGAGAGATAGACGATATCGCCAGCCCGCTTGAAGCGGACATAGTTGGCGACCGGCGTCGCGACGTTGGGCAGTGTCAGCCCGAGTTCCTTGAGCCTGGCTTCGGCAGACATGGTGTTTCCTCTATCGTTATTGTGGCGCGGCGTTCCGCGGACGGCACACAACGCGCGCCCGTGAGACTCCGACGTGAGATGCCCGGGTCAAGCCCGGGCTTGTCGGCAGCACGACCTGGCCTTAGGCCGCCACCTTCTTGAACTTGTTCGTGCGCTTCGGGTGCCACCACTTGCCCTTCAGCACCACGCCCTCGGAAACGAACTTCTTGTCGCCGATCAGGTGCTCCCCGACGACGTCGACATAGTCGAACTTGCCTTCCTTGACGGTGAGGATGGTGGCGTCGCCCAGCGAGCCGACCCTCAGCGAGCCGTATTCGGGACGCTTCAGCGCCATGGCGGCATTCACGGTCGAGGCTGCGATGACGTTGTTCAGGCTCATGCCCATGCAGAGGAACTTCGACATGGTGGTGACCTGGTCATAGGCCGGCCCGTCGATGCAGAGCTTGTGAACGTCCGACGAGATCACATCCGGCTCGAAGCCATTGGCAAGCATGGCGCGCGTCGTCTTGAACGAGAACGAGCCCTTGCCATGGCCGATATCGAAGATGACACCGCGCTTGCGGGCGGCGAGCACCTCCGGCTTCACCGTGCCCTGGGCCGTCGCGGGTGCGTTCGGGAACGGCCGGAAGGCGTGGGTCAGTACGTCGCCCGGCCGCAGCATGCCGATGACTTCCTCATAGGATGGCGGCGGATGGTCGATATGGCACATCAGCGGCATGCCGACCTCGTTGGCCACCTGCAGCGCGATGTTCAGAGGCACCGTCCCGGACGTGCCCGAGGCATGCAGGCCGACGCGGACCTTGATGCCGACGATATAGTCGCGATTGGCGTCGGCGACTTCGACGCAATCAATCGGATTCATCATGCGCAGGTCGCCGCTCTCGCCGACCATGACGCGATGATCGAAGCCGTAGATGCCGGCATGCGAGACATGGAGATAGGCCAGGATGCGGGCCTGGCTCTTCTCGATCACATGCTTGCGGAAGCCGGCCCAGTTGCCCGGGCCCGCGCTGCCGGTGTCGACCGAGGTGGTGACGCCGGACATGCGGCAGAACTCGTCGGCATCGATGCCGAGCGATGTACCGCCCCAATAGACATGGGTGTGGAGGTCGATCAGGCCGGGCGAAACGATATAGCCCGAGACATCGCGAACTTCAGTATCGGCGCCGCCCTTCAGGTCCTTGCCGAAGCCCGAGACCTTGCCGTCGGTGAAGGCGACATCGAGAATGCCGTCATGCTTCTGCGAGGGATCGATGACCCGCCCGCCTTTCAGGATGAGATCGTGGTTCATGGCTGGTCCTTTGACGGCAAACTCAGAGCGGTGAGATAGCGCCCTTGCGCTCCACGATCATCCGGTATTGCTCCGGCTCGCGGTGGCGGGCGAAATTGAATGTGGATGCCTTGTAGCTCTTGCCGAGATCGAGATCACAGCGGGCGACGACGAGTTCGTCCCCCTCGGTGACGGCCTGGGCCACGACCTCGCCGGTCGGCGCAATGATGCAGGATCCGCCGATCTGGTCGACGCCGGCCTCAAGGCCCGCCTTGGCCACGCCGACAACCCAGGTGGCGTTCTGGTAGGCACCGGCCTGCATGACGAGCTGATTGTGGAAATTGCCGAGGCGGTCGTGGTCGGGCGCCGGGGGGTTATGCTTGGGCGTGTTGTAGCCGAGCACGATCAATTCGACATCCTGCAACCCCATGCTGCGATAGCTCTCGGGCCAGCGCCGATCATTGCAGATCATCATGCCGATATTGGCATCCATCGTCCGCCAGACGGGCCAGCCGAGATTGCCGGTCTCGAAATAGCGCTTCTCGAGATTCTGGAAGGGAGCGCCCGGCCGGTGCTCGGGATGTCCGGGCAGATGGATCTTGCGATATTTGCCGACGATCGAGCCGCTCTTGTCGACCAGGACCGCGGTGTTGAAGCGGCGCTTGCGCCCGTTCTCGAAGGCGAGCTCGGGATAGCCGAGATGGAAGCCGATACCGAGACGGGCGGCCTCCTCGAAGAGCGGCGCCGTCTCGTTCGAGGGCATGGCACTCTCGAAATAGGAATCGATCTCGTCCTCGTCATCCATCCACCAATGCGGAAAGAAGGCTGTCAGGGCGGCTTCTGGATAGACGACGAAATCGCAGCCATGCCCCTTGGCCTGGCGCATCAAGGCGATCATGCGGGCGACGGCCGAAGCGCGGCTTTCATCCCGATGGATGGGGCCGAGCTGGGCTGCGGCCACCGTCAGAATTCGACTCACCTTGTTTCCTCCTCAGCGCACCGGCCAGCATCGCGATCATCCAGGGCAGGCGAAAGCCGGTCAGCCCGCATGGACGCCATCGGATTTCCGCAGACCGCACCCCGAACCCGGGGTGCGAAGCCAATGGACGCTGCGGCAGAGCCAGCCGGCATGGTGGATGCGGTTCCCCTCAGAGGCTCTTTGCCAGGCGGGGATCGAGCGAGTCGCGCAGGCCGTCACCGAGCAGGTTCACGGCAAGCACCGTGATCGACAGGAAGACCGCCGGGAACAGCACGATATGCGGCCGGACCTGCCAGAGCGCCCTACCCTCGGCCATGATATTGCCCCAGGACGGCGTCGCCGGCGGAATGCCGGCGCCGATGAAGGAGAGGATCGCCTCGACGATCATCGCGCTGGCGCAGATATAGGTCGCCTGCACGGTCATCGGCGCGATGGTGTTCGGCAGGATGTGGCGCATGATGATGCGCGGCGCGCGTGCACCGGCGGCCACCGCCGCCTCGACATAGGGCTGCTCGCGCAGGCTGAGCACCACGCCGCGCACCAGGCGGGCGACGCGCGGGATTTCGGCAATGGTGATGGCGATGATGACGTTCTGGACCGAGCCGCGCGTCAACGCCATCAGCGCGATCGCCAGCAGGATCGGCGGGATCGACATCATGCCGTCGATGCCCCGCATGACGATGCCGTCAGCCCGGCGCACGAAGCCTGCGAAAAGGCCGATCGCCAACCCGACCAGAGACGACAGGATGGCGACGGTGAAGCCGACAATCAGCGAAACCCGCGCGCCGTAGATGACACGGGAATAGATGTCGCGCCCGAGCATGTCAGTGCCGAACCAGTACTGCTCCGAGGGCATCCTGGTGCGCCTCGCCGGCGCGATCGCGGTCGGATCGACAGTCCAGAGCAGCGGCGCAAGGATGCCGATGAGGATCATGAGCAGCAACAGGCCGCCGCCGATCGCGACCGAGGGGTGCCGGCGCATGAAGCGCAACAGGTTTCTCAAGGGTGATCTCTCTGGCGCGATCCCGGCCAGAGCGGGAGCCGCCACGGCGGCAGGGCTCTCGGAGCGCGTCGTCAATAGCGTATCCTCGGATCGAGAAGCGTGTAGACCAGATCGATGATGAGGTTCACCAGCACGTAGACGAAGCTGAACATCAGGACGACGCCCTGAATCACGGGATAGTCGCGCCGCAGGATGGCATCGACCGTCAGCCGGCCCAGTCCGGGAATGGCGAAGACGCTCTCGGTCACCACGGCACCGCCGATCAGCAGGGCGATGCCGATGCCGATGATCGTCACGATCGGGATCGCGGCATTCTTCAGCGCATGCAGGAACAGGACGCTGCGCTGGCCGAGCCCCTTGGAACGGGCCGTGCGGATGTAGTCCTGCTGCAGCACCTCGAGCATCGTCGCGCGCGTAATGCGGGCGATCAGCGCGATATAGACGAGGCCGAGCGTGACCGAGGGCAGGATGAGGTTCCGGAGCCAGGGCCACAGCCCTTCCGAGAGCGGCGTGTAGCCCTGCACCGGGAGCCAGTCGAGTTTCAGCGCAAAGACATAGGCCAGGAGATAGCCGACGACGAAGACCGGGATGGAAAAGCCGAGAACGGCAAAGGCCATCGCGAACTTGTCGACCCAGGTGCCTGCCTTCCAGGCCGCGATCACCCCCATCGGCACCGCGACGACGACCGCAAAGATCAGCGTCAGCACCATCAGCGAGACTGTCGGCTCGATGCGCTGGGAGATGAGCTGCGTCACCGGCAGCGAGGTGAAGATCGATGTGCCGAGATCACCCTGCAGCACCCTGAAGAGCCACTCGCCGAACCGTATCAGGTAAGGGCGGTCGAGCCCGAGGCTCAGCCTGATCTTCTCGACATCCGCGGGCGTCGCCTGATCACCCGCGATGACCGCCGCCGGGTCCCCCGGCGCTATGTAGAGGAGAGAAAAGACGAACAGCGCCACGAAAGCCATCACCGGGATGGTCGTGATGATGCGTCTGACGATGAAAGCCAACATCGCGGCGCTGTATCCCTATCGTTGCAAATCAGGCCTTGGAGACGCCCCAGAAGAACGGCAACGGCCCGCTGACGACGCCCGAGACGTTCTTCCGCCAGGCTTGGTAGCCGAGATAGAAGCCGGTCGGCGCGTAGACGACATTCTGGACCGCCGCCTGGTTGAGCCGGCCCATGGCCGCCTTCTCCTCGGCGAGATCCTTGGCGTTGAACCAGTTCGTCACCTCGGTCTCGACGGCAGGCACGTCCGGCCAGCCGAACCAGGCCTTGTCGGCATTCGCGCGGATAGCCGTATACGAGGCCGGATTGATGCAGTCGGCGCCGGCATGCCAGGTGTGGAACATGCTCCAGCCGCCCTGGCCCGGTCCGGTCTTCTGGGCGCGCCGGGAACCGACCGTGCCCCAGTCTGTGGCGACGAAATCGACATTCATGCCGATGCGCTTGAGCAGATCGGCCGTGACGTCGCCCATCGCCTTGGTGGCGGACATGTCCTGCGCCACGACACAGACCACCGGCTCGCCCTTGTAGCCGGACTCGGCCAGCAGCTTCTTGGCGGCCTCGATATTGCGCATCTTGAGCATGTCGCCGCCCTGCTCGGTGTAGAGCGGGGTGCCCGGCGTGAAGAAGCCGGGAAGCGGCTTCCAGAGCTTGTCGTCCTCGCCGACAAGCGCACGCATGTAGTCTTCCTGGTTCATCGCAGTCAGCACCGCCTGGCGCACCTTCAGATTGTTGAAGGGCGGGTGCAGGTGGTTCATGCGGAAGGCGCCGATATTGCCGAGCGGATCGCCGATATCGACATTGATATTCTTGTTGGCCTTGAGCACCGGCACGAGATCGGCGAGCGGCGTCTCCCACCAGTCGATCTCGCCATTCTGCAGCGCAGCGGCTGCCGTCGCCGGATCAGGCATGATCACCCACTCGATGCGATCGACCAGCATCTTCTTGCCGCCGGCGAGCCAGTTCGCCTGCTCGGAGCGCGGCACGTAATCGGCAAATTTCTCGAAGACCGCCTTGGCGCCCGGCACCCACTCATTGCGCAGGAACTTCATCGGTCCGGAGCCGACATATTCGGTGATCTGCTGGAACGGATCGGTCTTGGCGATGCGCTCGGGCATGATGAAGGAACAGGGAGCGTTGTTCTTCGCCAGCGCCAGCAGCATCTTCGGGAAGGGCTGCTTCAGCGACCATTTCCAGCTCCGGTCGTCGACCGCAACCAGTTCGTTCTGGATGGCGCGGAGCATCAGGCCCATCGGGTCGCGCGCCGACCAGCGCACGAGGCTCTGCACCACGTCCTTGGCGAGCACCGGCTCGCCGTCATGGAATTTGAGGCCGGGGCGGAGCTTGAAGGTCCAGGTCAGGCCGTCGGAGGAGACCTCCTCGCTTTCGACCATCTGGCGCTGCGGCTGGAACTTGTCGTCGATGCCGTAGAGCGTATCCCAGACCAGCGCAGCGGCGTTGCGAACGACATATTGCGTGCCCCAGATGGGGTCGAAATTCGCGAGATTGGCCTGCGGCACGAAGCGCAGGGTCTTGGCCGCTGCTCCTTGCGACAAGGCCGGCATGGACAGCCCCCCGGTGGCGGCCAGAGCGCCGGCACCAGTGGCAGATTTCAAGAATGTCCTGCGATCCATTACTCTCTCCCCTGAAACGGCTACCTCTGACGGGCGACCTTGAGGCGAGTGTGGGCGAGAAAGATCACCCTGACAACACGCCGCGCCGGTCGAAATCCGCGGCTGGGAGGCTAGCAGAGTCCGTGCCAAACGGTACCGGTTGGCCCCCAACGCCATGCACCCGCGCCAATCGAGCATAAATCCGCAGAAAATTGCGCAACGTCGGCTAAATCGATTTGATCGGCGCGCAGCTGGCCTAATCACAGCGTTTTCCCAGCACGCGAAAGGTCCTCGCCGACCGGCGAAGACGAAGCGCCCGCTCAGGCCTCGTCACGCGCCGCGCGCCAGACGCGCCCCCCTTCTGTCGCCCCGCAGAGTTCTGCTAGGCATTCGGGCGTTGACGCGGGTTTTTTGGGCAGGTCCATGCGCTTGGCAGTGGGGATATTGGTTCTGGGCTGCGCATTGGCGCTATCGTTCGGCGCCACCGTATCGGGTCAGGATCAGCCCCGTGTTCTGAAGCGGGTGAAGAGCTCGGCCGCTCCGGAAAGCACCGCACCAAGTCTCGAAACGGTGCCGTTCGTCGATGCGCATGTCCATCTCAACGACGAGGCCATGCAGATCGAACTGATGCGGCATTACGGGGCGAAGCGTGCCGTCGTGTTCTGGGGGCGCAACGGCGACAACGGGTCGATTGCCGATGCCGTCAAGCGCCGTCCCGACCTGTTCATCGGCTTTGCCTCGATTTCTCCGGAGCGCAGGGCTCATCGAAAGGCCTGGGAGGATCAGGACCTGGCGCTGCTCGAGGAGCTCGACGGTCTCCTGGCCACCGGCCAGTTCAAGGGTATCGGCGAGATATCGGCAGTGCATTTTCCGTCGCCCGGGTTTCCCGAGGCGAACTACGATCCGGCGGGCCCGATGATGAGCGGGATCATGGCCCTGGCGCGCAAATACCGCGTGCCTGTCCTGGTCCATGTCGAATCGACACGGATGCGCGAACTGACATCGCTGCTCGAGGCCTTTCCCGATGTGAACCTGATCTGGGCCCATGGCGGTTACACGCCGCTGTTCCTGGCCCGCAGGATGCTCGAACGGCACCCCAACCTCTACTACGAGCTGAGCGCGCGAACCTGGCCAAGGCACCCGCGGTCCCCCGACTACACGATCCTGCAAGACGGCAGGAGTGTCTGGCCGGAATGGCTTGAGCTCATCGAGACGATGCCCGGCCGCTTCATCATCGGAACCGACGCAAGCCATCGCTCGCTGGAGAGCGAGCGGATGAAATTCGAGAGCGTGCAGTCTTTCCTGCGCCAGCTCAGCCCGGCAACACGGGAACGGGTGGCACAAGCCAATCTGCTGGGGCTGTCCGAACCCAGGCCCTGACCGGCCCGGCTTCGCTCTTCAGGCCACTCTGACGGGCGCGTCGACACGCGCGAAAGGCTGCAATGCCTCAAATGCCGCCGCCGCACGCAGAACCAGCGCATCCCGGCCGAACGGCCCGACGATCTGCAGTCCCGCCGGCAACCCGGCCGATGTCAGGCCGCAGGGCACGGAGATGGCCGGTGCCTGGGTGATGTTGAAGGGGTAGGTGAATGGCGTCCAGCGCGTCCAGTCATCGCCATATCCGCCGTGGCCGGGGGCATTCCGTCCGACCTCGAAGGCCGGCAGGGGCAAAGTCGGCGTGAGCAGCAGATCGAAGCGCTCGTGGAACTGCGTCATATGACACGCAAGCGCATTGCGCTGGTTGAGCAGGGCGTCGACATAGGCCGAGCCCGGAATCTGCTCGCCAGCCTCGGCCACGGCCACGAGACCCGGGTCCATCTGCGCGCGCTTCTCCGGCCCCGCTCCGCGCAGGGCCAGGGCAGCCCCCGCCGACCACAATGTCATCAAGGTCTCAAGCGGATCGTCGAAACCGGGATCGACCTCCTCGACGCTCGCACCCAGCTCACGGAACGCAAGCGCCGCCGCCGCGGCGAGCGCTGCGATCTCGGGGTCGACGAGATGGTTGCCGCCAAGGCGCGGCGACCAGGCGATGCGCAGGCCCTTCACGCCACCGGCAAGGCCCGCAACGTAGTCCGGCGGGGGCTCGATCATCGCGGTCATGTCCCGGCCATCAGGCCGACCGATCGCGTTCATGGCGAGCGCCGTGTCTGCGACGGTGCGGGTCAGCGGGCCGAGATGGGCGAGGAAACCCATGGTCGAAACGGGATAGGCCGGCACGCGGCCATAGGTCGGCTTCAAGCCGACGACACCGGTGAAGGCCGCCGGGATTCGGACTGATCCGGCACCGTCGGTTCCGATATGGATGCAGCCGAGATTGAGCGCTGCGCATGAGGCCGCGCCGGAAGAGGAGCCGCCCGGCCCGGTTCGGACATCCCAGGGATTGCGCGTGATGCCCGAGAACGGTGAGTCGCCGACCCCCTTCCAGCCATATTCCGGCATCGTCGTCTTGCCGAGGAAGACGGTCCCGGCCTCACGCAACCGCGCCGCAGCCGGAGCGTCTTCCGGCCAGGGCGCGCCGGAGGCCAGCGCGGAGCCGCGGCGCATCGGCCAGCCCCTCACGCCGATATTGTCCTTGATCGTGACCGGCACGCCGTCGAGCGGACCGAGCGGAGCGCCCTTGAGCCAGCGTGCCTGCGAGGCCTCGGCCATGGCGAGCGTGACCTCGGCATCGCGCACGACGAAGGCGTTGATGTCGGGCTCGAAACGCTCGATGCGGTCGAGCGCGTCCTTGGCGACCTCGACCGGCGAGAGGCTGCGCCCAGCGTAGAGCTTGTTCAGCGCGACAGCAGACAGGGAAGCGATTGCGGTCATCGGCATCTCTCGTGAGGAGGAAGGACCAGGGCTGGGAGCAGAAGTCTTTCGCGGCGCGCGCCGCGCTTGATCAGTTATTCGCCACGCGCCAGGCGGCACTGAGCAGGACATTGGCGCCGGCGACCATGTCCTCGTCAGTGCTGAGCTCCGCCGGGTTATGCGAGAGGCCGCCGATCGAGGGGATGAAGATCATCGCCGTCGGGCAGATGCGCGACATCATCTGGGCGTCGTGTCCCGCGCCCGAGATCATCCGGCGGATCGGCAGGCCGAGTTCAGCTGCGCTCATCTCCACGCCGTAGATCAGCTCCGATGCGAATTCGACCGCCGGAAAGCGGGCAAGATCGCGGAAGCCGATCTGGATGCCGTCCCGCTCGGAAAGCTCCGCGCAGAACGCCCGGACGGCCGCCTCCGCCTCAGTCAGGAGCGCGTCCTTGGGATTGCGCAGGTCGAGCGACATGACCACGCTTTCCGGCACCACGTTGACGTTGCCGGGCTCGACGCGGATGACGCCGGAATTGGCAAGCTGGCCCGGAATCTTGCCCGTCAGCTCATTGGCGAAGAGGTTGATGCGCGCAGCCGCCAGCCCGGGATCCCTGCGATAGGCCATCGGCGTCGTACCGGCATGGCTCGGGCGGCCCTTCAGCGTCAGCTCAAGCCACGTGATGGCCTGGATGCCGGTGACAGCGCCGAGCCCACCGCCCTCGCCTTCGAGCACCGGCCCCTGCTCGATATGGAGTTCGAGATAGGAATGCGCCTTGAGGAAGCCGGGCCGTGCCGGGCCGTGATAGCCGATCCGCTTCAATTCGGTGCCGAGCACCGCCCCTTCGGCATCCTTCTCGGCATGGGCCGCTTCCACGCTCATGCCGCCGGCCCAGACATAGGAGCCGAGCATATCGGGATGAAATCGGGCGCCCTCTTCATTGGTGAAGGCGATCACCGCCATGTCACGCTTCGGCTGCAATCCTGCATCGCGCAACGCCGCCAGCACCTCGAGGCCGGCAATGACGCCGAGCGCACCATCGAAGCGCCCGCCGGTGCCGACCGTGTCGATATGGGAGCCGAGGATGACGGCAGGTCCCTCCTCTCGCCCCTTCAGGATTCCGACGACGTTGCCGATCGCGTCGACCTTCACGTCGAGCCCGAGCGCCTGCATCTGCCCGACGAGCCAGTCACGCCCCTGCTTGTCCTCGTCGGAGAGAGCGAGCCGCCGGCAACCGCCTTCCGGCGTCGCGCCGATCCTCGACAAGGCTTCGAGCCTCGAGACCAATCGTGGCCCGTCGATCCGCAGGTTCGAGCTCATTCGCCAACTCTCCCAAAAGGCCGGCCACAGGCCGCTAACGCATAAAGCATGAACGATGCCGGCCGCTCAGCCGGCGAGCAAGGCCGGCTTGCGCTTCTCGACCCAACCGGTTGCGTCCTCATAGGCCTGCGCGGCCTCGAGCAGCAGACGCTCCGCGTGGTTGGGCCCCCAGAGTTGCATGCCCATGGGCAAGCCCGCAGCGTTGAAGCCGACCGGGACACTGATCGCCGGACAGCCCGACATCGTCACCGGGATCACCACCTCCATCCAGCGATGATAGGTGTCCATCGCGCGGCCCGCGATCTCGCGCGGCCAATGCGTTTCGACGGCAAAGGGAAAGACCTGGGCACTGGGCAGGACAAGCAGGTCATAGCGTCCGAACAGGCCGCGCACATGCTGATACCAGGACGAGCGCAGATTGGAGGCCTTCATCACGTCGAAGGCCGAGAGCTTGAGGCCCTGCTCGACCTCGTGGCGCGCTTCGGGCTTGAGAAAGTCGCGCCGTGCCGGATCCGCATGGATGGGGGCCAGGCTCGCACCGACCTGCCAGGCCCTGAGTCTCGTCCACGCCTGCCAGACGGCTTCGGGGTCGAAACCGAGGCTCGCCTCCTCGACCCGCGCCCCCATGTCCTCGAAGGCCTTCAAGGCTTCGCGGCAAAGCGACAAGACGCCATCCTCCATAGGCAGGTGCCCACCGAGATCGCCAAGCCAGCCGATGCGGAGCCCGGCGATGTCGCGCTTGAGATTGCCCAGGAAGGCGGCCGGCTCCTCGCGGATCGAGAGCGGAACGCGCGAATCGTAGCCCGACTGCACGGCGAGCAGCGCGGCAAGATCGCGGGTCGTGCGCGCCATGGGACCAGCTACGCCCATCTGCGGAATGAAGACCTCGTCGCCACTCGAGGGCACGCGGCCATAGCCCGGCCGCATGCCGAGCACGTTGTTGAAGGCAGCCGGATTGCGCAGCGAGCCGGCATGGTCGCTGCCATCGGCCACCGGCAGCATGCGCATCGCAAGCGCAACGGCAGCGCCACCGCTCGAGCCCCCCGAGGTCTTCGACTGGTCATAGGCGTTGCGCGTTGCCCCGAAGACCGGATTGAAGGTCTGCGAGCCCAGGCCGAATTCCGGCGTATTGCTCTTGCCGATGATGATGGCGCCAGCCGCCTTCATGCGCTCGACGAAAATGGCGTCGCTTTGCGCGATCTCGTCCTTGAAGAGCGGCGAGCCTTGCGTCGTCGCGAACCCCTTGGCCGCGGCAAGGTCCTTGATGGCCTGCGGGAAGCCGTGCATCCAGCCACGCGACCGGCCTGCTGCCAATTCGCCATCCAACGCCTCGGCTTCCCCCAGCAGATCGGAGCGGTCGCGCAGGGCCACCAGGGCATTGACCGTCGGGTTATGCCGCTCGATCTGATCGAGATAGGCGCCCATCACCTCGACACAGGACAACTTGCGCGCGTGGATCGCGTGCGACAGCGCAACAGCGTCCAGGCCGACGATGTCGCCGGCCATGGCGGCGTTTCTCAAATCTGACATCCTTGACGGTTCCTCTGTCTTCTTCTTGCCGGTGATGATGGCCGCCATGGCCGAATGCCGGTAGCGACGTTTGCGCAGGGGCCGGATCGCGAAAACGCGCAGCGGGCCGCTCCCACACGCTCACGCGCCGAGCGCGGGCAAGCCCAGCGTGGCTGACCCTGTCCTGCACAGAAAATGGGCGCTAGAAGCGACGGCCCATGACCGATCTGGCCCTCCCCACTGCGCGCGCTCATCCCTGGCTCACAGAAGTCAGGGCCATGCTCGCCCTGAGCTGGCCCATGGTGCTCACCAATGTGGCGCAGACGGCGATGACGGCAACCGATGTGGTGATGATGGGACATCTCGGCCCCGACTCGCTCGCGGCCGGAGCGCTCGGAGCCAATCTCTACACGGCCGTCCTGATTTTCGGCATCGGGGTCATGGCAGCGGTCGCGCCGATGATCTCGATCGAGCTCGGGCGCAACCGCCATGCAGTGCGCGACGTGCGCCGCACCGTGCGCCAGGGTCTCTGGGTGGCAGCGACACTGGTTGGACCGATGTGGCTGTTCCTGTGGCAGGGCGAAGCGATCCTGCGCGCCATGGGGCAGGATCCAGCGCTTTCCGCGGCGGCCGCGAGCTATGTCCACACCCTGCAATGGAGCCTGCTGCCGTTCTTCTTCTATCTGGTCCTGCGCGGCTTCGTCGCGGCCTTGCAGCGGCCATTCTGGGCCTTCGTGGTCGTGCTGTTCGCCGTCGCATTCAATGTCTTTGCCAACTGGTGCCTGATGTTCGGGCGGCTCGGCTTCCCGGCCCTCGGTCTGCCGGGTTCGGGGATCGCCACCGCACTCTCCTCGACCCTGATGTTCCTTGGACTTGCCATTGTCGTTTCGGTCGACAGGCGTTTCCGGCGATTTCATCTTTTCGGGCGCTTCTGGGTACCGGACTGGCCGCGATATCGCGCCTTCTGGCGGCTCGGCTTCCCGATCGGCCTGACGCTCGCCTTCGAGGTCGTGATCTTCAACGGCGCCGCCTTCCTGATGGGGCTGATCGGCTCGACCTCGCTGGCCGCGCATGCGATCGCCATTCAGATCGCGTCCCTGACCTTCATGGTGCCGATGGGGATCGGCCAGGCCGGCACCGTGCGTGTCGGCCGCGCCTATGGTGCCGGCGATCGCGACGGCATCACGCGTGCCGGCACCACCGCGATCGTGCTCGCGATCTCCTTCATGGCGCTGACCGCGCTCGTGATGCTGCTGGCTCCGCACCTGCTGGTCGCGCCCTTTCTTGATGCCAGCAAACCGGGTTCGCAGGCAGTTGCCGAACTCGCGATGCGCTTCCTCCTGTTCGCAGCGATCTTCCAGATTGCCGATGGGGCACAGGTGGTCGGTTCCTGCATCCTCAGGGGCCTGCGCGACACGCGCGTGCCGATGATCCTGGCCGGCCTGGGCTATTGGGGCATCGGGCTGCCGCTTTCGGCGGCTCTCGGCTTCTGGACACCACTTGCCGGCAGCGGAATCTGGATCGGGCTGGCGACCGGCCTTGCCGTGGTGGCGATGCTGATGCTGTGGCGCTGGTCGCAGCGCGAAAGGCTCGGCCTGGTCGCGCCCGCGTCGACGCCAAGCTAGGTTGCACCGGCATTGCAGGGCGGACACAGCAAGCCGCCAGCGATGTCCCCAGTTTTCAGGGGTTTGCGCGATTCGGCGCTGTTTTTGCCAAGCATCCGCCTGATCGCCCGATAACACGGCCGATTTTCCGGTGTTCTCGAGCTGTTGCGGATTCAGCACAGCCAGCTGAAGACACAATTTCGCCGCACTGTGTTCACCCCACGGCCACGCCATCCGCCTTGAACCCCATTGGGCGAAGACGTGGAACACGGTGGAACTGCGCGATCGCTCGTCCGTTGCTAGTCCCGCAAGACCAAGAATACGCGAGCCAAACTGATGTCCTTCGACTCGATCGCCGGCGCACTCCGCCATCGCCTCTTCAAGCGCATGATGGTGCTGCTGTTGCCGCTATCGCTGGCAGCCTGTGTCGGCGCGCGCCAGCAAGCCCTCGAGGCCGCGAGACCTGCCGGACCGAGCGCGGCTGCACTCGCCATGTATGGCGAGATGCCCGACGAGAAGTTCCCTCTGCCTGAAACCGACATTACCGAAGTCGACCCGCGCTTCCTGAGGCAGGAAGTCGCCTATCCGACCAGCGAGCGGCCCGGCACGATCGTCGTCGATACCAACAAGCGCTATCTCTATCTGGTCCGAGAGAACGGCCGTGCCATCCGCTACGGCATCGGCGTCGGCAAGCAGGGCATGTCCTGGCGCGGTCGCGCAACCGTTGCCCGCAAGGCAGCCTGGCCGCGCTGGACCCCGACCCCTGCGATGATCGCGCGTGATCCTGCCAAGAACCGCCCCTGGGCCGGCGGCATGGACGCGGGCCTCGAGAACCCGCTCGGCGCGCGCGCGCTCTATCTCTATCAGGGTGACCGCGACACGCTCTATCGCATCCACGGCACCTCGGAGCCCTGGACCATCGGCACGGCGGTTTCGAGCGGCTGCATCCGCATGTTCAACCAGGATATCATCGACCTGCACAGCCGCGTGCCCACCGGCACCACCGTCGTGGTCCTCAACCGCACCCCGCTGCTGAAGCCGGAGCCCGGCGAGAATTTCGACGAATTCGTCTCCGAAGGTGTCGAGCCGGCCGAGCCGATCGAAGGCTGATTGCCACCCTCCGTCATCGCCCAGAGATTGGCGCGCATCACCAACCCATAGGGTTCGGTGTTGCGCGCCTCTTCATTTCCCAGCGCCACAAATTGATATAGGCGGTGCTAGGGCGGGGAGCCGTGCTCCAGCTGCCGCATACGAGAGGCCCGGATCAATCCCGCTCCGGCCCGCGAGAGAGGACGACACCTCATGCGCGTGACGATGATCGGTTCGGGCTATGTTGGCCTGGTCTCGGGTGCCTGCTTCGCTGATTTCGGCCATGTCGTGACCTGCGTCGACACCGACGCTCGCAAGATCGAGGCGCTCAACCGCGGCGAGATCCCGATCTTCGAGCCCGGCCTGGACGATCTCGTCGCCAAGAATGTGCGCGAAGGCCGCCTCTCCTTCACGACCGAGCTGGCCGGTGCCGTCCGCGGCGCCGACGCGGTCTTCATCGCAGTCGGTACCCCGGCCAGGCGTGGCGACGGCCACGCCGACCTCTCCTATGTCTATCAGGCCGCTCGCGACGTCGTGGCCGAGCTTGAAGGCTTCACCGTCGTCGTCACCAAGTCGACCGTTCCGGTCGGCACCGGCGACGAGGTTGAGCGGATCATGCGGGAGAGCCGGCCGGAGGCCGATTTCGCTGTGGTCTCGAACCCGGAATTCCTGCGCGAGGGCGCCGCGATCAGCGACTTCAAGCGTCCGGACCGGATCGTGATCGGCACCGACGATGCACGCGGGCGCGCCGTGATGGAGGACATCTACCGGCCGCTCTATCTCAATGCCGCGCCCCTTCTCTTCACCTCGCGCCGAACCTCCGAGCTGATCAAATACGCCGCCAACGCCTATCTCGCGACCAAGATCACCTTCATCAATGAAATGGCCGACCTCTGCGAGGCCGTCGGCGCGAATGTCCAGGAGGTCGCGCGCGGCATCGGCCTCGACAATCGCATCGGCGCGAAGTTCCTGCACGCCGGCCCCGGCTATGGCGGCTCCTGCTTTCCGAAAGATACGCTGGCCTTGATGAAGACGGCGCAGGACCTCGCTGCTCCGCTGCGGATCGTCGAGACCGTCGTCGCCGTCAATGACCAGCGCAAGCGCGCCATGGCCCGCAAGGTGCTCGCCGCTTGCGGTGGTTCGGTGCGCGGCAAGCGAATCGCCATCCTTGGCCTCGCCTTCAAGCCGAACACCGACGACATGCGCGAAGCGCCCTCGATCGCGATCATCACCGCGCTACAGGATGCCGGGGCCGAGATCGTTGCCTATGATCCCGAAAGCATGGATGCGGCCAAGCCCCTGCTGCCCGGGATCTCCTACGCGAGCGACGCCTATTCCTGCATCAGGGGCGCAGATGCGCTGGTCATCGTGACGGAATGGGACGCTTTTCGCGCGCTCGATCTCGCCGCGGTCAAGGCCGCGCTCCGCGAACCCGTCGTTGTCGATCTGCGCAATATCTACCGCTCGGACGACATGCGCCGCCGTGGCTTCCAGTACAGCAATGTCGGCAATGCCTGATCGACGCACTGCCTTGATAGCGTCACAGGCAGCCCCCACCTCTTGACGCGGCGGCGCACCCGCGCCGTCCAAACGAGAGGAGATGACGATGACGCCGCAAGAACGCGACGTGATCGCCGGGATTTTCGATCGCCTGAGACAGGCGGCCAACCAGCCCCGCGACCCCGAGGCTGAACGCTACATCGCGGAGCGCCTGCGCGAGCAGCCCTATGCGCCCTATGCCATGGCGCAGGCCGTCTACGTTCAGGAACAGGCGCTGACCAACCTTCAGGCCCAGGTCGAGGAACTGCAGGCGCAGGTTCGTGACCTGCAGAGCCGACCGAGCGAGGCTCCGGCGCAAGCCGGCGGCTTCCTGTCGGGCATCTTCGGCGGCGCATCTCGGCCAGCTGACGCCCCGGCACGCAGCGGTTCCGTGCCGGCCTTCCCGGCGCGCCCGGCAGGGCAGGCCCCATCGGCCGCCTGGACCGGTCAGCAACCGCAGCAGCAGCCAGCCCCCGGTCAGGCTTTCGGCGGCCCGCAAGGCCAGCAGCAGGCAGGCCCCTGGGCGAACCAGCAGGCCCAGGCGCCCGGACGTGGCGGTGGCTTTATGGCCTCAGCGCTGACGACGGCAGCCGGCGTCGCTGGCGGCATGATGCTCGGCAATGTCCTGACCAACGCCTTTGGCGGCGGCAAGGGCGGCGAGGCAAAAGCCGCGGAGACGGCAGATGCCAGCAAGGCGGCCGACGCCAGCAAACCGGCCGATACGGCTGAAAAGGATGCCGGCACCGCCGACAACCAGCAGGCGGCCTATGATCAGGGTGCTTCCGACCAGGCAACCTACGATCAGGCCAGCTACGACGAGCCCTATGAACCCGGCCAGGACGACGACCCCATCGATGATGGCGGCGACTGGGCCTGATTCCGGCTGCGTCCACCCGTACCAACAACGGCTCGCCCTCCGGCGGGCCGTTTTCGTTGGGGGCCTTCCCAACCCGGCGCGCACCTCTTAGATTAGAATAATTCTAATCTAAGAGGTGATCATGAAACGCATCGACGATCTGGACGAGGCCGAGATCCTCGCGCTCGCGATCGCCAATGAGGAAGAGGATTCCCGAATCTACCTTTCCCTCGCCAATCGCCTTCGGCCGATCTACCCGCATTCCGCCGAGGTCTTCGACGAGATGGCGGCGGAAGAGCAAAGTCATCGCCACAGCCTACTTTCGCTCTATGAGCGGCGCTTCGGCAAGGAACTGCCCTACATCACCCGCCAGGATGTGAAGGGGTTCCTGAAGCGCAACCCGGTCTGGCTGATGGACGGGCTGCGACTCGACACCGCCCGGACGCAAGCGGCGCTGATGGAAGAGGAAGCCTCGGGCTTCTACGCTCGTGCAGCGCAACGGGCGCATGACGTCGAGACGCGCAAACTGCTGGCTGACCTTTCCGAAGCCGAGAAATCGCATCAAAGCCTGGCGCAGCGCCTCGGCGAAACCATCCTGACCTCGGATGCGACCGCCGAGGAAGACCAGACCCGTCATCGCCTGTTCGTGCTGCAGATCGTTCAGCCAGGGCTTGCCGGATTGATCGACGGTTCGGTTTCGACGCTCGCGCCGATATTCGCGGCCGCCTTCGCGACCCATGATTCCTGGAATGCCTTCCAGGTCGGCCTCGCCGCATCGGTCGGCGCGGGCATCAGCATGGGCCTCACCGAAGCTCTCTCGGATGACGGGACCATCACGGGACGGGGGCATCCCTGGGTGCGTGGTGCTGCCTGCGGCGTCGCGACCACGGTCGGCGGGCTCGGCCATACCCTGCCCTACCTCATCCCCGATTTCTGGACCGCCACGGCCATCGCCGGCATCATCGTGGCGATCGAGTTGATCGTGATCGCCTGGGTCCGCTGGCGCTATATGGAGACGCCGTTCACATCGGCGATCGTCCAGATCGTGCTCGGTGGCCTGCTGGTCCTTGCGACCGGCATTTTCATCGGCAGTTCGTGACGGCTGCGCAGGTGGTGCGCCGCCTCAGATCACCAGCACCTTTGCGCCGACCCGCACCCGGCCATAGAGGTCCGTCACATCGTCATTGGTCATCCGGATGCACCCCGAGGAAACGGCTTGACCGATCGTGTGCGGCTCGTTCGTGCCGTGGATGCGATAGAGCGACGACCCGAGATAGAGCGCGCGCGCGCCCATCGGATTCTCGGGCCCGCCGGACATGAAGCGCGGCAGATCCGGGCGGCGTTTCAGCATCTCGGCCGGCGGCGTCCAGCTCGGCCATTCCGCCTTGCGCGTCACAGCCTTCATGCCAGCCCATTCGAAACCTGGTCGCCCAACGCCGATGCCATAGCGCAAGGCGCGGCCACCAGGCTGGACGAGAAAAAGAAACTTCCGCGGCGTGTCGATGACGATGGTGCCCGGTTTGTGCGGGCCGTCATAGGCGACTTCCTGCTTCTGGAAACGCGGATCGAGCACGCGCTCGATCGGCCGTTGCATCTGCATGGGCTCACCGAGCGCGGCCATGCGGCGCCCCGGAGCCCGCGGCTCGGATGCCTGCTCGAACGGATCGGCGCCATAGCCCTGCCCGGGTACGACGCGCTGGCCATAGGCGGAGTAGCCGCCCGGCCGATTATAGACCGCCCCGCCCCGGCCCTGGGGCGTCGGGTCCCGACCGGTCATCAGCATCTCGATGAAGCCGCCACCGTAGTTGCCACGCGCGGTAGAGCCGGTCACCAGAGGATCGGCTGGGCGCCCGTAGCTCTGCGCGGAGACGGGGCCGTTGGTGGCGCACATCCCGGACAGGATCGCGAGCGGAACGAACAGGACGGGACGCATGACGCAACTCTCTTCAGCAAGCTGCGAAGAGCCTGGGGAGCCGCCCTCAAAGGAATGGTGAATCGCTGCCGCTTCGTCAGCGTTTCCGCCAGCAATCGCGTGACTTCAGCGAATTAACCTTAGCAACCCGCCTAGAGAGAGAGTGAACGAAGCGTTTCGGGTGACCGTGCAGAGCTCTTCGGCCGGCGCCGGGCTATCGGGCAAACCTTGCCATCTCATCGGGCCGCGCGGCTTTTGCGCATGACCCACCACAAGGAAAGCCGGGAGCGGCTCCGCATCACGTCGCAACCCAGGATGACAACCGCATAGACGAGCGCCCCCACGCCGACTTGGAGCACGAGTTCGATGGGGGCCGCGAAACGGCCGGACAGCGGCCAGGTTGCAGCAACCATCGACAGCACGGCGAGGAGCACGCAGGCGCAATCTCGCAGCGGCGGCCAGACCGGCAGCGAACGGAGTGCCGCAGCCGCAGTCACCCCGAGCGCGACAATGAAAGCACTTGCCTGCGCATAGGCGTAACGCTGCGGTCCCGCCGCTCCGAGGGGAGTGAGCACCAGCAGCAGATTGCAGGCCAGGCCGAGGCCCGTTGCCATGGGCGCGATGCGGGTGCGCTTGTCCAGGAGAAAGACCGGGATGAAGGCCGCCTGCGAGATCGTCAAAGCCACGAACCCGGGGATCAGGATCGACATATAGGCCGAGAAATGACCGTGAAAGCTCGGCGGAACCAGAATCCGTTCAAAGGCGGGCAGGACAAGCCAGAGTCCGGCGGCTGCGGGGAGCGCCACCATCAAGACCACGACGACGTTCTCCGCGATACGACGCAGTGCCGCCCGTCGCCCGCGCGTCTCGTCGAGGCGAATGACCTCTCGCAGGAGCACGATCTCCAGGGTCGAGGCGAGCGTGCCGAAGAGCTTCAGCCCCATATCCGAGGCCAGGGAGAAATAGCCGGCCTCGGCAAAGCCATGGGCGCCGGCGAGCAGGGAGCGGTTGATCAGCGGGATCAGCGAGTAGACCGCATTGCTGCCGATCAGCGGCAGGGAATAGATGAAGAAGCTCCAGGCGACGGCCTTGTCGGCCGCCGACAGCGAAAGCGGCGCATCGGCCAGCGCCCGCCGGACGAGAAGCAGCGCCACCACCACGCTGATCAGGCCGCCAAGCAGAACAATGGCGGGATCATGCGTGATCCAGGCTCCGCCAACCATCAGGATCAGCGCCAGAACGTTCTTGACGATGATCAGCTTGGCATAGGCGGCGTCGAGGAAGCGGGCCCGCGCAATCGCGCCATGATAGTCGAACAGCCCAGCCCCGATGCCGCCGAGCACGGCAGCCGCAAGCAGCATCGCCGGCAGGCGGAAATCGATGCCTGCCACGATCGCCGCGATCAGCAGGCCGGACAGGGCAATGCTGATGCCGGCCGCCAGGATATCCAGTGTCGCGCGGATCTCCGGCTGCTTCTCGCGTGCCGCCAAGGAGTAGAAGCGGATCGCGGAGACCCTCAGCCAGTCGAGCAGCGCGGTGTTCACCAGCACGACGATGGCCGCGCCAATGGCGTAGAGTCCAAAAGCCGCGGGCCCGAGAAAATAGGCGATGAGCAGACCGAGGACGAAATTCAGCCCGGCATTGATGATGAAGGGCACGAGAACAGTCATATGATCCCGGTCATGGCGCCAGCACGAAGCTGCCGCGCGACTCACACGGCAACCACATCATCGATATACAACTGCCCTAACCGTCCGCTCGTGCATTTCCAAGCGGAAGCGCGTCGAATATCTGGCCATTCGCGTTCCGGATTCCGCGGGTGCCGAGCGACCGGCGCAGCAGCGCCGAAACTGACTGCCGATGCGGCATGTGCATTGCTGAGCTGAACGGCATGCGCGCAGCGGTTGCGCATCCCCCTTGCGCCAATCCGGATTGGCCTGCATCGCTGCGGCATGACCGCAAGCCTCCCGCCGCTTCGCGCCGCGCGCGACGATGATTCAGAACCGCTCGCCGCCCTGATCGCCGCGAGCTTCGCCGAATATCCCGATTGCCATTTCGACTGGTCGGAGTTTCCGGAGTTGCGGAGGCCGGCGAGCCATTTCGCGGCCAAGGGCGGCCGGCTCTGGATCGCAGAGGCGCCTGATGGCGGGATCGCCGGGTCGCTCGGCATCTTTCCAGTTCCCGAACAGAATGCCGCCGAGCTTGCGAAGGTCTACGTTTCTCCCGCCTGGCGCGGCGCCGGCCTTGCGCAGGTGCTCTTTGCAGAGGCGCTGCGCTTCGCGGAAGCCGGCAACCATGCAGAGATGATCCTGTGGTCCGACGCGCGCTTTGCACGCGGCCATCGCTTCTACGAGAAGCTCGGCTTCGTCCGCTGGCCGGGGCAGCGCTATCTCGGCGATATCTCCTTCAGCTGGGAGTATCATTTCCGCAAGCGCCTCACCGGCCAACCGGAATGACCGCAGGCACAGCGCTCCGAGCCGTCTTCGGCATCGCCCTGCTCACCGCAATGGACGCGGTGATCAAGGCGCAGATGCAGCACCATCCCTTCATCGTCGCCCTGTTCATGCGCTTTGCCGCAGGCGGCCTTTGCGCCCTCATCGTGCTTGCGGCGGTGCGCCCGGCCTTCCCGACCCGCAGCAGCCTGATCGGCAATGTCGTGCGCGTGCCGCTCGTCGTGCTCACCGCCGGCAGCTTTTTCTATTCCATCTCGGTGCTGCCTCTGGCGGAGGCGCTTACCCTGTCCTTCCTCGCGCCGGTCTTCGTCGCCCTGCTCGGCGGATTTTTGCTCAAGGAACGGCTCGACGGGCGCATTCTCCAGGCCCTCGGCTTCGGCCTGCTCGGCATGCTCGTCATGGTCTGGCCCAGGCTGCAGGGCGGCGTCACCGGAGCGGAGCTCGGCGTCGCCGCAGCCCTGTTCTCAGCAGTGTCCTATGCGTTCAATCTGATCCTGCTGCGACGGATCGCCGTGAAGGAACATCCGGCCGTCATCGTCGCCTTCCAGAATTGCGGGCCGGCGCTCTGCCTCGCCATTCCTGCCTGGCTCGCCTTCGTGCCCATGACCGGCAAGGACCTGCTTGCCTATCTCAGCGCCGGCCTGCTCGGCGTCGCCGGCCATCTCATGCTGACCTCCGCCTTTGCTCGCGCAGCCGCGTCGCGGCTCGCGCCAATCGAGTACACGGCGCTTGTCTGGGCGAGCCTGCTCGGGTTTGCCTTCTTCGGCGAAATTCCGCTCTGGACCACCTATGCGGGCGCCGTCTTGATCGTCGCCGGCGCCGTTGCGGTCAGCAGACGCTAGAGCATCGGCCCGAAGGCTGGATTTCGGCTTTCGGGAAGGCCAATGCAAACACGGACGATCAGATCATCCCGCCGGATGCGATATCCCGTCCGACAATCGAGCCGCTGCCGCAAAAGCGCCCGATTGATTGCGACTTCTGCAGCCGCCCGAACAGCACGCGGAGGGGCCCGCGGTTGAGTGCGTTCTTCATCGCGGCAGCGCTGTGATCCATGAGGTTCTTCCGACATCCGCGTCACGGATCGCAAGCCCATGGCGCCATCGGCTCGCTCGGTCTGCATGTCGGTCTTTTGGGGGCTTTGATCTGGCTCCCCAGTATCGAGCCGTTGACACCGGCCCCGGAGGACAGCATCGAGGTCGAGTTGGTCACGCAGCAACAGGCCGAAGCCGTGGCCGAACCAAGGCAGCAGGAGCCCGTTCCCGAGGCTCCGAAGCCTGCACCGCCAGAGATCACTGCCGCAGCGCCGCAGTCTCCTCCGCAGCCCCGGCCCAATACCCCTCCTGTCGTTGCGGCGCCCGTCATGATCCGAGCAAGACGAACGCTATCCGGCAAGGTCCTTGCCGAACCGCGCAGCCGGCAGGCGCGGGAAGCCCTGACCCAGCTGGATCCCTCAGAGCGCATCGAGCAATTATGCAACCTCGAAGCGATGAGCCAGATCCAGGCATGGAAAGCAGAGTTCCAGCCGGACAGGGTTGTCGCCTACGCCATGGCGGACACCAGATTCTCGGCGGGAATGCTGCAGGCCGACGGCGCCGCCTTCCGCAGCAAGCAGCAATGGTACAGGCTCAGGTTCAGATGCGAGACCACGCCCGATCGCAGCAAGGTTGCCGGTTTCGAGTTCCTGGTCGGCGATGCGGTTCCCCGCAGCGAATGGTCCGCGCGGAATCTTCCCACGACGCACTGAAGGAGGCGGTAGCGCCCTGGCAGGCGCCGTGATCCATCAGCCATCCGGCTGCCCACAATAGGCCTCGATCCGATAGCCGTCGGGATCGATTGCGAAGGCCGCGTAATAGTTCGGCCCGTAATCCGCCCGCAGCCCTGGCACGCCATTGTCCTTGCCGCCCGCCTTCATCGCTGCCGCATGAAAGGCGTCGACGCTCGCCCGACTGGGGGCCGCGAAGCAGAAGTGCAGGTTCGAGCCCGGATCCGGCGGGACAGGAGCCTGGGCCCTGCCGATCCAGAATGCGACCGCATCGCCGCCATAGCCCAGCGAATTGTCGTCATGGCTCAGGCAGCGGTAGCCGAGGGCACTGAGCGACGCGTCGTAGAAGCGCTTTGCGCGAGCGATCTCGCGAACGCCAATCGAGACATGGTCAAGCATGGTGGTTCTCCTCAGGGGGCTTCAGGTGGCGAGGCGCCGGGCGCGGAAATCGGCCTGCAGGCGCCAGGTCTTTCCGTCATCGGATGAAAGGTCTCCGAGCCAGCGGAAAGCGTTCGGTGTGATCTCGGTAAAGCGCCACCGGATCGCCGTGCCGTCCTCCAGCTTGCCGTGCTGGACGATATCTGGCCCCTCGGACCGACCGAGCTGACGCGTGTAATACTGCTTGAGCGGGTCGCTCCAGAGGATATGCCAGGCGTCGAGCGCGGGGTCGTAGACCCTCAGCGTCGTGCCGTGGAAGAAGCCGGGCAGGATCCAGACATCCTGGATCGCCCGTCCGCCCAGCACCCAACCGAAACAGATCTCACCCTTGCCTTCGTGCCGAGTGCCATCATCGGCATGCATCACGGCATCCATCGCCCATGCCCCGATGAGCCAGCTGTAGAGACCCATCTGCTCGACCCGATCGGGAGCGGGCCCGTCGGCATGGAGTACCTCCTTCAAAGCGGTGATGGCCACTGCCATGTTCAGGCTCCAGTGCTGTGCAATGTGCCCCGAGTTAGGCTGCTCTCACCGCTTTGCGCTTGGGAAAAATTGCTGAATTAAGATGACCGCGACGTCGCAACTTCTGGCATCCGGCCCGGGCTGGCGGGTGCGTGACATCGTCTGCACTGCGGGCCCGTCCGATCCTGCCTTCGAGGAACGGCATGAGCATTGCTGCATCGCTGTCGTCACCGCGGGCAGCTTTCAGTATCGCTCTTCACTCGGAACCGCCGTGCTCGCGCCGGGCGCGATCCTGCTCGGAAATCGAGGCACGTGCTTCGAATGCGGCCACGAACACGCTATCGGCGATCGCTGCCTCGCCTTCCAGTTCGAGCCCGAACACCTGGAAGACATCGTAGCCGGCGTGCCGGCAGCCAAGCGGTTCGAATTTGCGCGGGCCTGCCTGCCACCGTCGCTGGCATCGTCCCGGCTCGCGGCAGTAGCGGAGGCCGCGCGCTGCGATGCAAACCAGCTCGAGGAGATCGCGGTTCGGCTTGCTGGCGCTGTCGCAGCCCTGCAGAATGGCGAGCCCCCGGCGGCAGTCGCCCCCAGCGCCCAGGACGCGCGCCGGGTCACCAGAGCATTGCGGCTGATAGAAGCTGAAAGCGAGCAGCCGTTGACGCTCGCCGGTCTCGCCCGCGAGGCGGCGATGAGCCGCTATCATTTTCTGCGAACTTTCCGGACGCTCATCGGCATGACGCCGCATCAGTTCCTGCTGCGGACACGGATGCACCGTGCCGCAACGATGCTTCGCCGGTCCGACCTGACGATCGCGAACATCGCGTTCGATGCAGGCTTCGGCGATCTCTCGACCTTCAATCGCCGCTTCCGGCAGGTGATGGGGGCCAGTCCGAGTGCCTATCGCGCCCAGCCCTAGCGCCAGCGATGGTAGGTCAGCGCGAGCCCGATGCAGTGTTCGAGCGGCCCGACAGGAATCTCCTCCTCCTCCCGGAAGACGAGGGCGCGGCTGCCTTCGAAGCGAAAGGTGTCGGGGTAGTGACGCGCGAAGGTCTCGACCAGTGTCGTCTGGCAATGGACATACATCGCGTAGTGCTTGCTCGATCCCTTCAACGCAGCGACCCTTACGGTCGTCCCCACACGCTGTTTCACAGGGAAATAGGCAGGCTCGCCCCATTTCAGGGTTTCGACGAGTCCGCCGAGCCCGGTCGTCCGGGCGCCTGTGTCGAGGATAAGCTGACGCAGCCGGAGCAGCGGCGTCCTCAGCGGCTCAGCGAATGACTGAAAAGCTGCGTCGACCGCGAGATCCTGGAACGCTGCGAATTGCATGGACAACTCCGCCCCGGGGCATCGGCGCGTATCCTAGTCACGAACCGCTGGACGACGCCACTTCAGCGGCCTGCCGCAACGCCGACCGGAAAGATCATGCAGGTTTCGGTGCCATGCGCGAGCAGCTTGCCGCGCTCGTCGGTGAGCCTGCCTTCGGTCGTCGCGATCGTGCCGCCGCGATGGATCAGCTTGCCTTCGCACCGTACGATCCCGCCACCCGGCATCACCGGGCGGACATAGTTGATCTTCATCTCGAGCGTCGTGTAGCCCTCCCCGGCCTTCAGCGTCGCGTGCGCCGCACAGGCCATGGCTGAATCGAGGATCGTCGCGGTCCAGCCGCCATGGATCGTGCCAAGCGGATTGAAGTAGCGCGCCGACGGCTTGCCGACGAACACCACCCGCCCCTCCTCGACCTCCGCGAGATCGAAATCCATGGCATCGGCGAAGGGCGCGCC
The DNA here is from genome assembly GCF_052115465.1 of Allobosea sp. 2RAB26. NCBI lineage: Bacteria > Pseudomonadati > Pseudomonadota > Alphaproteobacteria > Hyphomicrobiales > Alloboseaceae > Allobosea > Allobosea sp. 2RAB26. Next base: position 257,756 of record NZ_JBFRGS010000003.1, on the reverse strand, counting down.
GGGATGTCGCCCCTCCATCATGCCACGCAGGAAGGACACACCGTCTTCGGCCAGCAAGACTTCGCGTGAGACGACGCCGATCTTTCGCGACATGGACAGCCCTCGATTAACGTGCAGATACACGTTACTGAGAAGCCGCGCACGGTCAAGGCCTGCTTCCACCCGAGACAGCGTTCAGGTCGCGCCGCGGGCAACCCGCCGCAAGGCCCGCAGGCCATCGCGGGTCTCGTTCCATCGTTCCCGGCCGAGCCCGCCCTCGATGCGCTCCTGCGCCGCCTGCCAGTAAGGGATCGCGGCCTCGATCGCCGCGCGGCCCTTGTCGGTCACGGCATAGACCAGGGCCCTCCCCTTGCACTCCAGCGGTTCGATCAGCGCCTCCGCGGCGAGCAATTGCAGGTTGCGGGTGAGCGAGGTGCGTTCCAGCGCAAAACGCTCGGCCAGCTCGGTCACGGATCGGAAGGCGCCGGTGCTGAGCGCCGAGAGCAGGACGAACTGGGTGATCTTCAGCCCGCTCGGCCGCATCGCCTCGTCATAGGCGCGCGTGACGGCGCGTGCAGTCATTCGAACATGCAAGGCGACGCAGGAACGGGCGATGTCGTCAAGCCGGGGATCGGGCACGGGCTCGGTCATTCCAACAGGATAGCGCGTCGCATGGGATTGCGCAGCATCCCTCTTGCCATGCCCTGTCTTGCGACGCCCCGCTTGCCGCGCCGCAATTTCGATTCACTTTCCGCCGAGAAGCTTCCTTGACTCATCCGGGGGGCGAGCCTATCTCCGCGGCATCCGTTAGCACTCGATCCTCGAGACTGCTAACAGATGCCGGCAGCGTTTCCACGCAGGCCGCGCGTTCCGTTTCTACCTTCTTAGAGGAAGACAGAACCATGAAGTTCCGTCCGCTGCATGACCGCGTCGTGGTCCGTCGCCTTGATGGCGAAGAGAAGACCAAGGGTGGCATCATCATCCCCGAAACCGCCAAGGAAAAGCCCCAAGAGGGTGAAGTCGTCGCCGTCGGCCCTGGCGCCCGCGACGAAGCCGGCAAGCTCGTTGCCCTGGACGTCAAGAAGGGCGATCGCGTCCTCTTCGGCAAGTGGTCGGGCACCGAGGTCAAGATCGATGGCCAGGATCTCCTGATCATGAAGGAATCCGACATCATGGGCGTCGTCGGCTGAACGCCACGCGACCTCCATTCCCCGTTTTCATTAAGGAGTAGCTCGCATGGCTGCTAAAGACGTCAAGTTCTCCACCGACGCGCGCGACCGGATGCTGCGCGGCGTCGAAATCCTCAACAACGCCGTCAAGGTCACGCTCGGTCCCAAGGGCCGCAACGTCGTGATCGACAAGTCGTTCGGCGCTCCCCGCATCACCAAGGACGGCGTCACCGTCGCCAAGGAGATCGAGCTCGCCGACAAGTTCGAGAACATGGGCGCCCAGCTGGTGCGCGAAGTGGCCTCGAAGCAGAATGATGCCGCCGGTGACGGCACCACGACGGCCACCGTGCTCGCCGCCGCGATCATGCGCGAAGGCCTGAAGTCGGTTGCCGCCGGCATGAACCCGATGGACCTGAAGCGCGGCATCGACCTCGCGGTCGAAGCCATCGTCACGGACCTGAAGAAGAACTCGAAGAAGGTCACCTCGAACGCGGAAGTCGCGCAGGTCGGCACCATCTCGGCCAACGGCGACGAATCGGTCGGCAAGATGATCGCCACCGCGATGCAGAAGGTCGGCAACGAGGGTGTCATCACCGTCGAGGAGGCCAAGACCGCCGAGACCGAGCTTGATGTCGTCGAAGGCATGCAGTTCGACCGTGGCTATCTCTCGCCCTACTTCATCACCAATGCCGAGAAGATGGTTGCCGAGCTCGAGGACCCCTACATCCTCGTTTTCGAGAAGAAGCTGTCGTCGCTCCAGGCGATGCTGCCGATCCTCGAGGCCGTCGTTCAGACCGGCAAGCCGCTGCTGATCATCGCCGAGGACGTGGAAGGTGAGGCTCTCGCCACCCTCGTCGTCAACAAGCTCCGTGGCGGCCTGAAGGTCGCGGCCGTCAAGGCTCCGGGCTTCGGCGATCGCCGCAAGGCCATGCTCGAGGACATCTCGATCCTGACCGCCGGTCAGCTGATCTCGGAAGACCTCGGCATCAAGCTCGAGACCGTGACGCTCAACATGCTCGGCCGCGCCAAGAAGGTGCGTATCGAGAAGGAGAACACCACGATCATCGACGGCGCCGGCAAGAAGAAGGACATCGAGGGCCGCGTTGCGCAGATCAAGGCGCAGATCGAGGAGACCTCGTCTGACTACGATCGCGAGAAGCTCCAGGAGCGTCTGGCCAAGCTCGCTGGCGGCGTCGCGGTGATCCGCGTCGGCGGCGCGACCGAAGTCGAAGTCAAGGAGAAGAAGGACCGCGTCGACGATGCCCTGAACGCGACCCGCGCTGCGGTCGAAGAAGGCATCCTGCCGGGTGGTGGCGTGGCGCTCCTGCGCGCGCTCCAGACCGTCAAGTCGATCAAGACCCAGAACGACGACCAGAAGACCGGCGTCGAGATCGTCCGCAAGGCGATCATGGCCCCGGCCAAGCAGATCGTCGACAACGCTGGCGATGACGGCGCTGTCGTGGTCGGCAAGCTGCTCGAGTCGAAGGACTACGCCTACGGCTACAATGCCCAGACCGGCGAGTACGGCGATCTGGTCAAGGCCGGCATCATCGACCCGACCAAGGTCGTGCGCACGGCGATCCAGGACGCGGCTTCGGTCGCCGGCCTGCTGATCACCACCGAGGCGATGATCGCCGAGCTGCCGAAGAAGGACGCCATGCCGGCTATGCCGGGCGGCGGCGGCATGGGCGGCATGGACTTCTGATCGAAGTCCATCGCTTCTCGCGAATACGACGGAGGCCCGGCGCAAGCCGGGCCTTTTTCATATCTGCCAGCCCCTGGCTCTGCCTCGGTGCGCGACAGCGGCCCGACGCGTCACGCAACCGCCATCCCGCCGTAATCGCGCCGTCGCGTCCCGCTGAGCAAATGACGCTCACTGTTTCAGGGGCCAGATATGCTCACACGTCGCACCATGATTGCCGGCCTTGGCGCCCTCACCTGCCTTCCCGCGCTGGCCCAGAGCGACTGGCGCCAGAGCATCAAGGAAATCCGCTTCGGCGTCTCGTCGGCAGAACATGAGGCGGGCGCGATCGCCCGCAACCAGCCGGTGATCGACTATCTCACAGGCAAGCTCGGCGTTCCCGTGAAACTCTATCGGGTCAGCGACTATGCCGGCCTCGTCGAGGCACTGCGGGCCGACCAGCTCGAGTTCGCCCGCTTCGGGCCCGCGGTCTACTCGCTCGGCCGGCGTGTCCTCGGCGACAAGCTGCAGCCTCTGTTCCGCGACATCGATAACAACGGCCAGGAAGGCTATTACTCGGTCATCGTCGTTCGTGCCGACAGCCCCTACAAGTCGGTTGCGGATCTGAAGGGCAAGAACTTCGCCTTCGCCGATCCGAACTCGACGTCGGGCTTCGCCTTCCCGTCCTATTTCCTGCGCAAACAGGGCTTTGATCCGCAGAACCATTTCGGCGGCACCGTCTTCTCCGGCGGCCACGACAACTCCGTCCTGGCGCTGGTGCGCGGCCAGTTCGACGGGGTGGCGACCTATCAGGTCAACGAGACCTCCGGCGTCGTCCAGCGCCTCACCGCGCGCAACATGATTCCGGCAGGCGCGACACGCGTGATCTGGACCTCGCCCCTGATCCCCTCCAGCCCGTTCTCGACACGGGCCAACCTGCCCCAGGGACTGAAGGATGCCTTCGTCGCTGCGATGATGGCGATGAAGGCGGAGGCACCCGAGGTCTGGAAGGTCTACACCGACGGTCAGGTTTCCGCTTACGCCCCGGCGAAGCACGAGGACTATCTCGATGTCATCGCGGTGACGGAGGAGCTTGAAGCCCGGCGCAAGCAGAAGCCCGCAGGCTGAGCGGCGATCTGCCGCCGCAAGGCGGCACGACAGGCGTTTTCAACAATGAAGTCGCCGATGGAAGCCGGGAATTGGTTCCGCGGGCCGCACCGGCTCTTGCATCGACTTTGGTTGTAAGCCCTATTCCCGCAAGCTGCGGCATTCCGCCGCGCTCTGTGGCACTCTCTTGCGAAGGTCTGCTCCATGCTGAACTCGCCCGCCCTTGCCGACGGCGCCAAGCTCGTCGGCCGCATCCTGCTTGCCCTGATGTTCGTGCTCGCTGGCTACTCCAAGATCAGCGGCTATGCCGGTACACAGCAGTACATGGCCTCGGCTGGCGTGCCCGCCATTCTGCTGCCTCTCGTGATCGCGGTCGAGCTTCTGGGCGGCCTGATGGTCGTTCTCGGCTGGAAGACGCGTCTTGCAGCGCTTGCCCTTGCCGGTTTCACTCTGGCTGCGGCGCTGCTGTTCCACCTGAACTGGGCCCAGCCGATGCAGCAGCTCCTCTTCATGAAGAACCTCTCCGTCGTCGGCGGCTTCCTTGTGCTGTTCGCCGCGGGGCCCGGCCGGCTGTCGCTCGATCGCGGCTGACGTCGCATCACAAATCGCTGAAATCGACACGCCCGGCCTTGAGCCGGGCTTTTTTGTCTGATCCGGTCGGCTAGAAGATATTATCCGCATGCGCCGACGCTGGCGCGAGTTCCCCGGTAAGGAAGACCTGATGCGTCTTTTGAGTTTCTTTGTCGCTGCTCTCGCCGCCATCGCGCTCGTGGCGGGGCAGCTGAGCGGCAGCGGCGGCATGCTCGGTATGGGCGCCGTGGGTGTGCTGCTCGCACTCGCCACCTATCGCTCGACCGAGACCAGCTTCTTCCTGAAGATCTTTTCCGGGATTTTCGGTGTTGAGTACGTCGTCTTCGGGGCCGGCTCGGTGCTCGCGCAGCTTGGCTACTGGCCTGCCGATTGGGCCGCGATCGCTCCCCCTGCCAGCCTCGCCACGACAGTCGCCGTCTTCGGCATCCTGATCTATGCGATCTCCTTCATTCCGATGATCCAGCGCATCTCGCGCCTGGCATCGCCCTATTTTTCCTCGACCGAGACGACGACGGCGTACCTTTGGCCGTTCGGCACCTATCAGATCCAGCTCGGGCGCCTCGGCGTCATCCTGCTGATCTTTCTGGTAATCCTGAATCAAGCGCAGGTCGGCATCTCGCTGCGTCTGAGCTTCTTCAATCGCGATTTCTACAACGCGATCCAGGAGAAGGATGCGCCGTCATTCTGGTATCAGCTGATCTATGTCTTCAGCGTCTGGGCCGCCATCTCGGTGGTCTCGAACCTGATCGAGATGTTCGCCAACTACACGCTGCTGATCCGCTGGCGGCGCTGGATGGCGGAAAAATACAGCAAGAGCTGGCTCGGCAACGCCACTCATTACCGGATCTCGCTGGCGGGCACTGCCGACAACCCTGACCAGCGTATCGCGGAAGATACCCGCGCCTTCGTCAATCAGACCTACAACTTCGCCCTGCCGCTGCTGTCGCAGATTTCGACACTCGTCTCGTTCTCGATCATCCTCTGGTCGATTCCCGTTCCGATCACCATTCCGGGCACCGAGATCATCATCCCGGGCTTCCTGCTGTGGATGGCGCTGATCTACGCGATCGCGGCGACCTGGATCACGCATCTCATCGGCAAGCCCCTGATCGGACTCGAATTCGAGCAGGAACGCCGGGAGGCGAACTTCCGCTTCTCGCTGGCGCGTCTGCGTGAATATTCCGAGCAGATCGCGCTGATGCGCGGCGAAGCCTCCGAACAGCGGCATCTGAGCCAGCGCTTCGGCGACATCGTCTCGAACTTCTATCGACTGGTCTGGAGCCGGGTGAAGCTGACCAGCTTCACCCTGTCCTATAATCAGGCGAATGTGGTCGTGCCCTATGTGCTGCTCGCACCGCATTACTTCACGGGCATCATCACGCTCGGCATCATGACGCAGGTTGCCTCGGCCTTCGATCGAGTCCAGACGGCGATGTCGTTCTTCATCAACAGCTATCAGGCCATCGCCTCCTATCTGGCCTCGATCAACCGCCTGACCACTTTCGAGGCGGCGATCGGGCAGGCGCAGGCCGCCACGGCCGGCGAGAAGGGCATCCACCAGACCGAACTCCCCGGGAACGAGGTCCATATCGACGGCGCGACACTGACGCTGCCGAACGGCACGCCGATCGTGCGGATCGACGGGCTCGATCTCGGCACTGCACGCTCGACACTGGTGATCGGACCGTCAGGATCGGGAAAATCGACGCTGTTCCGCGCCATAGCCGGCATCTGGCCCTTCGGTGAAGGCAAGGTCGGGGTTCCCGCCAGCGCGCGGATCATGCTGCTGCCGCAGCGCCCCTACCTGCCGCAGGGGACCTTGCGCGCGGCCATGTCCTACCCGGCGCTCGACGACACCTATACCGATGCCGACATCGCGACGGCGATGACCCAGGTCAAGCTCGCCCACCTGATCGACCGGCTCGACGATGTCGACCTCTGGGCACAGCGCTTGTCAGGCGGTGAGCAGCAGCGCCTCGCCGTCGCGCGCGCCTTGCTGGCCAAGCCCGACTGGCTCTTCCTTGACGAGGCCACCGCCTCGCTCGACGAGAAGCTGGAAGGCGAGATCTACGACCTCATCGACCGGACACTGCCGCAGACGAAGATTGTCTCGATTGGGCATCGCTCGACATTGCGGGAGATGCACGACGAAATCGTCGTCATGCAGCCGAACGCGGATGGAACGCACAGTCCCCGCGCGATGGTTCGTGAGCCAGTCGTTCAGTCGTGAGTCAATGAGCGCCCGTAGCCGGGCGCTCGTCTGCCTTTCCCGCATCACGCTTCGTGTCGGGAAAGGCGGATCGTCAGGAGAACTGAAGCCGGCGGCTGACCGTCGTCAGATGCCGCGGTCGAAGCGCAGCTCGCCCGAGGCGGTCTTGATCACCAGCCTGCCCTCGACGAGGTCCCAGTTGCGAGCTCCGCGCAAGGCGACCAGATAGGCCCGCTCGAATTCGGCAGCGCCCTTGTCGCAGGAGCGCTTGGTGATGGCCATGGGGCCGACCGCGATCCCCTGCTGGCGCAGCGGGTATGCCGCAGCGGAAAACGTGTTGCAGCCGCTGTAACCGGTGCCACGCAGGTTCGAGTCGATCTGCAGTGTGGCCTTGCGATCGGCGATCGACTTGCCGTTCATCGAAATCGCTGTCCAGGAGGCGCCCAGGGGGAAGGTTTTTTCCTGTTTCGGCGCCGCAGGCGCCTGCTCCGGCTGGTTCTGCATATCACGCGGCGACATCGCCTTTCGCTGGGCGGAAGCCGGCGACGCGATCAGCAGGGGTGCGAGGCTCAGGGCGAAGACAGCGGCGTAGCCAAGGCGTCGATTCATCATTTCTCTACCTATGCGGGGCCGGGACGATAGCCCACGCCCCGCTCTCATGGAAACGCCTAGAACCGTATCGCGTTGGGATCAACTGCGATCATTGCGACAACGTTGCTTTGCCGAGTGGCAGCGCCAGCAACGTCACGCGGCATCGCGTCGGAAATGGGGCCGGCTTCAGCCCAAGGCGGCGCCAGATGTCGCTCAGATTCGCGCCAGCAGGCGCTCCAGCAGGGGATTGGCCTTGCGGAAGACATAGGCTGGGGCGTTGACGGTGATCTCGTCAGCGCCGGAGCCGGCCAGATCGTCGACCAGTGCGAAGACCGCCTTCTCCGGGCAATGGATGGCCAGGATACCGCTCTCGGCGTGCGCACCGAAGGGCAGCCGAGCGCCATGTCGCTCCACCATCTCCTCGATGGCCGCAGGCTTCGCATCGGTGAGCCGCGCGCGGATCTCCCGGACGGAACGCCCCTCCTCCTCGGCCGCGATGCGCGAGAGAATGGCATTGGCGGCGGCGCGTGCGCGCGGGCTCCACGGCGCCCGCACCGAGGCGACGAGATTGGCCTCGGAGGCCAGCATGACACCATCGTCCAGAATCTTCAGGGCGTTGGCGGCCAGCGTCGCGCCAGTGGTCGTGATGTCGACGATGATTTCGGCGGAGCCGGCGGCCGGGGCCCCCTCCGTCGCGCCCAGGCTTTCGACGATGCGGTAGTCGCCAAGCCCGTGCTCGGCGAAGAAGCGGCGTGTCAGGTTCACATATTTGGTGGCGACGCGCAGTTTGCGGCCATGGCGTGCGCGCATATGGCTCGCGACATCGTCGAGATCGGCCATGCAGCGGACATCGATCCAGGCCTGCGGCACGGCGACCACGACATTGGCGTGGCCGAAGCCGAGCGGCGTCAGCATCTCGACGGCGGCATCGGCATCGGCCACCTGCTCGCGCACGAGGTCCTCGCCCGTGATCCCGAGATGGGCCGCGCCGGAGGCCAGTTGCGAGACGATCTCCGAAGCCGAGAGGAACGCGACTTCCGCGCCATCCAATCCCGCGATCGTGCCGCGATAGTCGCGCGAGCCACGCGACTGCACGAATTTCAGTCCGGCACGGCCGAAAAAGGCAGTGGCGTTTTCCTGGAGCCGCCCCTTGGAGGGGACCGCGAGAACCAGCGGAGCGTCGCTCATGATGTTTGTCCCGTCAGCCGGTCGAGCCAAAGCGAGGCGCCGACTGCCGGGGCCGGCTGAGGCGCACCGAGGCGACCGAGCACGTTGTCGTAGCGGCCACCTCCGGCAACGGGCCGGCCGTCGCTGCGGCCCAGGTCATGCAGCTCGAAGATGAAGCCGGTGTAATAATCGAGATTGCGGGCGAAGCCGGTCGAGAAGGAGATCTGGCCGACATCGACACCGCGCGCCGCAAGGAAGCCGGTGCGCTCGTCGAAGGCGTCGAGTTGCTGCCCCAGGTCGAGCGAAGCCTGGTCGGAAAGGGCCCGCAATGCGGCCGACGCCGCATCGGGATCACCCGTGACGGCAAGTGCCTGGCCGAGCACGGCCTTCACATCCTCATTGACCGGGTTCTCGCGCTCAGCGGCACGGGCCAGGAAGCGTTCGGCGATATCGCCGGCGGAGCGGCCTCCGACCGTCGAGATCCCCGCGATCGACAATACATCCTCGACAAAGGCCTTGGCCGCCTTGGGATCCTGCCCCTCCAGCGCCTTGAGCAGTCCCGCATGAGCCGTTTCGCCAGTGGCTGCCGGTGGATCGAGCGCCTCGACCGCCTCGGCCGCCTTGCCCTGCACGACCGCGCGCATCAGCCGGCGGCGCGCCCCCTGCGGCACGGCCAGACCATCGAGCAATGCGCCGAGCAGTGCGACGTCGCCCATCAGAACACGCGGCTGCGTCAAGCCAAGCGCCGCCGCCGCCTCGATCGTCAGTGCCATGATCTCGGCATCGGCTGCGGCAAAATCCTCGCGGCCAAAGGACTCGAGCCCGGCCTGTGCGAATTCACCCGGCTCACGCGAGCGCATGCGGAAGACCGGGCCGGCATAGGCATAGGCCATCGGCGCACTCACGCCCGCCGCGATGTGATCCAGCGCCACCGGAATCGTATATTCCGGGCGAAGGCACCAATCGCGGCCATCGGCGTCCTGCGTCATGAAGATGCGCCGGCGGATATCTTCGCCTGAGAGATCGAGAAAGACATCGGCCGGCTGCAGAATCGCCGGCTCGGCGCGCTGATAGCCCTCAGCGGCGAGGAGCGCGATCACGGTGTCGATGCTGGCGCGTGTGGCGGACAAGGGCAGCTTCCTGTTGCGCGGCTGTCCTAGCAGCCGCGTCATGGATTTTCGATGGTTTTTAGGGAATTGGGTTAGCGGGATTTGGCGACCGACTCGTTGCCGACGGTTTCCGTCATGGTCGGGCTAGTCCCGACCATCCACGTCTTTGCCTACGATGAACGCTCAAGACGTGGATGCTCGCCACAAGGGCGAGCATGACTTTCAATCAGCCGTGTCGCTTCAGCACCCGCTTCACCCCCTCGACCAGCTCGGTCACCGGCACGGCGAACTGGGCCTCGGCCTGCCTCGCTTTGTGCTCGGCCGAATCCTTGACGTCGCGGCTGGCGGCGGCGAGTTCCGCGCCGAGGATCAGGTCCTTGATCACGATCGTGCCGGCCTCGCGCTCGGAGGAGCCCTGGATCACCGCACAGACCGCGCCGCGCTTATCGGCATATTTCATCTGGGCGTTGAAGCCGGAGCCGCCGAGATAGAGATCGGCACGCAGCAAGGGCTTGCCGTCCCCGTCCCGGGCCTGGCGGAGCTGAGACACGAATGCCTGATAGGCCGGCATATGCTCGGGCGTCTTGTTGTCCATGGCGGTGACGACGACGAGCGGCAGTTCGTTCTTCGTGTCGACCAATGGCGACTTCACCGCCTTCAGTGCCGAATAGAGCCGCGAGACGCCGATCGAGAAACCCGTCGCCGGCACCGGTTCCGGCCGGAAGCGGCCGACCAGCCCGTCATAACGTCCGCCGCCGGCGACCGAGCCAAAGCGCACGACCTGGCCGTCGTCATTGGTGACCGGGAAGGTCAGCTCCACCTCGTAGACCGGGCCGGTGTAATATTCGAGGCCGCGCACCACGGAAGGATCGATGACGACGCGGTCGGCATAGCCAGCCGCTGCGATCAGATCCGCCATCATGCGCAGTTCCTCGGCCCCTTCATGGCCAACGGGCGTCGACGCGAAGCCATCTGCGAGACGCTGCGCGGTCGCGGCATTGTCCGCAGCCCTGGCATCAAGAATGGACAGGACGCGCGTGGCCTGTTCGGCGCCCAGCCCCGCACCCTTCGTAAAATCTCCGCTCTCGTCCTTGCGCCCGTCACCCAGCAGCAGCCGCACGCCGTCGGGGCCGAACTTGTCGAGCTTGTCGATCGCGCGCAGCACGGTCAGCCGGCGCCCGGCATTCTGCTCGCCGCCAAGCCCGATCGCCTCCATCACGCCATCGAGCACCTTTCGGTTGTTGACCTTGACGACATAGTCGCCGCGCTTGATGCCGAGGCGCTCCATCGTGTCGGCAGCGAGCATGCAGATCTCTGCATCGGCCGCGACCGAGCCCGAACCGACGATATCGGCATCGAACTGCATGAACTGACGGAAGCGCCCGGGCCCCGGCTTTTCGTTGCGGAAGACGTAGCCGGCGCGATAGCTGCGATAGGGCTTTGGCAGCGCATCGAAATTCTCGGCGACATAGCGCGCGAGCGGCGCCGTCAGGTCATAGCGCAGCGAGAGCCACTGCTCGTCATCGTCCTGGAAGGAGAAGACACCCTCGTTCGGCCGGTCCTGGTCCGGCAGGAATTTCCCGAGCGCATCGGTGTATTCGACGAAGGGCGTCTCGACCGGGTCGAAGCCATAAAGCGAAAAGCTCTCGCGAATGACGGACAACATGCGCTCGGTCGCCGCCACATCGGCAGGACCGCGGTCGATGAAACCACGCGGCTGGCGGGCTTTCAGCTTGTCGGGTTTCGACATGGTTCAGGCTTCACTTCTTGAACGAGATGCGGAACAGCCCGCAGGGTAAGGTCCCGCGTTCGGTAACTTGACCGGGCAACGGGGGCAAGCACGCTTGCCCCTCCCCGAGCGGGAAGCGCCTATTCGGCCGCGAACAGCATGTCCTTCTGCTGACGCGGATCGCCGAGGGGAGCATCCTTGATCCCCGCCCTTGCCAGCTTCTCCGGCAGCGGCCCGCCGGTGGCCCAGTCGAGCAGCTCGGCGGTATGGACGACCGGGGTCGTCGCGCCCCGGTCGGCAAAACCCTTCGCCAGCTGGGTCATGCAGCCGATATTGCCGGTGGCGACGATCTGCGGCTTCGTCTTCTCGATATGGCCGATCTTGCGTTCGCGCAGCTGCCCCGCGATCTCGGGCTGGAGGATATTGTAGACACCGGCCGAGCCGCAGCAGATATGGCCCTCCGGCACCTCCTTCACCTTGAAGCCGGCTCCGCTCAGAAGGCGCTTCGGCCCGTCCTTGAGCTGCTGCCCGTGCTGCATCGAGCAGGCCGAGTGATAGGTCACCGGCAGCGCGACCTCACGGACATGGCGCAGCTCGAGCGTCTCGAGGAACTCGGTGACATCCTTCGCGAGGCTCGAAATCGTCGCCGCCTTCTCCGCATAGGCCGGCTCGTTGCGGAACATGAAGCCGTAATCCTTGATCGTGGTGCCGCAGCCTGAGGCGGTGATCAAGATGGCATCCAGCCCCTCGCCGTCGACCTCGGCCATCCAGGCGTCGATGTTGCGCCGGGCAAAGACGTGACTGTCCTGTTCGCGCCCCATGTGATGGACGAGCGCGCCGCAGCAGCCCTCGCCCTTCGGCAGCACGACCTCGACGCCATGGCGCGTCAAAAGGCGGATCGTCGCTTCGTTGATGGCGGGGTCGAGCACCGGCTGGGCGCAGCCTGAAAGCAGCGCCACGCGCTTGCGGCGCACGGCCGTGACGGGGAAAACCTGCGGCCCCTCCATGGTCGAGCGCGCCGGCAGGCGTGCAGGCGCCAGCGCCAGCATCGCCTTCAGCCGCCCGCCGACCTGCGGCAGCAGGCCGAGAAGGCTCCCGAACGGCTTGCCCAGCATCGCCGCCAGCATCGCGGCGCGGAACCGACCGGGATAGGGCAGGATCGCAGCGAGCACCCGGCGCAACGCCTCGTCATGCCAGGAACGCTGATAGGTCTCCTCGATATGGGCCCGGGCATGATCGACAAGGTGCATGTAATGCACGCCGGAAGGGCACGTCGTCATGCAGGAGAGGCAGGAGAGGCAGCGGTCGACATGCTTCACCACCTGCTCGGTCGCCGGCTTGCCGTTCTCCAGCATGTCCTTGATCAGGTAGATCCGCCCGCGCGGGGAATCGAGTTCGTCGCCCAGCAGCAGATAGGTCGGGCAGGTTGCCGTGCAGAACCCGCAATGCACGCAGGTGCGCAGGATCTTCTCCGACGCCGGCAGGCGCGGATCGGAGGCCAGATGTTCGGGCGTGAAGTTGGTCTGCATCGCTCAGGCCCCTCCCTGCCAGATTTTGATCCAGTCGGCGGGGTAGATCAGCATGATGATATTCAGGGTCAGGTTGTCACGGATGAGGTAGCCGACCACCAGCTCCATGCCGAGCGCAAGCGAAATGGTGAGCCAGACGGGCAGGACACGGGCGAGAAGGAAGCCGACGATCATCGCCGCGATATCGGAGACCGAATTGATGATGCTGTCGCCGGTATAGCCGAGCGAGATCGTCATTTCCCGGTAGCGATCGATGATCGCCGGGCTGTTCTCGGCAATTTCCCAGGCGTTCTCGATCAGGATCGCCAGAAGAAGCGCCTGCCCGAACGAGATCGGCAGGCCGGTCAGCCGGCGCACCGACCAGAACAGGCCATAGAAGAGGAAGCCATGGATGATGTGGGAGAAGGTGTACCAGTCGGCAATATGCTGGGAGTTCTCCGACGAATTGACGTCGCCGTGCCACGGCTTGACAAAGCCGCATTTGCAGATCGGCTCGCGGCCCATGACAAACAGGATCAAGGCGGCTGCGGCAATCATCAGAGCCGCGACGAGGGCGATCGTGCCCGGCTTGAACCGCCCCGGCGCCCAGGCTTGGCGGCGCCCCCCTTCAGTGCGGATCTCACGCGCGGCGGCTATCTGGTCGAACACCATCAAATCCCCGCATACATTCGGCCAGGCTCGAAGATTCCGGCCGGGTCGAAGCTGTTCTTGATTCCGGCCGTGACCCGCATCAGCGGCTCGGCCAGTGGTTCGAAGACCGGTACAACAGCGCGAACCGCGTGGGGTGCGCGCACCAGGGTCGCGTGACCGCCAAGCGACCTGATCGCAGCACGGATCGCGGCGGCTCCAGCGTCCTCGTCAGGCGGCACGGCGAGCCAGACCAGGCCGCCGCCCCAGTCATAGAACCAGCGCGCTTGCGGCAAGGCTTGCATGATCGCCGCCGTAGCACGCGGGGCCCTCGTCGGAGCAAGCGAGAGCCGCCAGACGGCTTCATGGCTGCCGGCGAAGAACCTCGCATCCCGTACGGAATGCCACAGCTCCTGCGAGGCGGCCCCCTCGATCAGTTCGGGCGCGCCGTACTGGCTCAGCAATTCGCCCAGCGCATCGGCGCGATAGGCGATCGAGCTCGCGAAATTCTCCAGCCTGAGCAGCGTGCGGGCCTGGTCGTCTCCGATGCCGGCCGGCAGATGCGCCGCCGCCATCGGTTCGAAGGGCGAGCCGAGCGCGGCCGAAAGCAGAGCGACCGCCGCCTCGTCGGCAAGGCCGGGCCAGGCCAGCGTGACCGCGCATTCCGGCGCCGGCAACACGCGGAAGGTGACTTCGGTCAGGAAGCCAAGCGTGCCGTGGGCACCGCTCACCAGCTTGACCAGATCGAGCCCGGTGACGTTCTTCATGACCCGGCCGCCGGACTTGATCGCCTCGCCCCGACCGTTGATCAGCCGGATGCCGATCAGCGAGTCGCGGGCTGCACCAGCGTTGATCCGGCGCGGACCAGAGATATTTCCGGCTGCGACGGCACCGATCGTCGGCTCGCCCTCCGTGCCCAGCAATGCGCGATGATCCATCGGCTCGAAGGGCAGCATCTGGCCGCGGTCGGCCAGCGTCCTCTGGATCTCCGCCAGCGCCGTGCCGGCCCTGGCGCCAATCACCATCTCGGACGGCTCGTAGAGCGTGATGCCAGTCAGACCAGCGCTGGAGATGGTGCTCACGACCTGGGTCGGGCGCCCCAAACCGGTCCGCGTACCGCCGCCGCGAATGGTCACAGGCGTGCCGTTGGCAGCGACGGAGGCAACGACGGCGCACGCCTGGGCTTCCGTGGTGGGGGTGTGAATGGTCACGCGGCGACCCTGCCATCGAGCGGAAAGACCTTGGCCGGATTCAGCAGCCACTCGCTGTCGAAGACCGCCCGCACCCGCATCTGCTGGTTGAGATCGGCTTCGTTGAACTGCACGCGCATCAGATCGCGCTTCTCGATGCCGACGCCGTGTTCGCCGGTGAGGCAACCGCCCACCTCGACGCAGAGCTTGAGGATGTCGTTTCCGGCATCCTCGGCTTTGCGCGCCTCGACGGGGTCGTTGCAGTTATAGAGGATCAGCGGGTGGAGATTGCCGTCGCCCGCATGGAAGACATTGGCGACGCGCAGTCCATAGCCTTTGACGATCTCTGCCATGCGCTGCAGCACAAACGGCAGTTGCCCGGTCGGGATCGTACCGTCCATGCAGATGTAATCGGCGATCCGGCCCGTCGCACCGAAGGCCGATTTGCGGCCCTTCCAGATCGCGGCGGTCTCCATCGCCGACTTGCTTTCCTTGACCGTCTTGACGCCATGCTCGCGCGCGATCGCGACGATGCGCGCAAGCTGGGCGTCCATTTCCGCGTCCGAGCCCTCGACCTCGATGATCAGCAGCGCCTCGACATCCATCGGGTAGCCGGCCTTGGCGAAGGCTTCGCAGATCTCGATCGCCGGCTTGTCCATGAACTCCATCGCGACGGGGATGATGCCGGCGCCGATGATGGCGGCCACCGCAGCACCTGCCTGCTCGCTGCTCGGGAAGCCGAACAGCACCGGGCGCGCGCCCTCGGCCGAGCGCAGGATCCGCACGGTCGCTTCGGTGACGATGCCGAGCTGGCCTTCGGAACCGACGATCAGGCCGAGCAGGTCGAGACCCGGGGCATCGAGATGGGCGCCCCCGATCTCGACGATCGAGCCATCGAGCATCACCAGGGTCACGCCCAGCACATTGTTGGTGGTGACGCCGTATTTCAGGCAATGCGCGCCGCCGGAATTCATGCCGATATTGCCGCCGATCGAGCAGGCAAGCTGGGAGGACGGGTCGGGCGCATAGAAAAAGCCCTCGGACATCACAGCCCCGGTGACGGCGAGATTGGTGACGCCGGCCTGCACCCTGGCGGCGCGGTTGGCATAGTCGATCTCGAGGATGCGATTCATCTTCGAGACACCGATGACGACGGCATCCTCCTGCGGGATCGCGCCACCGGCAAGCGAGGTGCCAGCCCCCCGCGGGACGACGGGAACGCCCTGCTCGCCGCAATAGCGCAGCACCGCCGCGACCTCCTGCGTCGTCGAGGGCAGCACGACCGCCAGCGGCATGCGGCGATAGGCGGTGAGCGCATCGGTCTCATAGGGCCTGCGCTCGTCATC
This sequence comes from Allobosea sp. 2RAB26, assembly GCF_052115465.1. Lineage (NCBI taxonomy): Bacteria > Pseudomonadati > Pseudomonadota > Alphaproteobacteria > Hyphomicrobiales > Alloboseaceae > Allobosea > Allobosea sp. 2RAB26. Next base: position 241,732 of record NZ_JBFRGS010000003.1, on the reverse strand, counting down.
GGAGGTGATCAGGGCCTCGGGCGCCACCAGTCCGGCAAGCCCGGCGATGATCGCATCGCGGCGCGCCAGGATGTCCGCGCGCGGCGCGGGAAAGGCAATGGCGCTCATGGTCTCCTCCTCCGGATGTCAGCTCTCGCGATATCACCCACACCCGGTTTCATACAAACAGGTTAGACCAATTCGAACCCGCTTGCAGCGCGACCAAAAGCCATGATTATTTCCAAAATGGAAAAGGTGGGCGAGCATGGACCGGTTCGGCGATCTGGATGTCTTCGCGCATGTGGTGACGGCCAAGAGCATGTCCGCGGCGGGGCGCGAATTGAAACTCTCGCCGGCGGTGATCTCGAAGCGCATCCGCCGGCTCGAGGAGCGCCTTGGCGTGCGGCTGCTGCAGCGCACCACGCGGCAGTTGTCGCTGACCGAAGCGGGACAGGGCTTCTATGAGCGCGTGGTCTCGATCCTGTCCTCGATCGAGGATGCCGAGGCCTGGGTCGCAAGCGGCGCGGGCCAAGCGCGCGGGACCTTGCGCGTCTCCGCTCCCACCTCCTTCGGCCGGTTGCATATCGCGCCGCATCTGAAGCCCTTTCTCGACGCCAACCCGATGGTGACCGTCGACCTGATCCTGAGCGATTCCTTCGTCGACATCATCGCGGAAGGATTCGACCTCGCGGTGCGGATCGCCGACCTTCAGGATTCGAGCCTCGTCGCCAAGCGGCTCGCGCCCAATCATCGCGTGCTCTGTGCCGCGCCGGACTATGTCGCCACTCGCGGAATACCGGCCAGCATCGAGGAGCTCTCTCACCACACGCTGATTGCCCATAACGCCGACCAGTGGCGGCTGGACGGACCGTCCGGTCCGGTCGGCGTGCGCGTCAACGGGCCGATTCGGACCAATTCCAGCGAGGTCGTGCGCGAGGCGCTGCTCGCCGGCGTCGGCATCGCATTGCGCTCGACCTGGGATGTCGGGCCGGAACTGAAGACCGGGCAGCTCGTCAGGGTCCTGCCGGATTACTCGGTCGGCAAGCGTGTCGCCGTCTACGCGGTCTATCCCAGCCGCCGGCACATGGAGCAGAAGGTGCGCGTCTTCGTCGATTATCTCGCGGAGCTCTATGGCGCGACGCCGTACTGGGATGCGGGGCTTGATCTATGATGCGGCTCCCGCCCGCCCGTCATGGGGCATCTGCGCAGCGCCGGATTGCCCGGACACGTGGCTTGCTCGATCTTCGACACATCACTGGAGAAACCCGTTCATGTTCGGCTTGATCGAAGGCACCGGCGTCGAGGTTCTGGACCCGCGCTTCCACCGGGTCGTGCCGGGCTCGGCGCGGGTCGAGAGGCTGTGGACCGGAGCCCGCTGGTCCGAGGGGCCGGCCTGGTTTCCAGCCCATCGCAGCCTGGTCTGGTCCGACATCCCGAACAACCGCATGCTGCGCTATGACGAGATGAACGGCCAGGTCGGCATCTTCCGCCAGCCGGCACGGAACTCGAACGGCAATACCGTGGATCCGCAGGGCCGGCTCGTCACCTGCGAGCATGGCGGGCGGCAGGTGACCCGGACGGAGCATGACGGCTCGATCACCGTGCTTGCCGACAACTGGCAGGGCAAGCGGCTGAACTCCCCCAATGACGTCGTGGTGAAGTCCGACGGCTCGATCTGGTTCACCGACCCGGATTACGGCATCGGCAGCGACTATGAGGGCGACAAGGCGGATGGCGAGATCGGCCACTGCAACGTCTACCGCATCGATCCGGTCAGCGGCGCGCTCTCGATCGTCGCCGACGACTTCGTCAAGCCGAACGGCCTCGCCTTCTCGCTGGACGAGAGCGAGCTCTATATCGCCGATACGGGGGCGAGCCATGACCCGGATGGGCCGCGCCACATCCGCAAATGCGCCGTGACGGGGGACGGCGCGTCGCTGGGCCGCTCGGAGATCTTCGCAACCTGCTCGGCCGGCCTGTTCGACGGCTTCCGGCTCGATGCCACCGGCCGCATCTGGACCAGCGCGGCGGACGGCGTGCATGTCTATCACCCCGACGGCACCTTGATCGGCAAGGTGCTGATTCCCGAGATCGTCGCCAATGTCTGCTGGGGCGGCGCGAAGCTGAACCGCCTTTTCATCTGCGGCACGACATCACTCTACTCAGTGATGACCCACGCCAACGGGGCGACCTGGCCGAAGCGCTGAACCGCGCTCAACTCTGCGGCGGCTCCGACTTCATCCGGACCACCAGCAACGGCATGGCGAGGCCGAGCAGCATGAAGCGCGCAAGATGGTGCGCGCCGACATAGAGCGGATCGAGCCCCATGGCGAAGGCAAGCATCGCCATCGCCTCCAGCCCTCCCGGCGCAAAAGCGGCCATTGCGCTGGCATAGGGCACGCCCGCAAGCCAGGCGGCCGGCCAGGCGAAGGCGAAGGCGACCACCATCGAGACGAAGAAGCCGCCAATGGCGAGCGGGAACAGCCCGGCGATTTCGCCGCGCTTGAGGTTGGAGACGCGCCCGCCCATCGCCGCGCCCAGCATGACCATCACCACGGTCGCGATCTCGGGCGGGAGCGTGCCATGGACCACTCCGGTGCCATGCAGCACGGCACTGGCCATGGTTGCGCCCAGGATGAAGGGCGCGGTGACGCCGATGCGCTCGAAGACGAGCCCGGTGACCAGGGCCACACCAAGAACCAGCGCCATATCCGGCGCGCTGGCGACGATCACCGCCGGCATCTGACCGACGCTGCCATCGCTCAAGGCCCGCATCAGACTGGGCAGGATCGCGACCAGGACAAGGATGCGGAAGAGCTGGATCACCGCGATGCGGCCAAGATTGGCCCCCTTGGCATGGGCAACGGCGATGACCGCCGAGAGCGCGCCAGGCGCGGCGGCCAGCAGGGAATCAATCCAGGACCAGCGCGCGACGTAACGCAGATAGGCGCCGGTGGTGAGCATGATGGCCGCGAGCGCGACGAACAGGACCGCCAGCGAACCGGGATAGCGCGCCGTTGCCGCAAGCGCCTCGGGCGTCGCGGAGGAGCCGATCAGCACCCCCGACATCAGCATGGTCGCATCGAACCAGGGCTTGCGCAGATCGGGCAGGCGCTTGGCGACGCCGACGATCGAGACGATCAGCATCGAACCCGAGAGCCAGGCGGCCGGCACGTCGAACAGCGCGAAAATGGCGCCGCCGAGGGCGGCGCAGGCAATCACGGCCGCTTCACGCGACAATGTCTTGAGCCTGTAGGGGATGTAAGCCGGGCCGGTCATGTCACTCGGAGCAAGCGCCGAGGAGACACGACGCAGGGCCGATCAATGAACGCGGCGCGCAATCCGGTCAAACAAGGAGATGCTATCGCCGCGCAAGGCTGGGCTGCGCCCAGCGGGGCCTATGACGTCAGCGCCCTTTGCAGCCGCGCCACCGCCTCGACGAGGTCAGAGGATTTGCGCGCGAAGCAAAGCCGCAGGCCCGTCTCGCCTCCGGGGCCGAAAGCGGTGCCCGGCGCCAGGCCGACATTGGCCTCATCGACCAGTTCGATCGCCAGCGCGCGCGAATCCTCGCGGCCGTCGACACTGAAGAACTGGTAGAAGGCGCCATCCGGCGCGGTCAGCGAAACCCGGTTCGTCGCCTTCAGGCCTTCGAAGATGATCTTCCGGCCTTCGGTCGCACGCGCGATCTGCTCGGCGACGAAGGGCTCGCCCTCGGTGAGAGCGGCGATCGCGGCGCGCTGGACGAAGACCGGCGACCCCGAGGTCGAATACTGGATCAGGTTCTCGACCACCTGGCCGAAGGCGGCCGGCACCTCGATCCAGCCGATGCGCCAACCCGTCATGGCCCAGTTCTTCGAGAAGGTCTGGACGAAGAGGACGCGATCCTCCGCCTCCATCACGTCGTGGAAGGAGGCTGCGCGCGGCGCCCCGCCATAGACGAAGCGGCCATAGATCTCGTCGGCGATGATCCAGATACCGTGCTTGCGAGCCAGGGCAAGCAGCGCGGCCATCTCGTCCTTGGTCGCGGTCCAGCCGGTCGGGTTCGCCGGGGAGTTGATGACGAGCGCGCGCGTCTTCGGCGTGATCGCCGCGGCGAGCTTGTCGAGATCGAGCGTGAAGCGGCCGTGCTCCAGATCCATCGGCACGCAGACAGCCTTGGCTCCCGCCACGCCGATGGCCGCAGCGAAATTGGGCCAGGCCGGCGTCGGAATCACGAGTTCATCGCCAGGTCCGGCAATCATCCTGACGGCGATCTGAACGGACTGCATGCCCGAGCCCGTGACGAAGAAGCGGTCGGCGGAAAGCGGCTGACCGTAGAGCGCCGTGTGGTAACACGCGAGCGCCTCGCGCAGCTCCGGAATACCGCGCTGCCAGGTGTAGAAGGTCTCGCCATCAGCCAACGACTTGTTGGCGGCACGGACGATGAAATCGGGCGTCGAGAGATCGCCCTCGCCGACCCAGAGCGGGATCAGGCCAGGCTTCAGCCGGCCGTGATTGACCACCTCGACGATGCCGCTTTCGGGTGCATTACGGGCCTCTGGCCTCAACTCGGCAATCAGGCTGGCGCCCGGCAGCGTGCTCGTCGTCATCGGCTTCGACCTCGCAAGTTCAATGCCTCACCTTTAGCCGAAGCGGCGAGCGGGAGGCATGAAATCGCGAGATCGGGTTGATCGCTCGCGGTGATGAATTGCCCGCGAGCGGTGAGCGAAATCAGGCGTTCTTCTGCTTCAGCAGATCGCGGATTTCGCCGAGCAGCACGACGTCCTGCGGCGGGGCCGGCGGCTCGGCCGGAGCTGCCTTCTGGTCCCGCTTCACCCGGTTGATGCCCTTCACGACCAGGAACAAGGCAACGGCGATGATCAGGAAATTGATGGCTGCAGTGACGAAGCTGCCATAGGCGAACACGGCGCCCTGCTTCCTGGCCTCGGACAGGATCGGGCTGGTGACCGCGCTATTGAGGCCGAAGAAGTAATTGGAGAAATCGAGACCGCCCAGCGCGCCGAAGATCGGCATGATGATGTCGCTGACGAGAGAGTCGACGATCCTGCCAAAGGCCGCGCCGATGACCACGCCGATGGCGAGGTCCATGACGTTGCCCTTCATTGCAAATTCTTTGAATTCCTTCAGCATTGCCCTGCCCCTTCACCTCGGGATGATCGGCTTCACGCCTACCGGACGGCGTGCACGGATGTCGCAGGCTAATTGAGAGTTGCAGCGGTTAGAAGCCCGTCAGGGCGCCGACCTTTCGTCAGTGCACAGTCTTGGCCGGGGTTGAACGGACGATAGCACGCTGCCGCAGCGCAACGGCTGGGCAATAGCAGCCCGCGCCCAGCGGGAAATCTCCGGTCCAAGGCCTCGCGAGATCAAGAGCTTAGGCAGCGCCTCGGCCGAAAGCCGCATCGCGCTGGGCGCGCACATGCACTACGCTGCGCTGCTGCCGCTCTGGCATGGAGGCAAGATGATCCCGGCCTGGTCCGTCGTTCTGGTCGCGCTCGGCTATCTCTGCGTGCTGTTCGCCATCGCGCACGCTGCCGATACCTTCGGCCGCAAGCTGATGGGCGGGCCGGCGCGCACGACGATCTATGCGCTGGCGCTCGGCGTCTACTGCACCTCCTGGACCTTCTACGGCTCCGTCGGCTTCGCCAATCGCGCCGGCTTCGATTTCCTTGGCATCTATGTCGGGCCGATCCTGGTCATCGGCTTCGGCTATCGCTTCGTCACGCGTATCGTCGAGATCGCCAAGTCGCAGAACATCACCTCGATCGCGGATTTCGTCGGCGCGCGCTACGGCAAGAGCGAGCGGGTGGCCGCGCTCGTCTGTCTCGTCGCCGTGATCGGCGCACTGCCCTACATCGCCTTGCAGCTCAAGGCCGTCGCGAATTCGCTCTCGGTGTTCCTGACCGCAACCGGCGGCCAGGCGCTGACGCCGGATGTCCCGGTCCTCAGCGACCTCGCCTTCCTCGTCGCCATGGTGCTCGCCGGCTTCGCCTGTGCCTTCGGCACACGCCATATCGATGCAACCGAGCACCAGGACGGGCTGGTGCTGGCGATTGCGGCCGAGTCGCTGGTCAAGCTCGTGGCGTTTCTCGCGCTCGGGATCTTCGTCGCCTATGGCCTGTTCGATGGCTTCGGAGACCTCCTCGCCCGGGCGGCGAAGATGCCGGACGGGGCGCCTCCGATCTGGGAGCGGACCTCGAGCTGGCCGACCTTCCTGACGCTGACGCTGCTCTCGTCCTTCGCCGCGCTGCTGCTGGCGCGGCAATTCCACATGACGATCGTCGAGAACCGGGACCCGGGCGACGTCCGCCGCGCCGCCTGGATGTTTCCCCTCTATCTCGTCCTGATCAATCTCTTCGTGCTGCCGCTGGCGGCGGCGGGCGAATTGCTGATGCCGGGAAGCGGCATCGATCGCGACATGACCGTGCTGCTGCTGCCGCTGGAGCGGGGTGCAGGCTGGCTCGCGCTGTTCGTCTTCATCGGCGGGCTCTCCGCCGCGACCGCGATGGTGATCGTCGCCTCGGTCGCGCTCGCCATCATGATCTCGAACCATCTCGTCATGCCGCTGCTGGTGCGCGGCCGTGGCCTGCTGAGCGACCCGGACCGGGCCATCCCGAGATCGCTGCGTTCCGGCCCGACCGGCGGCGACCTCGGTTCGCAGGTCGTGATCATCCGGCGCTTCGCCATCCTCGCCGTGATCCTGATGGGCTACGCCTATTACCGGGCGGCAGGTGAAGCGGCACTGGTCTCGATCGGGCTCCTGTCCTTTGCGGCAACCGCACAGATCGCGCCGGCATTCTTCGGCGGATTGCTCTGGCGGCGCGGCACCGCGCTCGGCGCCGTCGCAGGCTTGACGACGGGCACGCTGACCTGGGCCTACACGCTGCTGGTCCCCAGCCTCGCATACCCCACCAGCGTCTGGAGCGAGATCGTGGCCAAGGGGCCGCTGGGCATCGCGTCATTGCGGCCGGAAGCCCTGCTCGGCCTCGATCTGCCGGCCCTGCCGCACGGCGTGTTGTGGAGCCTCGGCCTCAACCTTCTCTGTTATGTCGGCTTCTCCCTGCTGCGACCGGCCAATGCCATGGAGCGCCTGCAGGCCAACTCCTTCGTCACCTCCGATCGCGCAACGATGGCCCAGTCCTTCTCGCTCTGGCGGTCCAGCGTCACGGAGGCCGAGCTGCAATCGACCATCGGTCGCTACCTCGGCCAGGAGCGGACGCAGCGCGCATTCGAGGGCTTCTCCATCGGGCGTGGCGAGGTTGCCAGCAGCAGCAATCGCGAGGCCGACATCCACATGCTGCGCTTCGGCGAGCATCTGCTCTCGTCGGCCATCGGCGCGGCATCCTCACGGCTTGTGCTCTCCCTGCTGCTGCGCCGCCGGAACCTGTCGACGGAAGCCGCCTTCAAGCTGCTCGATGATGCTTCGGCAGCCCTGCAATATAATCGCGACATTCTGCAGCACGGGCTCGACCATGCCGGCCAGGGCATTACCGTGCTCGACCGGGACCTGCGGCTGCTCGCCTGGAACCAGGCCTTCATAGAGCTCTATGACCTGCCGCAGTCGCTGGTGCGGTTCGGCACCGGGCTCGACGAGATCGTCCGTTTCAATGCTGCCCGCGGCGCCTATGGCGATGGCGAGCAGGATGAGTTGATGGCCGCGCGGCTCGAGAGCTTTGTCAATGACCGCGAGCCAGTCCGGCTCAAGCTCTTTCCCTCGACCAAGGTCATCGAGATCCGCTCGAATCCGCTCCCCGATGGCGGCCTGGTGACGACCTATACCGACATCACCGAGACCGTCGCCGCGCATGAAGAGCTCGAGCGGACCAATGAAAGTCTCGAGCGACGCGTCGCCGAACGCACCGAGGAAATTCTCCACGTCAACGCCGAGCTTCAGCGCGCCAAGGCCGAAGCCGAGGAGGCGAATGCGTCCAAGACGCGCTTCCTGGCCGCCGCTAGCCACGACCTGCTGCAACCCCTCAATGCCGCGAGGCTCTATGCGACGGCACTGGTCGAGCGTGACCGGATCGCCACCAGCCCCGAACTCGCCGAGAATATCGATGCGTCGCTGGACGCGGTCGAGGAAATCCTGACGGCACTGCTGGAGATCTCGCGTCTCGACGGGGGCGCACTCAAGCCGGAACTGACCAGTTTCAGGCTCGACGAACTGATGCGCCAGCTCCAGCGCGAATTCGAGCCGAGCGCTCAGGAACGGGGGCTGCAGCTGGTGTTTTCGCCCAGTTCCGTCGCGCTGCGCTCGGACCGGCGCCTGCTGCGCCGGCTGCTGCAGAACCTGATATCGAACGCGATCAAATACACGCCGAACGGCAAGGTCCTGGTCGGCTGCCGCCGTCGCGGCAATCAGGTTTCGATCGAAGTGCTCGATACCGGCCTCGGTATTCCTGCCAGCAAGCAGAAGACGGTGTTTCGCGAGTTCCAGCGGCTCGATCAAGGGGCCAAGGTCGCCCGTGGCCTCGGGCTCGGGCTTTCAATCGTCGAACGCATCTCCCGCACGCTCGACCACAAGCTCACCCTGACCTCCACGCCAGGGCGCGGGACGCGGTTCTCGGTGATGGTGCCGCGAACGGCGCCGCTTCCGGCCATGGCGACCAGCAGCACCCCGCCCCCGACGCCTGCGGGGCAATTGGCCGGCCTCAAGCTCCTGGCGATCGACAACGAACCCACGATCCTCGATGGCATGAAGCGCCTGCTCGAAGGATGGGGCTGCGCCGTCGCGACAGCGCCCGGACTGGACGAAGCGCTTGCGCAGGTTCAGGCCCACGGCATGCCGGACGTGATCATCGCCGACTACCATCTCGACCATGGCGACGGGCTGAGCGCGATCGCGGCCTTGCGCGATCGTTCCGCCAGGCGCGTTCCCGCGATCCTGCTAACGGCCGATCGCTCGCCTCAAGTGCGGGAGGCGGCTGCCGCATTCGACGTCCATATCCTCAACAAGCCGCTGAAGCCCGGAGCACTCCGAGCCCTGCTTGCGCAATGGCGCGCGATGCGTCTTGCCGCTGAATAGCAGGGAGACCTGCCCCACTCAGCGCTCGGCGGCGCCGGCCTGGCGCATCGCCTCCTCCGAGGCGAGAAAAGCCGCGACCTCGGCGCTCTGCGGCGGGCTCTCGGCGCTGATTCCGATATCGGCGAGAATGCGGGTCACCGGCACGTAGCTCCTGGTCGCACGATCGTAGAGGGCAGCTCGCACCAGCGCCACGGCAGCGACGATCTCCGTGCCGTCGCGCCCCCGACTGAGAATGCGATGCTGCATCACCAGCCAGTTCTCGGTCCAGCACAGGATCCGCGTCTCCAGCGCGAAGGGGCGGAACAGGCGCAATTCACGCCTGAAACGAATCATCCCGGCATTGACCACCGGCACCCAGCCCTCACGCAGCACCGTGCGCCAGAGCCCGGTACGCAGCATCAGGTCGGTACGCCCGAGATCCATGAGACTCCAGTAGCGGCCATTGTTCATGTGCAGGCTGGTGTCGAGATCGTGAAACCAGACACGGAACGGCAGGACCGACATGTCGAAAGGTGGCTTCAGCCTGGATCGGAAGGGCGTGGTGACAAGAAGCCAGAGCAGGCGCAGCCAGAGGTTCATGCAGGCTCCTGTGGAGTGTCGCCGTCAGACGGCGCGCCCCGTTCCCGATGTCGCGATGATTGGCCATATCATCGTCACCGACTCGCGCCACTCTTTCGCACGTCCTGCAGCGGAACTCGCCATGCCGACACTCCATGTTTCGTCCCTCGCCCGGCTTCACGAGACGGTCGCATCGGTCGGTGCCAGCCATGTCGTGACCTTGATCAACGTCAACACGGTCGTGGAACGCCCGGCCGGCATTCTGCCCGAGCGGCATCTCTTCATCGGCATGTCGGACATCACGGCGCCGCTGGACGGGCATGTCCTGCCCGACGAGGACCATGTCCAGCGCTTCCTGAGCTTCATCCGCGACTGGGACCGGGCCGCGCCGATCGTCTTTCACTGCTGGGCGGGCATCAGCCGCTCGACCGCGGCGGCCTACATCGCGACCTGCGCCCTGCGGCCCCAGCGTGACGAGGCGGAGATTGCGCTTGCGCTGCGCAGCGCATCTGCCTCGGCCACGCCCAACGCCCGGCTCGTCTCGATCGCAGACCAGATCCTCGGACGCTCCGGTCGCATGACCACCGCGATCGAGAGCATCGGCCGGGGCGCGGACGCGTTCGAAGGCACTCCGTTCCGCATCGATCTCGATTGAGGCGGCGCCGGCCTTGCTGCATCGTGGTGGTGACATGCCCAAAGTCACACCCCCCGCCATCGAGATCGGCCTCGCGGCAGCGATCGTCGCCTTCACCGGCAACCAGCCGCATATCCTGACGGCGCAGGTTCACGACGGAGACGCCACGCCGGGGCTCCCCTACGGCCCGTTCGACCCGCTGGCGCATCGCACCTTCGAAATCGGCCTGCGCTCCTGGGTTGCGGACCAGACCGAACTGTCGCTCGGCTATGTCGAACAGCTCTACACGTTCGGGGATCGCGGGCGGCAGGCGGAGATCCGCGACACCGGCCCCCATGTCGTCTCGGTCGGCTATCTCGCGTTGACGCGCGCGCCATCCCTTCCGGAGCAGGTCGCATTCCAGCCCTGGTATGGCTTCTTTCCCTGGGAGGACTGGCGCGCCGGCCGCCCGGCCGTACTCGACACGACCATCCTGCCCCAGCTCGACGATTGGGCGCAGGACAAGGCGGCCGAACGCGCGGAGCAGGAGAGGCGCGCCCTGTCGCGCCAACAGCGCATCGCAAGTTGCTTCGGACTCGGTGGCGTGCCCTGGGACGAGGAGAAGACGCTCGAGCGCTACGAACTGCTCTACGATGCCGGGCTCGCCTATGAGGCGCTGCGCGACCGGCGCCCCGATGCACTGCCGCGCTCCCCCAGTCCCCTGCTGGGCCGGCCGATGCGCTTCGACCATCGCCGCATCCTCGCGACCGCGATCGGCCGGCTGCGCGCCAAGCTCAAATACCGCCCGGTCGTATTCGAGCTGATGCCGGACGCCTTCACCCTTACCGCGCTGCAGAACACGGTCGAGGCGATCTCGGGCCGGCACCTGCACAAGCAGAACTTTCGGCGGCTGGTCGAAAGCGCAGCGCTGGTGGAGCCGACTGGCACGATGACCCGCACCGCCGGGCGCCCCGCCGCGCTCTTCCGCTATCGCCGAGAAGTCATTGCCGAGAGGCCGGCTCCGGGCCTGCGCGTCGGCGGGCGCAACCTCGGAGGGGAGCGGTAGTTTTGTGCGGGATGCGAAGGGAGTTGTCGTGCATATCAGCGCGACGGCCGAGAAACTGAGCAGAAAATTGCTTGCTTCTTACGAAATTTGCGACAATGCATCGCCCTCAAGAGGGGCCAAAGCCATGACGATCGAACTCGATTCCCGCGACCGGACCATTCTGCGCATCCTGCAGACCGATGGGCGGATCACCAATTCGGACCTCGCCGAAAGGGTTCACCTCTCCCCGTCCGCCTGTCTGCGCCGCGTCCGGCAATTGGAAGAAAGCGGGCTGATCCGCGGCTATGCGATGATGCTCGACGACAAGATCGCCGGCTTCCCCGGCACGGCCTTCGTCTTCGTTACGCTGGACCAGCAGGGGCGTGCCTCGCTTGAAGGGTTCGAGCAGGCGGTGCAGAATCTGCCCGAAATCCTGGAATGCCATCTGCTGGCTGGCGCGCACGACTATCTGATGCGGGTCATCTATCGCGACAGCGCTGATTTCGAGCGCATCCACACCGACATCATTACCCAGCTGCCGGGCGTCACGCGTGTGCAATCGACGCTGACGCTGCGCACGATCAAGAAGACCTCCGCATTGCCGGTCTGATGCAGGGTTGCAGCGAACAGGGCCAGAGCCGATAAGAGTGGCCCAACGGGAATCGCCGATCTTGACCGACGCCAAAACCAATTCCGATATCGCCGCCCTGCCCTTCGAAGAGGCGCTGAAGCAGCTCGAGAGCATCGTTGCCCGGCTCGAGCGCGGCGACGTTCCACTCGAGGAATCGATCGACATCTACACCCGCGGTGAAGCGCTCAAGGCACGCTGCGACGCCCTGCTGAAGCAGGCCGAGGCCCGTATCGAAAAGATCACGCTCGGCGCCGACGGCAAACCGGCCGGCACGACGCCGCTGGACGTCGACAAGTAAGCCGGCGCGGCGCACGGGCTAGAGCATCGGCCCGAAAAGTGGATTGCGGTTTTCGGGAAAACCTATGCAAAGACAAAGAGTTAGATCATCGGACTGGATACGATATCCGGCCCGATGATTTAGGCGGAGAGCAGCGCCTCGATAAGCCCGGATGTTCTACCTGGCCTACCAGGACGAAGGGCGCCTGCTCGCCGGCAAGCCGGTCCTGATCGCCGCGACCGCCGGCAATGTTGCGGAGGCCTATACGCCTGCGGGCCAGAACCGCTTTTCGCTTCGCGAGCTTCTCCGCCCCCTGGAAGCGACGGCCCATCGCTGCGGCCTCGCCTGGCAGGAACCCTTTCTGATCTACGAGACACGCAAGGCCGACACTGAGGCGCTGCAGCTCGCCGGAGAGCACTATGCCGGCCGGATCAGCCGCCTTCCGCGGCCCGTCCCGGAACCAGTGCGGGAACCGATCCAGGCCCTGCACGCCGCCAATGCCGGCCTCCGGCTGCTGGCCGGAACCAGCCTCGCGAGGACGACAGGTTAGCTGCGACCTGCACGGCCTTGGATACGGCAGAGCTGCCGCGCGCCGGAAGCCGGAGCGCGGCACACACGCCCGCAGGCTTAGCCTGCCTGTTCCGAGCGGCTGGACACCTTCAGGATCGCAGCTCCCAAGGCGGATTTCAGGACGGCCCCCACCATGAAGGGGACGACGCCAAGGAGCAGCGCGCGCTCGACGCCGATCAGGGTCGCAAGCCATGCTGCGCCGATCACCAGGCAGAGAGCATTGCCGAGCAGCATCGCGGCAAACGACCACACGAGCCTGCTCCCGCCCCAGCCGCGTTCGGCAAGCCAGCCGACCATGGCGGCCACGATCGGGAAGGAGAAGAGATAGCCGCCCGTCGGGCCCATGAAATGCGGCAGGCCGGACGCGCCGCCGGCGAGAACCGGCAGCCCGAGCGCCGCCTCGAACAGCCAGGCGAAGACAGTGACGGCACCAAGACGCCAGCCATAGAATGCGCCGATCAGCGTCACCGCCAGCGTCTGCATCGTGATCGGCACCGGAACCATCGGCACGCTGATTTGCGAGGCCAGAGCCAGGAGCAGGGTTCCGAACAGCACGGCGCCCACTTGCACGAGGACAGGGCGGCTGCTCAGGCGCAACGGGCTGCCTCCCGGCTGCGTCGGAGCATAGGTCATTTCGTTCATTGCGATCTCCATCAGTGATCAGATGCATATTATCTATAATTTATGAATCCGATCTATGATGGACTCCACATCGCGGCGAAGAATGCAAGCCCCCTGCCGCCATGCAGCTGTCATCCGACGATCGAAAAGGCCTCGCGCGTGCCACCGGAGGACGTGCGGACCGGCTTGGTCCCGATCCACTGGACATGCCGCGCAAGCGTCGCCGCCGCGGCCTCGATTTGTCCTTCGCGCAACGCGGAGAGGATAGCACGGTGGTCATGATCGGTGCGCGACTCCCATTCCGAACGCCAGGCAGCGAACAGGAACCGGGCGCTGGTCGCATGCAGATCATCGATCGCAGCCAGCAAACGCGGCATGGCGCAGGGAGCGAGGATCAGCTTGTGAAAGCGCCGGTTCGCATCCTCCCATGACCTCACATCCTGCGATTTGTCGCCGGCACGCGTCGCTTCCTCAGCCTGTTCGAGAATCGCCCGGGTCAGATGTGGCGCGGCATGGCGCAGCGCCAGCACCTCCAGCGCCGCCCGCATTTCCGCGACCTCGCGGACCTCCCGCAGATCGAAAGCGGCAACCCGCACGCCCCGGCGCGGCTCGCTGACGGCCAGCCCCTGCGCTTCCAGCCTTTGAAAGGCCTCGCGCACCGGCACATGGCTGGCGCCGAACTCGGCCGCGACATGGTCCTGGCGCAAGCGGGTGCCGGGCTCGATCGCTCCAGAAATGATCCGGTCGGCCAGAGCGCGGCTGATCCGGATGGCGAGCGTGTCTTTCTGTTCGCTGGTCATTTTTTATAGATAATTTTGTTGTGATCTCCTGTCGAGCGCTTCGGATTCCCGGCGCATACCGATGCCGCTTGCCCCGTGGCGGCGTTGCGGCCAGACTCACCGTCAGATCCTGGGAGATCCCTCATGTCGCATCAGCCCGCCGATGACCCGATCCTGGGTGATGCCCGCTCCTGCCAGGCGATCGAGCAGGTCATCGTGCCGCGCGCTCATGACCTCGGCGGGTTTTCGGTCAGGCGCGCCCTGCCCTCGATCGGCCGGAAGATGGTCGGACCGTTCATTTTCTTCGACCAGATGGGCCCCGCCGAATTCCTGCTCGGCGAGGGTATCGATGTGCGCCCGCACCCGCATATCGGGCTGGCGACCGTGACCTATCTCTTCGACGGCGAGATCATGCATCGCGACTCGCTCGGCACGGCGCTGCCCATTCGCCCCGGTGCGGTCAACCTGATGACGGCGGGACGCGGCATCGTTCACTCCGAACGCACTGCGCCAGAAGAGCGTCTCAAGGCGCCGAAGCTCTATGGCATCCAGACCTGGCTCGCCTTGCCGAAGAGCCATGAGGAGGTCGCGCCGGAATTCATCCATCACGCTGCGCCCGAACTGCCGCGCATCGTCGAAGGCGGCAAGCGCATCAGCCTGATCATGGGCTCGGCCTACGGCCAGACCTCGCCGGTGAGATTCCCCTGGGATACGCTCTATGCCGAGGCGGTGCTGGCACCCGGCGCCATCCTGCCGCTTGACCCCGATTACGACGAGCGCGCGGTCTATATCGTCTCCGGCAAGATCGACATTGCCGGAGAGGAGTTCGGCGCCGGGCAATTGCTCGTCTTCAAGCCGGGCGACCGCATCTCGATCCTCGCGATCGACCAGAGCCGGCTGATGCTGGTCGGCGGCGAACCGATGGATGGCCCGCGCCATATCTGGTGGAATTTCGTCTCCTCCTCGAAGGAGCGCATCGACCAGGCGAAGGAGGAATGGAAAGCCGGCCGCTTCGACACCGTTCCCGGCGACGAAGCCGAGTTCATTCCCTTGCCGGAGAGCTGAGGGCAGTCCCGCGCAGCTCAGGGCTGCACGCTTGCTGGCCTGAGCCTGCGGGCCGTGCGTGTCCAGATCCGTGGGAAACGATGAAGTCGTCGGACACACAGCCATTCGAAGCCTGCCATTATCCGGCCTGCAATCCTGACCGCAACTCGGCCGAAGAGAGTTCGCCCGAAGGAATCGCCCTCAGCGCCGGCATGCGGGAGGCCAGGATCGCGGCGACCGAGAGCGCGAAGAGGATGACGGGGAGCCAGATCGCCAGCTCAAGCCCGAGCCACTCGCCAGCAAGCCCCCCCGCAATCGCGCCTAACGGACGCATGCCATACATCGCCGTCGTCAGCGTGGCACTGACGCGACCGAGCAAAGCCGGCGGAGTCACCGCCTGGCGCAGACTGGTCTGAATGATGCCCCAGAGAATCGGTCCGAAGCCGAAGAGGAAGAAGGCGAGCGCCAGCGCCGCAAGGCCGAGCGTCGCCGGAGCGATGGCCAGCAGCAGCGCGCCGAGGAGCGATGAAGCTGGGCCGAACACGAGAAGCAGCCCGGTTGGCAGGCGCGCGATCAGTGCGGCGCCGAAGAACGCGCCAAGGATCAGGCCGGCACCATAGACCGACGAGGAGAGACCGATCGTCTCCGGGGCGAGCAGCAGAATGCGCGCGGCATAGGGTGCGAACAGCGCCATGAAGGCGAAGAAGGCAAGGTTCCACGCGATGGCGCAGAGCGCGATCGGCCTGAGATAGGGATGTTGCAGGACGAAGGCGCCGCCTTCCGCAATGGCCCGGTGCAACGGCTGGCGTGCGGCTGTCACCGGCCGCTCAGACGGCAGGCGCATGGCAAGCGCCAGGACCACGATTCCACATAGGGCACACAGCGCCAGCCCGAGCGCGCCGATGCCTCTTGCGACAGCCCAGCCGGCGAGCAGCGGCGCGGCCAGGCTCAGCACCGCACGGCCGAGTTCCATCCGA
The DNA here is from genome assembly GCF_052115465.1 of Allobosea sp. 2RAB26. Taxonomy (NCBI): domain Bacteria; kingdom Pseudomonadati; phylum Pseudomonadota; class Alphaproteobacteria; order Hyphomicrobiales; family Alloboseaceae; genus Allobosea; species Allobosea sp. 2RAB26. The sequence goes on along the minus strand of NZ_JBFRGS010000003.1, from coordinate 225,616 downwards.
CCATTGGCACGCGGCAGATCCCTAACCGCCACCATGCGCGGCAAGAGCACGAAAATGGACAATGCGATGACAACCGGGCCGGTCGCGGCAATGAAGGCCGAGAGGGCCAACGCCCAGTTCGTATGCCCTGAGATGAGCAGCGCCGCGCCGATCAGCGAGCCCGACAGCAACAACCCGCCTCCGGCGAGAATCAGTGAGCGGGGCGCAACCCGGTCCGCCCACACCCCCGCAGGCAGCGAGACGACGAGCCATGCCGCCGACTGAGCCGCGACAAGCAGGCCGACAAGCCGACTGCTGGCGCCAGCCTCCGTCGCTGCGAGCGTGATAGTGTCGAGCGCCAGCTTGTCGGCGAACTGCGCGACGATGCCGGCCAGGAGCAGGCCGAGGGGAAGGTGCGACGACATGGCGGGTTTCCGTCTTTGCGAGGTTGCCGCCAGCGTCCCACGCCGAGGACATCAGCCCCACCCGTTTCCTGTCTTCCGGCGCTGTGATGACCCGCCGGTTTGCCAGCGCCGCTCGCAGGCTTTATTCGAAGTCGATCACCTCGAAGGAACGTGTCGCTCAACCGTGCCCCGCCCTGCCACTCCACTTCTCGATCAAGTGTCCGATCCCGCCGCATTGCGTCGCCTGGACGATGTCCAGTTGCGTCAGCTCGCCGACGAACTTCGCGCCGAGACCATCGATGCCGTCTCGGTCACCGGCGGCCATCTCGGCGCTGGCCTCGGCGTGGTCGAGCTGACCGTCGCCCTGCACCACGTCTTCGACACCCCGGATGACCGCCTGATCTGGGATGTCGGCCATCAGGCCTATCCGCACAAGATCCTGACCGGCCGGCGCGACCGCATCCGGACCCTGCGCCAACCCGGAGGCCTCTCCGGCTTCACCAGGCGCAGCGAGAGCGAGTACGACCCCTTCGGCGCCGCTCATTCCTCGACCTCGATCTCGGCCGGGCTCGGCATGGCGGTCGCGCGCGATCTCGCCGGCAAGCCCAACAATGTCATCGCGGTGATCGGCGATGGAGCGATGTCGGCGGGCATGGCCTATGAGGCGATGAACAATGCCGGAGCGCTCGGCTCCAGGCTGATCGTCATTCTCAACGACAACGACATGTCGATCGCGCCGCCGGTGGGCGCGATGTCAGCCTATCTCGCGCGGCTGGTCTCTGGACGCACCTATCGCTCGCTCCGCGAGGTGGCAAAATATCTGGCGGAGAAGCTGCCCCGCTTCTTCCACGAGAAGGCCAGGCGCACCGAGGAGTTCGCGCGCGGCTTCTGGACCGGTGGAACGCTGTTCGAGGAGCTCGGCTTCTATTATGTCGGGCCGATCGACGGTCACAATCTCGACCACCTGCTTCCGGTGCTGCGCAATGTCCGCGATGCGCAGAGTGGGCCGATCCTCGTCCATGTCGTGACGCAGAAAGGCAAGGGCTATGCCCCTGCCGAGGCGAGCGCCGACAAGCACCACGCCGTGGTGAAGTTCGATCCCGTCACCGGGCAACAGGCCAAAGCTCCTGCGAATGCTCCGAGCTACACCAAGGTCTTCGCCAATGCGCTGATCAAGGCGGCGCGCGAGGACGAGAAGATCGTTGCCGTCACCGCCGCCATGCCCTCGGGCACCGGTCTCGATGCATTCGGCAAGGAATTTCCGGGCCGGACCTTCGATGTCGGCATTGCCGAGCAGCATGCGGTGACCTTTGCCGCCGGCCTGGCAAGCGAGGGCTACAAGCCGTTCTGCGCGATCTACTCGACCTTCCTGCAGCGCGCCTATGATCAGGTCGTGCATGATGTCTCCATCCAGAAGCTACCGGTGCGCTTCGCGCTCGACCGGGCCGGCCTTGTTGGCGCCGATGGCGCGACCCATGCCGGGGCCTTCGATGTGGCCTATCTCGCCTGCCTGCCCGACATGGTGGTGATGGCCGCAGCCGACGAGGCGGAACTGACCCATATGGTTGCGACCGCCGCCGCCTATGATTCCGGGCCGATCGCCTTCCGCTATCCGCGCGGCGAAGGCGTCGGCGTGGAGATGCCGCAAACCGGCATTCCGCTCGAGATCGGCAAGGGCCGGATCGTCCGCGAAGGGTCACGCGTGGCCATTCTGTCGCTGGGCACACGGCTTGCAGAGAGCCTTGCGGCCGCCGAGTTGCTCGCTCAGCGCGGGCTCTCGACCACGGTCGCCGACGCACGCTTCGCCAAGCCGCTGGACGAGGCGCTGATCCTGCGGCTCGCCCGCGAGCACGAGATCCTGATCACCGTCGAGGAAGGCTCGGTTGGCGGCTTCGGCAGCCATGTCCTTCACCTGCTGGCGAGAACCGGAATGCTCGACGGCGGGTTGAAGGTGCGAACACTGACATTGCCCGATCTCTATCAGGACCAGGACAAGCCGGATGTGATGTACGCGCTGGCCGGGCTCGACGCCGCAGGCATCGTGCGCAGCGTCGAGCAGGCGCTGGGCACGCCGGGCGCCGTGCGCCGCGCCTGAGCGCGGGCGGCTGAAATCATGAAGAGCCGGGCGGACCAGCTTCTCGTCGAGCGCGGCTTCTTCGAGAGCCGCGCACGGGCACAGGCGGCGATTGCTGCGGGCCTGGTCTCCGCCGGCGGCATCGCCGTGCGAAAAGCCTCTGAAATGATCGCGCGCGATGCCGAGATCCTGGCCGAGGCGCCGCATCCCTATGTCTCGCGCGGCGGGCTGAAACTGGCGGCCGCGCTCGATGCCTTCGGCTTCGATCCGGCCGGGCTGACCTGTGTCGATGTCGGCGCCTCCACCGGTGGCTTCACCGACGTCCTGCTCCGGCGGGGCGCGAGCCACGTGTTCGCCGTCGATGTCGGGCGGGACCAGCTTCATCCGAGCCTGAGAGGCCTTGCGCGCGTCACCAGCCTCGAAGCGCGCGATATCCGGGCGTTGGCGGCGGGAGAATTTGCCCCGGCTCCCGCGCTCGCCGTGATCGATGTCAGCTTCATCTCGCTGAGGCTTGTCCTGCCGACCGTTGCCGGCCTGTTGACGCCCGAGGCCCGGATCGCGGCGCTGATCAAGCCGCAATTTGAAGCCGGACGAGCGGCGCTCAAGAAGGGCGTGGTGCGCGATGAAGCCGTGCACGCCCAGGTCTGCGCGGAGATTTCGACGCTGTTCGCGGAACTGGGCTTCGCGGTCAGCGGCCCGATCCCCTCACCGATCGAGGGCGGCGACGGCAATCGCGAGTTTCTGATTGGCGGCTACCGGTCAGGTTAGATCAAACCGCAGATCACTTTTCGGGCCGATGTCTTCTGCGCACGCATCGGCTTTCCCGAAAACCGCAATCCACTTTTCGGGCCGATGTCTTCTGCGTACGCATCGGCTTTCCCGAAAACCGCAGACCACTTTTCGGGCCGATGCTTTCTGTGTTCGCATAGGTTTTCCCGAAAACCGCAATCCACTTTTCGGGCCGATGCTTAGGACGCTAACTCAGTTCGCGAACAGGGCATCGATATTGCTCTGCAGTGAGCGGACATCGAAGTCGTCGGTGTCGATCTGGCCGTTGACGTTGATGAAGAGCGTGGTGTGACCGATCAGACTGCGCAACGCTCCAGCTGCGACCTCGACGACTGCCGCGACGTCCTCGCCTTCATCCAGATCCCCGAGCAGCGCGGTCGCCGCAGCGATCAACTGGCTCATGGTGCGGCAGAGCTCTTCGAAAGCCTCGATCTGACGAGCGTCGAGCTGGTCGTAGGCAGCAAGCGCCTCCGGTGCGCAGCGCAGCCGCGAGGTCTGGAAATGCTCGCGATAGCCGACTGCCCGCCAGCTGCGGAGCTCGTCGATGATGCCGCGATCCATCGGCACCAATTCGATCAGCATCAGCGCTTCGCCATAGCGATTGAGATAGTCGGTCGAGAGCGGGGGCTTCCCGGTCGGACCCAGCCGTTCATCCGCGTCAACGGCCAGCGCTCTCATCGCGGGGGCGGTCATCCTCAGGCCTCTGAATTGGCGGGACTATGCTCGACCAAACCCGAATAAAGTGTTGATCCGAGCGGTAAGGCTTGGCACATCCAGCGCGACATGTGTGGTCGCTACGCCATTACCCTTCCGCCTCAGGCGATGCGCGAACACTTCGCCTATCCCGAGCAGCCCAATTTTCCGCCGCGCTACAACATCGCGCCGACGCAGCCCGTGCCTGTCATCCGCAATCATGAAGGCGGACGACAGTTCCTGCTGATGCGCTGGGGCTTCATTCCCGGCTGGGTCAAGGACACCAGGGACTTTCCGCTGGTGATCAATATCCGCAGCGAGAGCGCACGCGAGAAACCGTCCTTTCGCGCTGCTTTCAGCCGCAGGCGCTGCCTGATGCCGGTCGACGGCTTCTATGAATGGCATCGGCTCGACAAGGAGAGCCGCCCCTATCTGTTCCGCAAGCCGGATCACGGCCTCTTTGCCTTCGCCGCCCTGTGGGAGACCTGGCATTCGCAGGACGGCTCCGAGATCGACACGGTTGCGATGGTCACCGGTCCGGCCAACGGCCTGATGTCAGCCTTCCACCACCGCTGCCCCGTCATCCTCGCACCTGCGGATCACGCAGCCTGGCTCGATGCCAGCGCGCGCGACGACGATGTCGCAACGCTGCTGAAGCCTCCGGCGGAGGATTTGCTGGAAGCGGTCCGGATCGGGACCGCGGTGAACCGGGTCAGCAATGACGGGCCTGAAGTCCAGGCCCCCTATGACGCGGCAACGGAAAACCGGGCACCGCCCGCAAAGCCGCGCCGGCCGGTGGAGCCACCGGCGCAGGGGAGCCTGTTCTGAGCAGCGTGCCCGTCTGCAGCCAAGCCTGACGGGCTGTCGTCTTACAGCACGGCGCCGGGGTTCAGGATGCCCTGCGGGTCGAGCGTCGCCTTCAATGTCTTCATCAGCGCGAGTTCGACCGGATCCTTCACGCTCGGGAGCAAGTAGCGCTTGAGCCGGCCAATGCCGTGCTCGGCCGAGATCGAGCCATGCATCTCGGTGACGATGGCATGGACGGCGCGATTGATCTCATTCCAGCGCGCCAGGAAGGCCTCCTTGTCGGCCCCGACCGGCTGGCTGACATTGAAATGGATATTGCCGTCGCCAAGATGACCGAAGGGCACCGCGCGGCAGCCGGGGATCATCGCCTCGACCGTCGCAATGGCGCGAGCCAGGAAATCCGGCGTTGCGTGCAACGGCACGGAAATGTCGTGCTTGATCGAGCCGCCCTCGAAACGCTGCACCTCCGACAGCATCTCGCGCAGCTTCCAGAAATCCTTGCGCTGTTCCAGCGAGCCGGCCAGCGCGGCATCGGTGATCAGGCCGTTTTCCAGTGCCTCGCCCAGGAAGGATTCGACAGCCTCATTGAGACCGACCGCGCTTTGAGCCGAAACCTCCATCAGCACGTACCAGGGCGACGGCTCCGAAAGCGGGTCACGGGTGCCGGCCGCATGGCGCAGCACGAATTCAAGCCCGATGCGCGGCATGAGTTCGAAGGTCGTCAATGTGCCGCCCGCGCCGGCCTTGGCGGCGTTGAGCAAGGCCAGCGCCTCCGCCGGCCCCGGCAGCGCAAGGAAGGCCGTGGCGCGCGCCGCGGGAAGCGGGAAGAGCTTGAGCACCGCAGCGGTGATGACGCCGAGCGTTCCTTCGGCTCCGATGAAGAGGTTCTTCAGGTCGTAGCCGGTATTGTCCTTGCGGAGTTGCCTGAGCCCGTTCCAGATGCGGCCGTCAGCCAGCACAACCTCGAGCCCCATGCAGAGCTCACGAGCATTGCCATAAGCGATCACGGCGGTGCCACCGGCATTGGTCGAGAGATTGCCGCCAATGGTGCAAGTGCCCTCCGAGGCGAGCGAGAGCGGGAAGAGCCGTCCGGCCTCTTCAGCCGCCTCCTGCGCACGCTGGAGCGTAACCCCGGCCTCGACGATCATGGTGTCGCCTTCGGCATCGACGGCACGAACCTTGTCGAGCCGCTGCAGCGAGAGAATGATCTCACGCCCGTCGGCAACCGGGATCTGCCCCCCGACAAGCCCGGTATTCCCGCCCTGCGGCACCAGCGTCGTCCCGGTCTCGGCTGCAAGCCTGACGATCGCCGCGACCTCCTCGGTCGAGCCCGGCCGCACGACTGCCGTCGCCTGGCCGCGAAACAGATCCCGCCATTCCTTGAGATAGGGCAGCATCGCATCAGGCTCGGCGATGATGTTGCGCGCGCCGACGATGCCGGCCATCCGGTCCAGAACTTGAGCGCTCATAGGGTCTCCGGGGTCACTTCTTGCCTGAGCGCCGAAACCGGGCGACCAGCTCTATGTGAGCGGAATATCGGAACTGGTCGACCGGCGTGACACCGTCCAGCGCATATCCGCCCGCGACCAGAAGCGCCGCGTCGCGTGCGAAGCTCCCGGCATCGCAGGAGACATAGACGACGGTCGCGACCTTGGACGCGGCCAGCCGCTTCACCTGCGCCTCCGCGCCTGCGCGAGGCGGATCGAGCACCACCGCATCGAAGCCGTTCAGCTCGGACTCAAGCAGAGGCCGGCGAAAGAGATCGCGTTGCTCGCCCGTGACGGCCTTCAGCCCTTGCGTTGCGCTCGCGGCCCTGAGCAAAGCCTGCACGGCTGCCTTGTCGCTCTCCAGCGCATGAACCTGCGCCTTCTCCGCCAGCCGGAAGGTGAAAGGTCCGCATCCCGCGAAAAGATCCGCCACGCGCTTCACCTTCGGCAGCGCATCGACGACGAGCGCAGCGAGACGCTCCTCGCCTTCCGCCGTCGCCTGGAGAAAACCGCCGGGGCCGGGCGCAACATAGGCTCGCCCCATGGCCTGCAAAGGCGGGCGGCGCTCGACGATGACATCGCCATGCATGGCGAGCCGGGCGAGATCGAGCCGTTCGGCCACCTCAGTCAGGGTGAGGCGCAGCTTGCCTCCGGCAGGGCCGTGGCCGCGAATATCGACATCGAGCCCGGCCTCGGAGGTCGTAACCTGAAGGTCAAGCGGCTTGTTCGAGCCCCCCAGCCGGTTGGCGAGCAGCTGCGCGACGGCAGGAGCGCGCGCAAGGCCGGGAGCCAGAACCGGACAGGCCTCGACGGCAATGAGGTCATGACTGCGGGCCATCATGAAGCCGACCATCATGCCCGCGCCTTCGCGCCGGGCGTGGAAGGTCACACGGCGCCGACCCACTCCATGCGCATCGACCACCGCCGCTACCGGCGCATCGATCCCGACACGGGCGAGCGCGGTCACGATCTGCTGCCGCTTCCAGTCCTGATAGAGTGCCGGAGGCATATGCTGCGCCGCGCAGCCGCCGCAGCGGGTAAAGAGCGGGCAGATCGCCGCCACCCGCGATTCAGCGGGCGCCAGGATCTCGACGAGTTGCGCGCGGTCGCCATCGCGAACGACCCGCACCGTCTCCCCGGGCAGGGTATAGGGCACGAAGACCGCCCCTTGGGACGTCTCGGCAATGCCGTCGCCGCGCTGGCCGAGATGCGCGATCGTGAGGGTTTCGTTCATGGCGAGAATGGACATGCGGATTTACGTTTGTGACCTTCGGTTTAGGTTCGCCTATCAGGTTGAACCGAAAGAGGGAAATTCGGTCGCCCAATCCACGCAATTCGAAAAATTCTTCCCGTGAAACGAGAAGAAAATTCTCTATCTTGACGTGCAGCGCCGCTCCGGCCCGACCGGAGACGCGTCTCGGCCCGAGGAGCGATTTCCATCATGACGATCCGCAACGGTGTCATCGAAGCCATCGGCAATACGCCCCTGATCAAGCTCAAGCGTGCCTCGGAGATGACCGGTTGCACGATCCTGGGGAAGGCCGAGTTCATGAACCCGGGGCAATCCGTCAAGGACCGCGCCGCCCTCGCGATCATACGCGATGCCGAGGCGCGCGGCCTCCTGAAACCCGGCGGCGTGATCGTCGAAGGCACGGCCGGCAATACCGGCATCGGGCTTGCCCTCGTCGGCAATGCACTTGGGTATCGCTCGGTGATCGTGATCCCCGAGACGCAGTCGCAGGAAAAGAAGGACATGCTGCGGCTTGCCGGCGCGACGCTGGTCGAGGTGCCTGCGGTCGGCTACGCCAATCCCAATAATTACGTGAAGGTCTCGGGCCGTCTCGCCGAGGAACTGGCGAAGAGCGAGCCGAACGGCGCGATCTGGGCCAACCAGTTCGACAACATCGCCAATCGGCAGGGTCATATCGAGACGACCGGGCCGGAGATCTGGCGACAGACGGACGGCAAGGTCGACGGCTTCATCTGCGCGGTCGGCACCGGCGGCACGCTTGCTGGCGCCGCGATCGCGCTGAAGAGTTTCAACCCAAAGATCCGCATCGGCCTTGCCGATCCGATGGGGGCGGCCCTGCATTCCTGGTTCACGACCGGCGAATTGAAGGCGGAAGGCTCCTCGATCACAGAGGGCATCGGTCAGGGCCGGATCACCCGGAATATCGAGGGCGCTCCGATCGACGTCTCCTTCCAGATCCCTGACGAGGAGGCGATCCCGCTCGTCTTCGAACTGCTGGAACATGAAGGGCTTTGCCTCGGCGGTTCTTCCGGCATCAATGTCGCCGGCGCGATCAGGCTGGCAAAGGAGATGGGTCCGGGTCACACCATCGTGACCATCCTCGCCGATTACGGCACACGCTATCAGTCAAAGCTGTTCAATCCGGCATTCCTGCGCTCGAAGGGCCTGCCTGTTCCTGGCTGGCTGACGCGCGGCAGCGAGGGCCTGAAGGACGTGATGGCCCGCGTGCTGGCGTGACACCGTGCTGCTGAACCGCAGGACATTGGATGGCATCGCAGCCGGGCGCGTCACGCTTGTGTTCCGCCGCTGGCACCGGCCCAGCGTCAGGGCGGGCGGCACGCTCCTGACGAGCATCGGCCTGCTGGCGATCGAGGGCGTCGAACCGGTCGCGGAGATCAGCGAGGACGACGCGCGTGCCGCAGGACATGTCATGCGTGAAAGCCTGCTTGCAGAGCTTTCGAGCCGCGAGGGCCAGCTCTACCGGATCCACCTGCGGCTTGCCGGGCCAGATCCACGCATCGCCTTGCGGGCGGAGGCCGAGCTTGGCGAGCCGGAGATGCACGACATCGAAACGCGCCTCATGCGCCTCGACACGCGCCGGGCCTGGACGCTGGCGACGCTCGCGCTGATCGCGGCTCATCCGGCACGGCGCGCACCAGAGCTTGCGGCACTGCTTGGCAGAGAAACCCTTCCGTTCAAGCAGGACGTGCGCAAACTCAAGGCGCTCGGGCTGACGGAAAGCCTGACGAGCGGCTATCGCCTGTCGCCGCGCGGGGAGGCGCTGCTCCAGCGCCTCCCGCCCCGGTGACGGAGCAGCGATCTACTGGATCGGCTCGACGCTGCCCGTGGTCGTGCAGACCTCCAAGGCAACCTTCAATCCAGGCGTCAGAGCCATTTTTTCCAGCGGAAGAAGACATAGGGTACGACTGCCGCGACGACCATCATGCCGATGGCGATCGGGTATCCGAACTGCCAATCCAATTCCGGCATCGTCTTGAAGTTCATGCCGTAGACCGAGGCGATCAGCGTCGGCGGCATCAGGGCGACGGCGACGACCGAGAACAGCTTGATGATCTTGTTCTGCTCGATGCTGACCAGACCCAGCGTGGCATCGAGCATGAATTGCAGCTTGCTCGAGAGGAAGGTCGCGTGCTCCTCGATGGCCTGGACGTCGCGGATCGAGGTCCGCCATTCCGGTGCGAAGCCGCTCGCGGCCTTCTTCGGCCGCTTGTAATTGGCCGACAGGAAGAGCAGCACGCGCTCGATTGCCACCATGCTCTCGCGCACATTCGAGATGATGTGCTCGTACTGGCCGATTTTCTGGATCACGCCCTGATAGGCGCTGCCCTGCTCGACCTCGGCCGCCTTGCCGTCGAAGATCCGGCGCGAGGCACCGTCGATCTTGTCGCCGACACCGCGCAGCACCTCGGCGGCTCGGTCGACGATCGCCTCGATCAACCCTTCCATGATGGCTTCTGGCTGCATGCCGCAGCCGCCCGGCTTGGCGACCCGGTTGAGAAAGATGCCGAAGGCACCGGGCTCGTCATAGCGCACGGTCACCAGCGCCTTCTCGGTCAGGATGAAGGTGACGTCCGCCAGCTTGGGGACATTGCTGTCCGACTGGCAGATCACCCGCGCCGTCATGTAATGGGCGCCGTTCTCGGTATAGATGATCTCGGACGGCTCAAGGTCATGCATCTCCTCGCGCGTCGGGATCGAGATGCCGAGATGGGCCTCGACCCGCTTGTCGTCCGTGGAGGTCGGATTGAGGAGATCGATCCAGACGGCTCCCATCGGGATCGGCTCATCCTCCGAGAGCGGGCGATGGGCCAACCGGTCGCCATGGTCGGGGCAGATGCTGTGGATCAGGAGCATAGGGGAGCGACTCGTCGGCAGCCGACAGGCCGCTTTGCTGCAGGGCAGGAACTCCAAGCCACCAACGATGTCAAACCGATGACGCGCCTCGCGGCGCGCTTCACACCCCGCCCTTCACACCGGCTGGCGGCTTGCTGTCGGCGGGCACGAAGAAGTCCGGCATCAGCGGCACTGACGGATCGACGCGGTAGGCCGAAAAGTCGGTGACGCCTTCGCCGGCCATGAAGCTGTCGTCGATCAGGAAATTGCCGGAAAACTGCCGCGACGACTTCAGGAAGATCATATGCGCCGCATCGGCCAGGATCTCGGGCGTGCGGCTCGCCTGCACCATCTTGTCGCCGCCGAGCAGATTCTGGACGGCCGCTGTCGCGATGGTGGTGCGGGGCCAGAGTGCGTTGACCGCGATGCCCTTCGGGGCGAGTTCGCCGGCCAGGCCCAGCACGCACAGGCTCATGCCGTATTTCGCGATGGAATAGGCGAGATGCGGCGCGAACCAGTGCGTCTTCATGTCGAGCGGCGGCGAGAGCATCAGGATATGCGGGTTCTCCGCCTTCTCCAGATGCGGGATCGCATATTTCGAGACCATGAAGGTGCCGCGCGTGTTGATCTGGTGCATCAGATCGAAGCGCTTCATGTCGGTCATCTGCGTGTTGGTCAGATTGATCGCGCTCGCATTGTTCACGACGATGTCGATGCCGCCGAAGGTGGCTGCCGTCTTGGCAATGGCGTCCGCGACCGCAGCCTCATCGCGCACATCGACCATCAGCGGCAGGCATTTTCCGCCGGCGGCCTCGATTTCGGCGGCGGCGGTATGGATCGTGCCCGGCAGCTTCGGATGCGGCTCGGCCGTCTTCGCGGCAATGGTGACATTGGCGCCGTCGCGGGCCGCCTTGAGCGCGATCGCGAGCCCGATGCCGCGCGAGCCGCCGGTGATGAAGAGCGTCTTGTTCTTGAGCGACATGGTCTCTCTCCCTCTCAATCTGGAATGGTGAAACGGGCCGGCTGAGTGCCGTCCTTATCGGTGAAGCCATAGGCTCGCGCGAGATCGGCAACATGCAGCACGGTCCCGGCGTGCCGGTTGACATCGGGATCAGCGGCGAGCGCGGCGACGGCCCTGCCGGCATAGAGTGGCGTCTCCGTCGTCTCGGCCGCCATGCCGGCATCCTGCACGCGCTCGGTCAGGACATGGCCGGGCGAGAGGCCGAGCGCGGTGACACCGTAAGGCCTGAGTTCCTGCGCCATGGCGAAGGTCAGCCGGTTCATCGCAGCCTTGGCGAGATCGTAGACGACATCGCCGAGATAGCCCGCACCGGTATCGAAACCCACGGTGACGATCAGCCCCTTGCGCATCTGGACCATGGCCGGCGCAACGGCCTTCGCCAGCAGGAGCTGCGCATAGACGCCACTCTCGAAGCCCTGGCCCAGCCGTGCAGCCGGGCGGCGCCAGAACGGCGTGCCAAAGGCCGATCCGTCGGGGTACCTGTCGCCGTCATAGCCCTCATTGCCGCCCCAGACCGCATCGACGACGCAATCGAGCCGGCCGAAGCGTCGCAGAGCCCAGGAGACAAGCTGATCGACCTCGCGCTCCTGCGTATGGTCGCAGCGATAGGGATGCCCTTTGCCGCCGGCCGCCTCGACCTCGCGCGCCGTGTCCTCAAAAGTCTCCGGCCGCTGGTCCGTGCGGGGGCCGGCCTCGCTGGAGCGGCCGGTAACGATGACGGTTGCCCCTGCTTCGCCCAGGGCCCGCGCGATGCCGCGCCCCAGGCCGCGCGAGGCTCCCGCAACGAGGCAGATGCGGCTAGCGAGCGGCGCTGCCGCAAGGTCGGCGCTGGTCACCACCGGAGCGACAATTCCGGTAGCGCAGACATCGGCAATCCTCTAGACGAACCGTCCCCCGAATCAGGAGAGCCGGAATGGACAGCGCAGACGTCGCCGCCTGCTGGGAGGCCAATGCCGAAACCTGGACGCGCCATGCGCGCGCCGGCTACGACCTTTATCGGGATGCCCAGAACACGCCGGCTTTCATGGCGAACTTGCCCTCCGTCAGCGGGCTCGAGGGCCTCGATATCGGCTGCGGCGAAGGCACCAACACCCGCGGGATTGCGCAGGCCGGCGCCCGGATGACCGGCATCGATATCGCGCCGACCTTCATTCGGCACGCACAGGAGGCGGAAGCTGCCGCTCCACTCGGCATCTCCTACCAACTCGCCGACGGCATGGATCTGCCTTTCGCAGATGGAAGCTTCGACTTTGCCACCGCCTTCATGTCCCTGATGGACATGCCTCGTCAGGATCTCGTCCTGGCTGAAGCGGAACGTATCCTGCGGCCCGGCGGCTTCCTGCAATTCTCCATCCTGCATCCCTGTTTCGCCACGCCACTCCGCCGGGTACTGCGGGACGAGAACGGCACTGTGCTCGGGATCGAGGTGCGCGAGTATTTCCGCGCCACCAATGGCGAGATCGAGACCTGGCGCTTCGGGGCTGCGCCGGCGCATGAGAAGGCCAGGGTCGAGCCGTTCAAGGTGCCACGCTTCCACCGCACGCTGAGCGACTGGATCAACCTCCTCATCACGACGGGCTTCACCATCGAGCATATGCACGAGCCGACTATCGACGCGGAAACCGCGGCGCGCGAGCCCTATCTTGCGGATACCCGCGTCGCACCGCTGTTCCTGCACCTGCGCGTGCGCAAGGCCGGCTGAGGCGCACGGCGCCCCGTTCACGCGGCGAAGACCATGTCGGCCTCGGTCACGGCGCCAGCGCCTTCCGTCACGGCGAGTTCCAGCCCCGGGGCCTCGATGGCGCCATGCTCGGCAAAGAAGCGGGCTGTCGCCACGGCTGCGGCGCCGGTCTCTTCAGTGCGCATGGCAAGCGCCTTCTTCGCCAGGCCGGTTCCACCCTGCGCCAGGGCGAAGAGCTTGAGATAGGGCGTCGCACCGGCGAGCACCTCGGCAGGTTTCGCCCCCATAGTCGCGAGCATCCACTCGGTTGCACGCTCCAGCGCGTCGACCGCGCTCTTCAGCCGATCGGCGGTGCGGCCGAAGCCGGGCGTGTTGGCCGCCGCAACCTCGTCCGCCACGCCCCGCATCTCGGCGATCAACGCCCTGACGGCATCGCCGCCTGACAGCGGCAGCTTGCGCTGCACGAGATCGATGGCCTGGATGCCGTTGGTCCCCTCGTAGATCGTGGCGATGCGGGCATCGCGCAGATGCTGGGCCGCGCCGGTCTCCTCGACATAGCCCATGCCGCCATGGACCTGGATGCCTGTCGAGGCGACTTCGACGCCGATATCCGTCGCATAGGCCTTCGCCACCGGCGTCAGAATCGCGGTTCGTTCGGCGGCCTGCTTGCGCTTGCCGATATCGGTCTCGCGATGCGAACGATCGAGCGCTTCCGCGACCATGTAGGAAATCGCACGCGCCGCCTGCGTCTTGGCCCGCATCTCCATCAGCATGCGGCGAATGTCGGGATGCACGATGATCGGGCTCATCGGCGCGCCCTTCGGCGCATCGAGTGCCGCGCCCTGCTTGCGTTCATGCGCGAAGGCGAGCGCCTGCTGATAGGCCCGCTCGGCGATGGCGACGCCCTGGAGCGCAACGTTCAGCCGGGCGTTGTTCATCATCGTGAACATGCAGGCGAGGCCACGGTTCTCCTCGCCGATCAGCCAACCGATCGCTCCGCCATTGTCGCCATAGGCCATCGAGCAGGTCGGGGAGGCATGGATGCCGAGCTTGTGCTCGATGCCGGAGCAGCGCAGGTCGTTATGGGCGCCGAGCGTTCCATCTGCGTTGACGAGGTATTTCGGCACGAGGAAGAGCGAGATGCCGCGTGTGCCGGGAGGCGCATCGGGCAGCCGGGCGAGGACGAGATGCACGATGTTCTCGGTCATGTCGTGCTCGCCATAGGTGATGAAGATCTTCTGGCCGGTGATGCGATAGGTGCCGTCCCCGGCGCGCTCGGCCTTCGAGCGCAGCGCGTTGAGGTCGGAGCCGGCCTGCGGTTCGGTGAGGTTCATCGTGCCCATCCACTCGCCGGAGACGAGCTTGGCGAGATAGGTCTCCTTCAACTCCGCCGAGCCATGGGCATGCAGTGCCTCGATCGCACCGACGGTGAGCAGCGGGCCAAGCGCGAAGGCGAAGGCGGCGGAGTTCCACATCTCGGTGCAGGCCGACTGCACCAGCGCCGGCAGGCCTTGCCCGCCATAGGCTTCCGGAGCCGGCAGTGCGTTCCAGCCAGCCTCGGCCCAGGCCTTGTAGGCCTCCTTCCAGCCGGGCGGCGTGGTCACCGCCCCATCCCTCAGCGTCGAACCGACCTTGTCGCCGACCATATTGAGCGGCGCGATCACATCGCCCGCAAATTTCGCCGCCTCGCCGAGGATCGCTTCGGTCATTCCGCCGTCGAGTTCGGGGGCCAGGCCATCGGCAACGAGCCGGTCCAGCCCTGCCACATGGCGCAAGGTGGCGACGATGTCCTCGACCGGGGCGCGATAGCTCATGGCCTTCTCCCTGAATGCCCTGCCCGCCTGGCAATGTGCCGGCGCAAGGTCTGCTGCCGTCGTTATGCGTTGACGGCGATGTTAGCGACGAACTATCCCCTTCGCCACGCGCCAGCCTCACGACTTTCCGCCATACGCACTGCCGCGCAACACAGTTTATATATGAACCATTCCAGGTCAACGGGCTCCGGGATACGTCCGACCCGCATTCTGCAGGCCGATGCCGAAGGCATTGCCGAGGCCGCGCGCCTGCTGCGCGCCGGAGGTCTCGTCGCGCTGCCGACCGAGACCGTCTATGGATTGGCCGCCGACGCGACATCCGGCCACGCCGTCGCCGGCATCTATGCGGCAAAGGAGCGGCCGAGCTTCAATCCGCTGATCTCGCATCTGCCGAGCGTCGAGGCAGCACGGCGCGAAGGCCTGTTCGATGCCAATGCGCTGGCACTGGCAAAGGCCTTCTGGCCCGGGCCCTTGACGCTGGTCGTGCCGGCTTCGTCCGCCTGCCAGGTCAGCGAGCTGGCACGCGCCGGGCTTGCCTCCGTCGCGTTGCGCGTGCCGTCGCATCCGCTTGCCCATGCCATTCTCGAGGCGGCGGGACGCCCGATCGCCGCCCCCTCCGCCAACCGGTCGGGCCGGGTCAGCGCCACCAGCGCAGAGCATGTGCTGGCCGATCTCGATGGCCGGATCGATGCCGTGGTGGATGCCGGGCCGGCCGAGGTCGGTGTCGAGTCGACGATCATCGCCTGCCTCGATGGGGCGCCCAGGCTGCTTCGGCCGGGCGGCGTCTCCCGCGCGGCGATCGAGGGCGTGATCGGCCGCCCGCTGGTGCTCGCCGGCGAGGCTGGCGCCGCACCGATTTCGCCCGGACTGCTCGCCTCGCATTACGCGCCCGCTGCCGCGGTGCGGCTGGACGCCGAAGCGCCCCGCACCGGAGAAGCCTGGCTCGGCTTCGGACCGGAGCCAGCGGGCTTCGTCGCGCCGGCGATTTCGCTCAACCTGAGCCCGCGCGGCGATCTCGCGGAAGCTGCAGCCAATCTCTTCGGCTACATGCGCCAGCTCGATGCGCAGGGCCCCAAGGCGATTGCGATCGCATCGGTGCCCGCGCACGGCCTCGGGGAAGCCATCAACGACCGATTGAGGCGCGCTGCGGCACCGCGCTGAGCCCCGCAAACAGCGCCTTGCAATTGCGCAAGATCTCGCGATGCTGCCGCCGCAACCGGAGCCTGCGTCGATGAAGTCCAATCTCGCCTGGGATGATTTCAGGCTGGTCAAGGCGATCGCCGATCACGGCGGGCTGACGGGTGCGGCTGCTGCTCTCGGGGTCAATCATTCCACCGTGTTCCGCCGGCTCGGGCAGATCGAGGAACAGCTCGGCCTGCCCCTCTTCGAACGCCACAAGACGGGCTATGTCGCTACCTGCGCCGGCGAAGAGATGGCCGTCCTGGCGAGCCGCATGGAGGAGGATGTCACCGCCTTCGACCGGCGCCTGGCCGGGCGCGATGTCGCCCCGTCCGGCGAGGTCCGCGTCACCACGACCGATACGCTCTTCCTCAACATGCTGCTGCCGATCTTCGCGGCGTTCCGCCAGGCGCATCCGGCGATCCGGCTGGATGTCGCCATCGGCTACCAGACGCTCAACCTCTCGAAGCGCGATGCCGATGTTGCGATCCGGGCCAGCGATTCGCCCGGGGAAACGCTGGTCGGGCGCCGGCTCGCGACGCTGAACTGGGCGATCTATGGCCGCAGCGAGGACGGGCTCACCTCGGAGGAAGCCGCCGATCCTGCCGTTCTCTTCGAACGGGACTGGGTCACACTCGGCGACCAGCTCGGTTATGTGAAGGCGGCACGCCATGTCCGCGACCATGTCGCGCCGGAGCGGATCGCGCTCAAATGCTCGGCCGTACTCGGCCTCACCGAAGCCGTCGAACAGGGGATCGGCATCGGCCCCCTGCCCTGCTTCATCGCCGATCAGCGCCCCAGCCTGACGCGCCTGACGGCGCCCAATCCGGATTTCTCGACGGGGCTATGGATCCTGACCCATCCCGATATCCGCAACGCGCCGCGGGTGCGTGCCTTCATGGACTTTTGCGGAAACGAACTCGCGAAGCACCGCGGCCTGATCGAAGGGACGGGGTGAGCCTTGGATCGCCGTGCGTCCTACCGGACGCAATGTGGCGATCCCTCTCTTTGCGTAGCATCGGACTTTTCCGAAAGGTGGATTCCACTTTTCGGTCCGGGGCTCTAGCCCACCTCGACCACCACCCGGCCCCGCACCTTGCCCTCGACGATCGCCTTGCCGGTCTCGATCACGCTCTCCAACGGAATCGTCGAGGTCATGGCAGCAAGCTTGTCGCGATCGAGATCGGAAGCCAGCCGCGCCCAGGCCTCGAGCCGGCGTAGTTTCGGGCACATCACCGAATCGACTCCGAGCAGCGAGACGCCTCGCAGGATGAAGGGTGCAACCGAAGCCGGCAGATCCATGCCCTGGGCCAGCCCGCAGGCGGCAACGGCGCCGCCATAGCGGGTCATCGCCAGCAGATTGGCGAGCGTATGCGAGCCAACCGCGTCGACGCCGGCGATCCAGCGCTCCTTGGCCAGCGGCTTGCCGGGGTTGGAGAGCTCATTGCGGTCGATGATCTCGGCTGCGCCGAGGCCCTTGAGATAGTCGGCCTCCTCGGCGCGGCCGGTCGAGGCGATGACATGCCAGCCCGCCTTCGCCAAAAGCGCGATTGCGACTGAGCCGACGCCGCCGGCGGCACCGGTGACCACGACCGGGCCGTCAGCGGGTTTCAGCCCGTGCTTCTCCAGCGCCAGCACGCAGAGCATCGCGGTGTAGCCCGCGGTACCGATCGCCATGGCGTCGGCCGGGGTCATGCCGGCCGGCAGCGGCACCAGCCAGTCACCCTTGACCCGGCTCTTCTGGGCATAGGCGCCAAGATGGGTCTCACCCGTGCCCCAGCCATCCAGGATGACGAGATCGCCCGGCTTGAAATCGGGGTGGCTGGAGGTCTCAACCCGGCCGGAGAAATCGATCCCGGGAATCATCGGCCAGCGCCGGATCACCGGCGCCTTGCCAGTGATCGCGAGCCCGTCCTTGTAGTTCACGGTCGAGTGCGTGACGCGGACGGTGACGTCACCCTCCATCAGATCGGCTTCGGCGAAATCCGTAAAGGCGAGGTTCGGGCCGGTTTCGCCCTTCGTCGCGACGAGCGCCTTAAAGCTGGACATGCATCACTCCTGTCGTGCCAACTGGTCACGGCAGGAGTGGAACGAGCCCGGGCAATCCGCAAGGCGCAAGCATGTGCGCCTTTGCCTCGTCCCGATCAGGCGGGCTGCGGCACCGCGCGCGTCACAGGCTTCTCGACGATCGGCAGGTTGATCAGGGCGGAGGCGACGCCCAGAGCGACCGAAAGCCACCAGACGATCTCGTAGGAGCCGGTGCGCTCATAGAGGATGCCACCGAGAAGCACGCCGAGGAAACCGCCGACCTGATGCGAAAAGAAGGCGAAGCCATAGAGCATCGCCATGTATTTCGTGCCGAACATCAGCATGACCAGCGAGGAGGTCGGCGGCACGGTCGAGAGCCAGAACAGGCCGATCACGACGCCGAAGGCCAGCGCGGTGGCCGGGCTTGCCGGCAGCAGGATGAAGGCCGCGATGGCAACCGCCCGCCCCAGATAGATCCAGGCCAGCAAATGGCGCTTCGGCATGCGGGAGGTCAGCCAGCCGGAGCCGAGAGAACCCGCCGCATTCGCGAGACCGATCACGGCAAGTGTCCAGCCGCCGACCCAGGCGGGCATTCCCGCATCCTTGAGATAGGCCGGCATATGCGCGGTGATGAAGGCGAGCTGGAAGCCGCAGGTGAAGAAGCCGAGCACGAGCAGGACGTAACTGCGATGCTTGAAGGCCTCCGTCAGGGCCTGCGTGACGCTCTGGTTCGGCAGGTTGACGGCCGAAGCAACCTGCCTGGCCTCTCCGGTCTTGCGCGTTCCCAGCATGATGGCGAGCGGCATCACCAGCAGCACCGAGCCGGCGAAGACGACAAGCGCCTGATGCCAGCCGATCTGCTCGATCATGATGTTGCCGATCGGCGGGAACAGGAACTGGCCGAAGGAGCCGGCCGCGGTCCCGGCACCGAATGCCATCGGGCGCCATTGCTCCGGCAGCAGCTTCCCGAAGGCAGCCAGCACGAGATTGAACGAACAGGCCGAAAGGCCGAAGCCGATCAGCACACC
This sequence comes from Allobosea sp. 2RAB26, assembly GCF_052115465.1. NCBI lineage: Bacteria > Pseudomonadati > Pseudomonadota > Alphaproteobacteria > Hyphomicrobiales > Alloboseaceae > Allobosea > Allobosea sp. 2RAB26. The sequence goes on along the minus strand of NZ_JBFRGS010000003.1, from coordinate 206,527 downwards.
GGCGCCGAGATGCATCGTCATCGGCGTCGTGGCATAGGCCATGACGACGAGGCCGGCGGCATAGAGCAACGCACCGAAGCACAGCACCCGCACCGTACCGAACCGGTCGGCCACGGCGCCGGCAAAGGGAGCGCCGAGGCCCCAGAGCAGGTTCTGCAGGGCAATGGCGATACTGAACGTGTCGCGCCCCCAGCCGAATTCCAGCGTCATCGGGATCTGGAACAGACCGGCGCTGGCGCGGGGGCCGAAGGTGATCAGCGCGATCAGACAGCCGGCAGCGACGACGATTTCAGGCGCGTATCTGCGCCCAGTGGCCGCACTCATTGGGAGCTCCGACAATAGGACAGAAGGAGAGCAAGTTTAAACGTGTGGCTGCACGTTATCGTTTCGTCCCGCGCCGCAACAATGTCTTTTCGTGAAATTCCACATCACGGCCGCACATGGAACGCGGGTCGCCGAAGAACGCGCGCCTGAGCGCGGCATTAACCGGCTCTCAACCCTACCGGATGGATAACGGGATCGTCGAAAAGCGCGCCTTGGCTGCGCGGCCGACCCCCGGTGTTGTCAAGGCGGGCAGAGCGTTGAGTCAGTTGCGGTTACGGCGTCGCACGAGGCGAATCAGGGCGTTGGGTCTGAAATGGGCCCTGGCCACGGTCGCGCCCTGGGCGCTGTCCGTCGGGCTGCTGGTTTCCTTCACCGCATCCGCCGGGCAAAATCACGACGGCGACGCAATTCCCTATTCCATGCTGCGGCGCGCGGCGCCCTCGCCCGAATCCGTGCTCGAGGAAGGCCCTTCGATGCTGGTTGCGGCCAGCGCCTTCCGCCTGCCGGGCCTCACGCTGTCATCCTCGATCCAACAGGCTCATCTCTCCTTCGACGACCCCGAACGGCGTATCGCCATCGATCCGCGCCAGCCGCGCGAGGACATGAAGCGCACGGCAAGCGCCTTCCCCGAGGTCGACCGCAGCGCCAAGGGCGACCTGCTGCCGGGCCTGCGCCCGGGCCTGACGCTTACCCCGCAGCCACGCGAGCTCGAACGTGTCGTCTTCGGCGACAACCAGCCGGGCCTGATTTCGGGCGGCTTTGCGCTCGACGCCGTGCGCGAGGGCGAAAGCAGCGACGGTCCGCAAGTGGGGTTCGAGCCCTATGCCAATGACGAGGGACTGACCGACCCAGCCCTCTCGGACTCCTCGCCGAGCTCGCCGAAGCGGATCATCACCTCGCCGCGGGAAGCCGAGCTGAAGCTTGAGAGCATCGACGGCTCGACCCCCTCGGTTCCGCCCCCCTCGGCACAGTCCTCGTCGACTCCGACCGTGAACTACAGCGTCGCCACGATCGCGCGGACGACCCCGCCGGCCGTGGCCGCCGCACGGCCCGCCGCCAGCGGCAAGGCCGCCGCTCCCGCAACCAGCGTCGCGCGCAAGAGCGATCCGGGGCCGAAACAGATCTATACCGGGCTGATCCTGCCGGAGAACATGGCGCGCGAGCAGCGCTGCCTCGCCGAAGCCGTCTATTTCGAGGCTCGTTCGGAATCCGAGGAAGGCCGGGCTGCGGTCGCGCAGGTCGTGCTCAACCGGGTGAAGAGCGGGCTTTATCCGGACTCGGTCTGCGGCGTGGTCTACCAGAACCGGAACCGCTACCTCGCCTGCCAGTTCACCTTCGCCTGCGAGGGCAAGTCGCTGCGAATCACCGAGCCCGAGCCGTGGCGCGCCTCCGTGCGCATCGCACGCGAGGTCTTTGAGGGCACGACCTATCTCGCGGATGTCGGCGCCTCCACGCATTACCACGCGGACTATGTTCGGCCGTACTGGGCCAAGAAGCTGAAGAAAATGGACGTGATCGGCCGGCACGTCTTCTATCAGCTGAGGCCGGGCCAGACTTAGTCTATCCTGAATTTTCAACCGCGGGCCCTGACTCCAAACAGATTGAATACCGGGCTTGTTTGCGAGAATGCGGGGTCTTGGCTTGCGGGAGCGAGGCTGCATCGAGGCACCTCTGGCCGGCCCGGAGGTCACCCCACGGGCGGGCCCCCTGCCCTGGAAACCTCTGTCGGCTCCATGAGGGTGCTCAGCGAAAGCCCCTGCGCCAGGACCTGATCCTTCCGGGCAGCACCAGGCAGGACGCTCATGAAAGTCATCCTGTCAGCTTGACCCGGCCCGTCGCTTGGAATTGCATCTATGATGCCTCAGAACCGCGCGTGAATTGAATGCAGCTTCAGTCCCTGATTACCTGCCCGCATTGCGGACACGCGGCGGCCGAGACGATGCCGACCGACGCCTGCCAGTTCTTCTACGAATGCAAGGGATGCGGCGCATTGCTCCGGCCGAAGCAGGGCGATTGCTGCGTGTTCTGTTCCTATGGCTCGGTTCCCTGCCCACCCATTCAGGAGGCTGTGAACGGAGGATCCGGCAACTTGTCCTGCTGCGCCTCTCCTGGTCCGAGCGGAACGTGATCTGAGCCCGGGGGATACAGCCCGAAGCTGCGTCCATCTCGGCTGCACGCTGAACGAAATCGTTCTTGCCACCGTGCCCGGCCGGGACTTGCGGCCCGCTCTACCCTTGAGCCGGGAGGCTTCCGCTGCGTAGGGCTCGCCGGCCTGCTGCCTTTGCATTCCAATTCAGTATTCGAGGCCTTGCCGGACGCGCCGGATCATGGTTAATTTTACCTTGTTTTCGCGTTTACCTTGCGTTCATCACTGCCGGCTGGCTTTCTGCCTCCAACACGGCGGCGCCAGGACGCCGCCGGGGAGGTCGGAGTCAGACATGCGAGGCAAGGTGTTTTCCGCTTCCGCATTGGCCGCTTCGGTGGCTGCGGCCGCGCTGCTGCTCGGCGCCCAGGGCGCCCAGGCTGGCGGTGGCTGCTATGGCTCCGCCTGCTACACGCTGCAGCAGTCGCCCCCGGTCTATGGCACGATCAACGAGACCTATGTCGCGCGCCCGGCCCAGACGCAGTCGCGCATCATTCCGGCCGAATATGAATACGTCACCGAGCAGGTGATGGTGCATCCGCAGCGGGTCATCCCGCGCTATCGCCCGGCCCAGTACAGCACGGTTGCCGAACAGGTCCTGATCTCACCGGCGGGGCGTCGCTGGGAGGTGAGCCGCGATCTCTATGGCAATGTCACCGGTTGCTGGGTCGACGTGCCGGCGCGCTTCGGCATCCAGCAGCGCACGGTCGAGATCAGCCCGGCGAGCACCGATTACGAGACGCTGCCCGCGGTCTATGGCCAGCGTCAGCGCAAGGTCATGGTGCGCCAGACGCAGGTCGTGCACGAGACGATCCCCGCTCTCTACGAAACGCGCCAGCGCCAGGTGCTGATGAGCCCCGGCTCGCAATACTGGGCGCGCGGCCGCTATTGAGTTCACGCCTACCGAGAGTTTAGACGCAGACCCTTTTAACCACGGAAATGACCTTACGCCCCGGCTTCGGCCGGGGCTTTTTTTCATGCGATCTCGATATCGAGCCCGAGGTCGAGCACGCTGGCGGAATGGGTCAGGGCGCCCACCGAGATCATGTCGACGCCGGTCGCCGCAATCGCCGCGACAGTGTCGAGCGTGATGCCGCCGGAGGCCTCGACCTTCATGCGGCCGCCGACCATCGCAACGCCCGTGATCAGATCGGCAACGGACATGTTGTCGAGCATGACGATGTCGGCGCCTTCGACGAGGACCTCCTCGAGCTGGGCCAGGGTATCGACCTCGATCTCGATCTTGACGAAGTTACCGGCCTGGCGCTTGGCCGCCTGCAGCGCCGGGCGGATGCCGCCGGCGACGGCGACATGGTTGTCCTTGATCAGGATGGCGTCATCGAGCCCATAGCGATGGTTGCCGGCGCCGCCGCAGCGAACGGCGTATTTCTCGAACGCGCGCAGGCCTGGCGTGGTCTTGCGGGTGTCGACGATCATCGCCTTCGTGCCCGCGGCCTTGGCTACATAGGCCGCTGCCAGTGTAGCGATGCCCGAGAGCCGACCCATGTAATTCAAGGCGACACGCTCTGCCGAGAGGACGGAGCGGGCCTCCCCCTCGATGCGAGCCACAATGGCGCCGGGTTCGAGCCTGTCGCCATCCGACATGGCGGCCTCGAAGCGAACCGACGGGTCGTATTGCCGGAGGGTTTCGCGGGCGAAGGGCAGCCCGGCAACGATGCCGCTCTTGCGCGCGGCGATCACCGCGCTTGCCCGCTTGCCGGCCGGAATCGTCGCAAGGGTGGTGATGTCACCGGCTCGGCCGAGATCCTCGATCAGAGCGGCACGCACCGCTTCGGTGATGAGCAGGGGATTGAGGACGGCTTGGCTCACGTCGGGCTCCGGATCAGGACAGGGCGCGGCGCGCGGCAGGCGGCGCCGATAATGTCAGCTTGCTGCGCGTCGCCAGCGCCGTGCTGGCGTGCGGAAAATCGCTGCGCCAATGGCCGCCACGGCTCTCGCGCCGGGCAAGTGCGGCTGCAACGATGATGAGGGCGGCACTCGCCATGTTGACGAGCGTCGAACTGTCCGCAGCCTCGGCGATGGCCTGGAGCTGACGCGACGCGGCAAGCAGCCCTGCCCCGTCACGCACCACGCCTGCCCTTTCCGACATGATCGCGCGCAAGCGCTCGATCGCGCGCTGGTCCGCGGCCGTCGGCAGACAGGCCGCCGTGCCGCTCATGCGGACCGGCTTCCCCCTGGCTTTCATCACCAACGGGCGGCCCTTCAGGTGCTCGGCGACACGTGCGCCGAAAACCACCGCCTCCAGAAGGGAATTCGAGGCGAGCCTGTTGGCACCATGCAGGCCGGTGCTGGCCACTTCACCGGCGGCATAAAGGCCGGGAAGCGTCGTGTAACCATGAGCGTCCGTCGCCACACCACCCATGTGGTAGTGCTCGGCCGGCGCCACCGGCATGAGCTCGGTCGCTGGATCGATGCCCGCCTTGCGGCAGGCGGCGGTGACGGCGGGAAAGCGCTCGGAAAACTCCGCGCCGATCGCCGCCCTTGCATCGAGGAAGGCACCGCGCCCGGCCGCGATCTCGGCGAAGACGGCGCGCGCCACGATATCGCGTGGGGCGAGCTCGGCGTCCTTGTGGGCAGCCAGCATGAACCGCTCGCCAGCGGCATTGACGAGAATGCCGCCATCGCCCCGGATCGCTTCGGTCGCCAGCGGGGCGGGATCGAGCCCGAGCGCCAGCGCGGTTGGATGAAACTGCACGAACTCCGCATCGGCAATCGTCGCGCCGGCGCGTGCCGCCATGGCCAGTCCTTCGCCACGCGCCTCCGCCGGGTTCGTGGTCAGCGCGTAGAGATGGCCGATGCCTCCCGTGGCCAACACGGTCGCGACAGCATGAAATCGCGTCGCCTCGCGCGCCGCCCCGTGCTCGCCGCGCGCCAGCACGCCCGTGCAGGCGCCATCCGACAGAAGCAGGTCCTCGGCAATGAACCCTTCCCGGACGGTGATCGAAGGCGTCTGCCGCACCGCCGCAATCAGCGCCTGCATGATCGCGGCGCCGGCACCATCGCCGCCGACGCGGACGACGCGATGCTCCGAATGGGCGGCCTCGCGCGATTGCACGAGGCGCCCGGCGAGATCGCGATCGAAGGGGACGCCATAGGACAGAAGATCATGGACGCGTTCGGCAGCCTCATTGGCAACCATGCGCGCGACGGCCTCGTCGACGATGCCGGCACCCGCCGCGATCGTATCGGCAGCGTGTTTGCCGGCCGTGTCGCCCTCGGACATCGCCGCGGCAATGCCGCCTTGCGCCCAGCTCGAGGAAGAGCCCTCGCCGAGGGGGCGCGGCGCCAGCACCGTGCAGGGCAGCGGCGCCAGTTTCAGGGCCGTGAACAGCCCCGCCAGCCCGCCGCCGACGATGAGGATATCCGCTTGGATGTCAGGCATGAGGGCCAATCCGCCGCCAGGGCCCCTCCCCCCTGGGGGGAGAGGCATGCAGGCTTTACATCGTCAGGTTGACCATGCGCTCGACCGAGCGGCGGGCCTTCTCGGCCATCGCCGGATCGATCACCACCTCGTGCTGCATATAGACCAGCGATTCGAGGATCTTGGGCAGGGTGATGCGCTTCATATGCGGGCAGAGATTGCAGGGCCGTACGAATTCGACGCCCTTCGTCTCGGCTGCAACATTGTCCGCCATCGAGCATTCGGTGACGAGCAGGACGCGGCCCGGCAGCTCATGCTTGACCCAGTCGATCATGCCCTTGGTCGAACCGGCGTAATCGGCAACGGCGACGACCTCCGGCGGGCATTCCGGATGGGCAACGATCTTGATGCTCGGATCGGCCTCGCGGTAGCGCACGAGCTCTTCGGCGGTGAAGCGCTCATGCACCTCGCAGGCGCCGGCCCAGGAGATGATCTTCACCTTGGTCTGCGCCGCGACGTTCTTCGCCAGATACTGGTCAGGCACGAAGATGACTTCCGGCACGCCCAGGCTCTCGACCACCTGCACGGCATTCGAGGAGGTGCAGCAGATATCGACCTCCGCCTTCACATCGGCCGAGGTGTTGACATAGGCGACGACCGGACGGCCGGGGTAGCGCTCGCGCAACAGGCGGATATCGGCGCCCGTGATCGAAGAGGCCAGCGAGCAGCCGGCCTTCATGTCCGGCATCAGCACGATCTTTTCGGGGCTGAGCAGCTTCGAGGTCTCGGCCATGAAATGCACGCCGCCCTGCACGATGACCTCTGCCTTGGTCTTCGAGGCCACCTTGGCGAGCTGCAAGGAGTCGCCGACGATGTCGGAGACACAATGGAAGATCTCCGGCGTCATGTAGTTATGGCCGAGGATGACCGCGTTGCGGACCTGCTTCAGCTCGTTGATCGCCTTGATCGTCGGCGCGAAGAAGGGCCACTCCACTGCCGGAATGACGGCCTTGACCTTCTCGTAGAGATGCGCCGTCGCCGCCTCGACCTCAGGCGTCCAGGTCAGGTCGGGCATCGGCAGTGGCCGGAAGCGCGGATCGTCCCTGCGGCGCGCGACAGTGACCGGGGCGACAGCGTTGTCGGCCTCGAAGCCCCGAGACTTTTCCAAGCCCAAAGACATGGCATCCTCCTCATCCCTGCGATGCCGGAGCTCCGCTCCGGGTCGCCGCCGGCCTGTTGCTAGCCAGCTATGCTCGTTTTGAGCATAAGGATATTAGCACGTCTCCCCGATGCTGACCAGCACTCGGCATCCCGCGCCAGCGCGCGGTCCTTCATGTGTTTGGGGAATATGGCAGGCAGTCAGGCGATGCCGCCGGTGACCAGCGCCAGGACGCCAAGACCGAGCACGAAGGCCAGGATCCGGGCGGGCATCCCGACAAGGGCGCCGGGAGGGCGGCCCGTCACGAAACCAAAGACGACTTCGATGAGGCCGAGCCCGATCAGGACGAACAGATAGCGCGGGAAAGCTGCCGATCCCGCCAGCCATCCAATGTGAGCCGCGAGTGCGACAAGGCCTCCGAGGCCTGCGCCTGCAGCGAGGAAGAACAGTTCAACCCGGCTGAAGCGCATGCTGCGGCTCAGCGCCGACGGAAGTTCTGATTGCGCGGCGGCCCACCCGGAGCCGGTCCCGCCGTCTTCTGACGGAAGTTGATGCGGCCACGATCAAGATCATAAGGCGACATCTCGACGACGACCCGGTCTCCGGCGATCGTGCGGATGCGGTTCTTCTTCATCTTGCCGGCCGCGTAGGCCAGGATCACATGGTCATTGTCGAGCTTCACCCGATAGTTTCCATCGGGCAGCACCTCGACCACCGTGCCGTCGAACTCGAGAAGTTCTTCTTTCGCCATTCCTTGGTCCTTCTTCTGCGCCTTGGGCGGACGACCGGATCAGAGGGATCCGCCGGCCCGATCGTCCCCTGGCTATCCGCGCGTCAGTTCGCGCGGCGCCGGGCGCCGCCATTGCGACGTTGCTCTGTTCTTTGCTGCAAGAACGCGACGCCGCCAAGTCCTTCCTTGCCGGCAACGCTGTCTTTTCGCGCCGAAGGCGCCTCAGTGCGCTGCGGCGGACGGTCATTGCGCGGTGTCTCGCTGCGCTGACCGCCGGCATGCTGGGGCTTGCCCGCCTGCTGCGGCTTCGCGCCCTGGCGCTGGCCCTGCGGCCGGCCATGATCGCGCCCGCCACCGGAGCCCTGGCCATTGCGGCCGCGACCCTGGTTCTGCGGCGGCTTCTTGGGCGTGCGGCCATCCCAGTGCGGCACCTCGCCGACCGGGGTCAGCGAAACGCGGGTCAGCTTCTCGATCGCCGCCAGATCGCCGCGCTCTTCCGGGGTGCAGAAGGCAATGGCGACGCCGGTGGCGCCAGCGCGCGCGGTGCGGCCGATGCGGTGGACATAGGTTTCGGCCACGTTCGGCAGGTCGAAATTGACGACATGGCTGACGCCGTCGACATCGATGCCGCGCGCCGCGATATCGGTCGCGACCAGAATGCGCAGTTCGCCATCACGGAAGGCACCAAGAGCGCGCTCGCGCTGGCCCTGGCTCTTGTTGCCGTGGATGGCCGCCGACTTGATGCCGGACTGCTCGAGCTGGCGCACGACCTTGTCCGCACCATGCTTGGTGCGCGTGAACACGATCGCGCGCTCCATCTCCGCCACGCCGAGCGTCTTCGCCAGCAGCGCCGGCTTGTGGCCGGGATCGGTGAAGATGACGCGCTGCTCGACCTTCTCGGCAGTCGTGGCAACCGGCGTCACCGCGACCTCGACCGGATTGGTCAGATAGGCCGAGGCGATCTCGCGGATCTGCTTCGGCATGGTCGCCGAGAACAGAAGCGTCTGGCGCTTGGCCGGGATCAGCGTCGCAATCCGGCGCAGGGCATGGATGAAGCCGAGATCAAGCATCTGATCGGCCTCGTCGAGCACCAGGAACTCGATCTCGCGCAGCGAGACTGCGCGCTGGTCGACGAGATCAAGCAGGCGGCCGGGCGTGGCGACGAGGATGTCGACGGTCTGGCCAAGCGCACGGATCTGCTTGCCGACTGGCACGCCGCCGAAGATCACGGCCGATTTGACCGTGGTGAACTGGGCGTAGGTGCGGATGCTGGTCTCGATCTGCGCCGCAAGCTCACGCGTCGGGCTCAGGATGAGTGCGCGCACCGAACGCGGCTGCATGCGCCGGGGGTTGTTCAGCAACCGGTGCAGCATCGGCAGCGAGAAGGCGGCCGTCTTGCCCGTGCCCGTCTGGGCCGCGCCGAACAGATCCTTGCCTTCGAGAATAGGGGGGATGGCCTGCGCCTGGATGGGCGTCGGCTTGGAATAACCTTCAGCCGCGAGCGCCTTGAGAAGCTGCTCGGCGAGGCCGAGGTCTGTAAATTGTGTCAAAACAGGTCTTTCTGAAGCCGAAACGCAAGGGGCGCATGTGGAAACCGGCTGCGCCACCGAATGGGTTCGGCATTGAAGTACGTCATTCCGCCCGGCGAACCGCTAGCCACTGCGCCGAAAGGTATTGTTGTAAAGGTATCGATAGAGAGAGCCGGGAGAGTGCGAGCACCCTCCCGGTCAGTATTCAGCCTCAGGCGACGACGAGGTTGCCGGCCGAGGACTTGCCGGTCTTGCGATCGGCGATCAGCTCGAAGGAGACGACCTGACCATCGCGAAGTTCGCGCAGACCAGCACGCTCGACAGCGCTGATGTGGACGAAAACGTCCTGGCCGCCGGCCTCAGGGGTGATGAAGCCATAGCCCTTGGTGGTGTTGAACCACTTCACGGTGCCCTTGTTCATAGGGTAGTCCTTACGTTTCAGATCCGCGTTCGTATGTGGAAGACACGACTTGACGCGCGGACGCCTCGCCGTGGCCTTGATAACGATGTGTGGTGGATCTGAATCGTGCCCGCCGACCGGGAAATCCCGCGCGGAGGATTGGCCAGAACCCGGCCGCATCTCGTCTTACATGGGCGGCACTAGCATAAATTGCAATGCGGGTCCAGCGCAGCGCCCTGATGCGCAACGCCCCCCTTCCCGGCATCCGCGCAAGACGGGAGCATCGGGGAAGGCGGCCCGCGGAGGCCCGCTCTGCGTCGAGGCTGCATCCCTCGACCCGTCGCATCAACGTCTTCGTGGGCGTGCCGACAGAATAACCGCAATGAGCGATGTCAATCGGCAGGCCGAACTCTTTGCCGATCTGGTCTTCGAACGGGGACTGCTCGCTTGCGCCCTGGAACGGATGCCTTCCGGGCCGCTCCTCAGCTTTGACGCGGCGGATGGTCCGACCAGGGGCCGTCGCTAGCGCTCATTCGATCTCGCCCAGAAGCCCGACGAGGCCGCCAAGATCCGCCAGGCGGCGATAGCGCTGCTCCGCGACCGGTTCCTCGGCATGTTCGAGCACCCAGGTCAGTTCATGCGGCACATGCACGGCCCAGGCCCCCGCCTGCAGCGCCGGCACGATGTCCGACTTCAGCGAGTTGCCGACCATCATCGCATGTCTCGGCCCGTCACCATGACGCGCGAAGATGCGCTCATAGGTCGTGACACTCTTGTCGCTGACGATCTCGACCGCCTGGAAGAAATCGCCCAGCCCCGACTGGGCGAGCTTGCGTTCCTGATCGAAGAGATCGCCCTTGGTGATCAGTACCAGCCTGTATTCGGAGGCCAGCGCCTCCAGTGTTTCCTGCGCCCCCGGAAGCGTCTCGACCGGATGCGCCAGCATCTCGCGCCCGGCGGCAAGGATTTCGGCGATGACGGAAGCCGGCACATTACCGCTTGTGACCTCGATCGCGGTCTCGATCATCGAGAGCGTGAAGCCCTTGATGCCAAATCCGTAGAAGCCGAGATTGCGACGCTCGGCGTCCAGCAGCCTGCCGGAGATTTCGGCGGCTTCGCCGTGCTCGCCGAGCAGGGCGACGAAACGCTCCTCCGTCAGCCGGAAGAACTGCTCGTTCTGCCAGAGCGTGTCATCGGCATCGAAGCCGATCGTGGTAAGCGCGCGAGACGGCACGGTTCAGCCCTTCAACTCGGATATGAAGCGGTCGAGCTCGGCATTGAAGCGCGCCGCATCCTCGAAATAGACGGAATGGCCAGTTTCGGGAACGCTGACGAAGCGGCCCCTGGGAGCATGGGCAGCGACCGCCGCGACGCCACAAGGCGGGACGACGAGGTCGTCGGCGCCGGAAAGGAACAAGGCGGGACAATCGAGTGCGGCGAGGTCGGCCGGCGGGCGGTTGCGCGCCTCCCAGATGCGTTGCCGAACCAGCGCCTTGTCCAGACCTGCATTGATGCGGTCGATCGATTTGTAGAGTTCGTAGAGCGCCGGCAAGCGTTTCGCGAAGGCTTCGCCGCAGGCCGGATGGATGCCGCTCCTGGCCCAACGCGGCAGTGTCTCATCGACACGCTGCTGCCAGGCCGCGAGTTCGCTCGAGATATTCCTTCCGGCCTTGCCGAAATCGAGCGTGCCGGTGGTGCAAGCCATGACGAGCCCGCTCACCCGACCGGGGTTCGCCAGCGCATAATCCACACAACTCCAGCCGCCCATGGATTGCGCGACCAGAACCGGCCGCTCCAGCGACAGATGGGAGATCAGCGCGGCGAGGTCGCCGGCATAGTCTGCCGGATCGGGGCCGCCGGCCACCGGCTCCGACGGCGCGAAACCGCGATGCGCGAAGGTGACGCAGCTGTACTGCGGACTGAAATGAGCGACCTGCTGCCACCAGGACAAATGATTGCCGCCCAGTCCATGAGCGAAGACGATGGGCGGGCCAGAGCCCGTGACCTCGTAATAGAGCTTGCCGAAGGGGCGGGAGAGTTGGCCGATACGCGTCTGCATGGCGCGAAACTAGACCGGCGGCCGTTCTCGCGGCAATGCAGGATTGTCGGTCTCAGGCCGAGCATGGCGCAGGCCCGGGACCGACGTCCAGGAGATGGTCGGCTCGAGGCCGACCATCAGGATCTCCCTGCTCAGGCGTCCTTGGCCTTGATCGCGCCCAGTGCGGCTTGCGCCGCGGCCAGGCGTGCGATCGGCACCCGGAAGGGCGAGCAGGAGACGTAGTCGAGACCGATGCTCTCGCAGAAGCCGATCGAGGCCGGGTCGCCACCATGCTCGCCGCAGATGCCCAGCTTGATCCGCGGACGGCTCCGGCGACCGCGCTCGACCGCGAGCTTGACGAGTTCGCCGACGCCCTCCTGGTCGATGGTGACGAAGGGGTCGAATTCCAGGATGCCCTTGGCGGTATAGGAGCCGAGGAAGGAACCCGCGTCGTCACGGCTGATGCCGAGCGTGGTCTGGGTCAGGTCATTGGTGCCGAAGGAAAAGAATTCGGCGCTCCGGGCGATCTCCTCGGCACGCAAGGCGGCGCGCGGCAGCTCGATCATCGTGCCGACCTGGTAGGTGAACTCGGTCTTGCTCTCGCCGATCACGGCCTTCGCCATGGCGTCGATGCGGGCCTTGACGAGGTCGAACTCGGCGACGCCCATCACCAGCGGCACCATCACCTCCGGGATGACCGGCTTGCCGGTCTCGCGCGCCGCGATCACGGCCGCCTCAAAGATGGCGCGAGCCTGCATCTCGGCGATTTCAGGATACGCTACCGCCAGCCTGCAGCCGCGGAATCCGAGCATCGGATTGAACTCGTGCAGCTCGGCCGCCCGGCGCCGGAGCACGTCCGGCGTCACCGCCATGGCGCGCGCCACCTCGGCGATCTCCTCGTCGGTATGCGGGAGGAACTCGTGCAGCGGCGGATCGAGCAGCCGGATCGTGACCGGCAGGCCCTGCATGATGGTGAAGAGCTCGACGAAATCCTGCCGCTGCATCGGCAGGAGCTTGGCCAGCGCGTCGCGCCGTCCCTTGTCGTCGCCGGCGAGGATCATCTCCCGCATCGGCAGGATGCGATCCTCGTCGAAGAACATGTGCTCGGTGCGGCAGAGTCCGATGCCCTCGGCGCCGAAATCACGGGCAGCGCGGGCATCGCGCGGCGTCTCGGCATTGGCACGGACCTTGAGTCGCCGAACCTTGTCGGCCCAAACCATCAGCGTGCCGAAATCGCCGGAAAGCTCCGGCTGCTGCATCTTGACCTCGCCAAGCAGAACCTGGCCGAGGGTGCCGTCGATCGTGATGAAATCGCCGGCCCGCAGTGTGGTCGGCCCCACGGTCATCGTGCCCTTGGCATAGTCGACCCGGATCTGGCCGGCGCCGGAGACGCAGGGCTTGCCCATCCCGCGCGCCACGACCGCCGCATGCGAGGTCATGCCGCCACGCGTGGTCAGGATGCCTTCGGCGGCATGCATGCCGTGGATATCCTCCGGGCTGGTCTCGACCCGGACCAGGATGACCTTGCGGCCCGTCTTCTTGGCAGCCTCGGCATCGTCTGAATTGAAGACGATCTCGCCGGCCGCCGCACCGGGCGACGCCGGCAGGCCGGTCGTCAGCACGCGGCGCTCGGCCTTGGGGTCGATTGCCGGGTGCAGGAGCTGCTCGAGAGCGCCAGGCTCGACGCGGCCGACCGCCTCCTCCTCGCCGATCAATCCCTCCTGCGCCAGATCGACCGCGATCCTGAGCGCGGCCTTGGCGGTACGCTTGCCGGACCGGGTCTGCAGCATCCAGAGCTTGCCCTCCTGGATGGTGAACTCCATGTCCTGCATGTCGCGATAATGCTTCTCGAGGATGCCGTAGATCCGGCAGAGCTCGGCATAGGCCGCGGGCATCGCCTTCTCCATGGAAGGCTTGTCCGAGCCGGCGGCCTGACGCGCCACCTCGGTGATGTCCTGCGGAGTGCGGATGCCGGCAACGACATCCTCACCCTGCGCATTGATCAGAAACTCGCCATAGAGCGCGTTCTCGCCGGTCGAGGGATTGCGGGTGAAGGCGACGCCGGTGGCCGAGGTCTCGCCCATGTTGCCGAAGACCATCGACTGGACATTGACGGCCGTGCCCCAGGAGGCAGGGATACTGTTGAGTTCGCGGTATTTGATCGCGCGGGCATTCATCCAGGACGAGAACACTGCGCCGACGGCGCCCCAGAGCTGCTCCTGCGGCTCCTGCGGGAACTCGGCACCGAGCGCCTTCTTCACGATGTCCTTGTACCGACCGGCAAGCACCTTCCAGTCATCGGCCGAGAGATCGGTATCGAGATGCAGGCCCTTGCGCTCCTTGTAGTCTTCGAGCGCCTCCTCGAAATGGCCGTGATCGACGTCGAGCACGACGTTCGAATACATGGTGATGAAGCGGCGATAGCTGTCCCAGGCGAAGCGGGCGTCGCCCGAGGCCTTCGCCACGGCCTCGACGGTGACGTCGTTGAGGCCGAGATTGAGGACGGTGTCCATCATGCCCGGCATCGAGGCGCGAGCACCGGAGCGCACCGACACCAGAAGCGGATTGGCAGGATCGCCGAAGAGCTTGCCGGTGAGACGCCCCATCTCGGCAAGCGCAGCCTTCACCTGCCCGGCGAGATCGGACGGGAAATTCTTGCCGTTATCGTAATAATGGGTGCAGACCTCGGTGGTGATCGTAAAGCCGGGCGGAACCGGCAAGCCCAGATTGCTCATCTCGGCGAGGTTCGCACCCTTGCCGCCGAGCAGGTTCTTCATGCCCGCTTCACCCTCGGCCTTGCCGTCGCCAAAGGTGTAGACCCACTTCCCACCAGCCATCACAACTACCTCTTCATCCAGCCGGGCTCAGCAACGCGCCGGCGATCCAAAAGTTTCATGCGAAGCGCCGCCGGCAGAGACAGCCGGCAGCAGGGACGGGCGAGGTCATGCCGAAAAGCGGATGAACAATCAATGAGCGAGGCTGCAGCAGAATTGCTGCAGATCTGCGACGCTCCTCAGCCACGCGAAGGGTTGCGCGCCGCACGCGGCCAACGCAGCGGCCAATTGACGATACGTTCGGGCAGGTCGTCCTCATCCACGTCATCTTCACTGGCGAAGACCCGGCCGCGCACGGAGACGCCGGCCGCAACGACCGTCTCCGGGTCGCCAGACACCAGCGGATGCCACCAGGGCAGGTCACGCCCCTCCCCGACCAGCCGATAGGCGCAGGTCGGCGGCAACCAGGGCAGCGTGCGAACGTCTTCCGGGGTCAGCGTCACGCAATCGGGAACGAGCGTCGAGCGATGGGAGTAATCCTTGCACCGGCATGTCCCGGCGTCGAACAACCGGCAGCCGATATCGGTCGCGTGGATGCGACCGGTATCGTCGTCCTCGAGCTTCACCAGGCAGCAGCGCCCGCAGCCGTCACAGAGCGATTCCCACTCCTGCGCGGTCATCTCGTCGAGCGTCTTGCTAAGCCAGAATGGCTCTGGCCGGATGGGTGCGTCCGTCATGAAGGCGCTTATGCGCCCTCGTGGAGTTCGTGGGAAGCGCCGCGATGCCGCGCATCCCAGCTGCGCATCGATCCGGGCGGACTGTTTCGCTATGGCACGGATCGTCTGGCGCGAAACCTGCTGTTCATCTGCTTAAAGGATGACGCTGGCCTTCCCGTGCGCGAAGGTCGATCCTATGTCCCTACCAAGGGGCACTTTGGGTTGCCAACACCATCCGGTCGCGGCAGGAGATAACCGCAGTTTTTCGTCAGGGTGGCCCGGGCGGCGATGGAGTTCAGGAAGGCAAACTGGACGACCCGTCTCAAGCGCTTCGCGCTTGCCGTCGATTCATGGATCGACGACACGCTCTGGGGCGCAGGCCGTCGCGCGGGCGAAGCCTATGAACGTTTGCGCAGCTATGCCGACCGGCTGACGGTCTCCGGCGGCAAGCGGCTCGCAGCGGAGTTCGCGAGCGAGGGCCTGAATGTCGGGATCGCCGGCGCTCTCGTCATGCTCATGCTCGCAATCCCGGCCTTCCACGAGGGCCGCGAGGAGGCGCTCAAGCATCAGGTCTTCGCGGTGACATTCCTGGACCGATACGGCTCCGAGCTCGGTCATCGCGGCGCGCGCCATGACGATTCGCTGAAGCTCGAGGAACTGCCGGACCATCTCATCAAGGCCGTCCTGGCAACCGAGGACCGGCGCTTCTACGACCATTTCGGCATCGACATCTTCGGCACTTTTCGCGCGATCACCGTGAACGCGCGCGCCTCGGGCGTGGTTCAGGGCGGCTCGTCGCTGACCCAACAGCTCGCCAAGAACCTCTTCCTGAGCAATGAGCGGTCGCTCGACCGCAAGATCAAGGAAGCGTTCCTGGCTCTGTGGCTCGAATACAGGCTGACCAAGAACGAGATCCTCAAGCTCTATCTCGACCGCGCCTATATGGGCGGCGGCACCTTTGGCGTGGCGGCTGCGTCAGAATATTATTTCGGCAAATCCGTGAAGGATGTCAGCGTTGCCGAGGCCGCCATGCTGGCAGGACTGTTCAAGGCGCCGACCAAATATGCGCCGCATGTCAATCTGCCGGCAGCCCGTGCCCGCGCCAATGACGTACTGAACGCGATGGTCGATGCCGGATTCATGACCGCGGGCCAGATCGACAGCGCGAAGCGCAACCCGGCCACCCCGGTCGACCGCAAGCGCGACGTCAGCCCCGATTACTATCTCGACTGGGCCTTCGAAGAGGTTCGCAAGCTGGCTGATGAGGGCAAGATCGGCCCGGACCGGGTCCTGACCGTCAAGACGCCGCATGATCCGGCGATCCAGGATCGTGCCGACCACGCGATCGAGACGATCCTGCGCCAACACGGCCCGGCCTATCATGCGAAACAGGCGGCGACCGTGGTGATGGACCCCGACGGCGCCGTGCGCGCGATCGTCGGGGGGCGCGACTATGGCGCGAGCCAGTTCAACCGCGCGACGGCAGCAAGGCAGCCCGGCTCTTCGTTCAAGCCGTTCGTCTATGCGGCAGCACTCTCCGCGGGGCTTTATCGTCCTAACACGATCGTGACCGATCGCCCGGTCTGCATCGGCAACTGGTGCCCGAACAATTACGGACGCTCCTATGCCGGGTCCATCCCGTTGACGGTGGCGCTGGCGAAGTCGATCAACACGATCCCGGTGCAGATGTCGATCGCGATCGGCCGCGCCACCGGCGAGACCCACGAGGCGCGCGCGGCACGCATCGGCCGGATGAAGATCATCGAGACGGCGCACGCCATGGGCTTGACCACGCCGCTGACCGACACGGTCTCGCTGCCCATCGGCGCAGCCGAAGTCACGGTCATGGATATGGCCGCAGGCTATTCCGTGTTCGCCAATGGCGGGCTGCGGGCCAAGCCCTATGCCGCGATCGATATCCATAATTCGCAGGGCGAGCTGATCTACCGGCATGATCGCGACGATGGCACCGGCAAGCGCGTTCTGAGCGTCCAGGTCGCGCAGGACATGAACTTCATGCTGTCCAAGGTTCCGACCGAAGGCACCGGGCGCCGCGCCGCGCTCGACGGCGTCGTCACGGCCGGCAAGACGGGCACCACCAATGGCTACAAGGACGCCTGGTATGTCGGCTATTCCGGCAATCTGGTCGGCGCGGTGTGGTTCGGCAACGACGACTCGTCGGAGACGGCGAATATGACGGGTGGCTCCCTGCCGGCAATGACCTGGAAGGAGATCATGCAGTTTGCCCATCAAGGGCTGGAGCTGAAACCGATCCCGGGTGTCACGCCTGTGACCGACCCGAAGGTCGCAGCACTCGCCAAGGCCAATGCTCCGGCAACCGATGCCGCAGCGCTGGGCGCCGGCGCAGGACATATGCCACGCCAGTCCTTCGAGGTTCTCTCGGCGGTCGGCGCGATGTTCCGCACGATTGAGCCGGTGCGGGCGGCAGGACGGACGGCCCAGGCCGGCATCCAGGACCTGACGCCACCGGGTGGCGCAAGCCGCATCCGCTGAACAGGCTTAGCCGTGCGCCTCCTCACGCTCTCCTACATCATCGCACTCGGTGCCGGGCTCGGGCTCGCTTCGGCGCATTATGCCGTCGCGGAGCGCCCTCCGCTCGGACGGCTGCAGGTCGGTTCATGGACCGCCTGGCCACGCAGCGGCGGGCGTGATGTCGATCCCTATATGCGGGCCTATCTGGCCCGTGGCGTGCATCTGCCGCTTGGCTCCGGCGAAGGGCTCGAGTTGATCGCCGAACGCGACGAGAGCGGCCAGGTGCTCGACGGGCGCTGCCGCTATCTCGTCACCGGAACGACGCCGACGACGCGGGGTTGGACACTGAACGTCACGGACGCCGATGGCCACGCCTTTCACCTGCCGCTCGAACGCAGCGGATTCACCGATGCCGAGATCGTGCGCGACGAGAGCGCCGGAGTCCGGGTGGTTGCCGGGACGACGCCGGAGGCGGGTAACTGGCTGCCATTGCCCATTCGCGGGCGGTTCCAGTTTCGGCTGAGGCTCTATGATACCCCGATCTCGGGACATGCCAGCGAACTGCGCCCCGAGTCCCTTCCCCGCATCGGCCGGATCGATTGCCGATGACAAGTTTCGAGCCCTCCCACGGAGTTTCCGGCCCGGTCGTCGGGAAGGCAAAGCGGGCGATGAATTGGCGTCTGCGCATCACGACCGCGATCCGCCGCTTCGCACTGGCGACGCTGGCCGGGCTGGTGCTGGCCGGAATCGTCCATATCGTGATCGTGCTGCTGATCCCGCTCTTGTCGGAGCGCGATGCGGCAACGGCCTATGCGGCCTTGGGCGCCGGGGGCCAGGCCGAACTGGTATCGGCGCAGACCGCAGGCCTGCCGGCCCCGCGTGATGCCGACCCTGCCCTGGTGACCGCCGTTTGCAGCTATGATCTGAGTGCCGGCCCGATGCGGGTGGTGGCTCGCGTCGGATCACTGCCGCTGGGACTATCGCTGCACCGGCGTGGCGGCGGTGTCGGCTACGCCATCACGGACCGCGCCGCGATCCGCGGGGTTCTGGAATTCGTGGTGATGACCAGCGAACAGCTCGACGAGCGATTGGCACGCGACGAGGAGGGAGAGACCACCCGCGAACTGCGTGTCGTGTCCGACACGGAACAAGGCCTGATCGTCGCGCGTGTCCTGGCGAAGCTGCCTTCCGACCGGCCCGATGCCGAGGCGATGGCCAAAGGCGTCGCCTGCGGCCTGGCGGATTGATCAGCCCTTGTAGACCACCGGCCTGGACGGCTCGTCACTCCGGAAGGTACCGATCAGCGGCAACTTGCAGAGGGGCCCGGCCTCGGCCTCGAGCGCCATGATGCTGCGTTCGGCCCTGACCGCGTCGCGCGCCGGCATCTCGACGACGAGATTGGCCAGCGCATAGCGGTAGCTTTCCAGCCGGAAGGCGACACGCTCGCAGACCCAGAGAATCAGGCCTTCATTCTCGATCACGCGCGCCAGGGCCGGATCGTTCTGATCGGGCGGCACGAGAGGCGATGCCTCCAGCGTCTTCATCCGGATCCGGTCTGCCGCCACCACCCTGGCTGCATTGCCACGGAACGGCCCGATCAGCAGGCGGTCGGCGTGGGCATCCTCGGCCAGCCGATTGTAGCGCGAGGCCTGCGACCGGAAGGAGCCGGATATCAGCGACCGATGATAATCGGAGATGTTGCTGGACTGAGCGGCTGCCGGCAGGATTCGGGCATGGGCCAGATCGGAGACCTGGCGCTCGAAGACATTGCGTTCATGTGCCGGCATGACGAAGCGCCAGGCGCGATCGCGCAACTGCTCCTCGTCGTCTGTCATATGGAAATACGATACGGCCTCGCCACGTGCGATCGCGGAGCCGAGGCCGATGCTTGGCGCAATGGTATCGTTCCAGATACCGGGACGCGGGCGGCCGAAGTCGCCGCTGCCCGGCGCACAGCCCGCTGCCGACAGGGCCACCGCCAGAGCCCATTGCAGGCTCCCCCTGCCCGCACCGGAACGCATACGCCGCAACAGGAGCATCACGCCGGCTGCCTGACACTCTTCGGAGCGGACTTGGCACGGGACCGGGTGCTCGGCTTGCGCTCCGGCCTGCCGGAAGCGCGCGGCTCCGGCGGGCGCTCGTAGCGAACACCGGTGAAGAACAGGATCGTTCCGGCTTCCCGGGGAATGGCCGGGAGCAGGCCAGCAAGCCTGCGCCGACGCGGCGCGAAAGGAATGACGACGGCCATGATGCGCCTCCTTGGTTGGCGCCTTGGTTGCGGTCGAGGCAGGGAACGGATGGCACGGCGCGGGCCGGCGCCGGCAGCCGAGGCCCTCAAACCGCATCAGGCCCCGACATGGTTAACGCCACATTAACGCGTCGGGCATAAGTTGACGGAAACCACCCGAGTCTCCGACGAGTTGTCAGTATGCCGTCCCGAATCTCCGCCGATCTTGCGCAGCTCGCTCGTCTCGCGCGTGACGGCGGGCTCGATCTCAGCCAGGTTTCACTGCGTGTGAAAGCCGATCTGCTGATGTCGACTGCCCAGCCCTCCAGCGAGGATCTGGAGGCGTTTCGGGAGATGGCACTCGCCCTGATTCCCGCCATCGATGAGGGCACAGCCATCATCCTAGCGCGCAAGCTTGCCGGGTGGCGCCATGCGCAGGCCGATGTCCTGCAGGCGCTCAAGGCACGCGGTGGGGCTGTCCTGTCGACGCTGATGCGCCATGGCGGCCCGGTCTCGCCCTCCGAGCTCGAAGACATTGCGGCCCATGGCGACGCAGCAGCTGCCATTGTCGTTGCCGAACGGGCCGACCTGCCGGCCAAGGCCAGCCTGATGCTGGCGGGTCGGGGCGAGCGGGCAGTCGATCTCGCGCTCCTCGCCAACCCATCCGCCCCCCTGCCCCGGCCCGTGCTCGATCTCCTGCTCGACCGGGCGCGAGACGATGCCGCCTATGTGCCGGGCCTGCTTGTGCGGCGAGACATCAACAGCGCAGACCTTATCCCGCTCTTCCTGCATGCCGGAGCCGAACGCCGCCGCGCCACAATCGAATCGCTTGCGGCGCTGGAGGCGGTCAGCCCATCGGAGAGACGCCCGGCGCCGACGCCGGAGACCTTTGCAGGCTGGCTCGCCACCGCCGAACAGGATCGCGATGGCCTCTTCGGTGCGCTCTCGAGCCAGCTGGGCACGGGCATCCGCCTCGCCGAGGCAATGGCCCGCGATCACTCGCGCGACCTGACGGCACTGACCTTGATCGCCGGCGGCGTCAGCGTCGAGGATGCGACGCGCCTCCTGATCCGGCTTGGCGACGATGCCGCCCATTCGGTGGAGCGCATCTTCGCCCTGGTGGCGCTGATGCGCTCGGTCACCCCAGGGGTGGCCTATCGGCTCGTCATGCAGATATCCGGCGAGAGCAAGGGTCTGTCCAGCCGCAAGGGCCAGCACCAACCCCTCCTCGACCCGAGTGGAACGCCTGCCCGTTCCGGCGCCGCCAGGCCCGAAACTCGCTCGGTCCTCGACGAGGTCAGACGCGGACTTCGCGGCGGGCGCGAGCACGGCTGAGCGTTCGTATACGCTGCCGGGAGTCAGCCCTCGGCAAGGGCCAGTCTGGGATCGCCCTTCCGGTTCTCGATCTCGACGAGCCAGAGGTCCGGATCGAAACGACGTTCGCGCTCCACCCGTTCCTCAACGCTTAGCGGGTCGGAATCGAGGATCAGCTGAAAGCGGCGTGCGCCGCCTTCGTCCGCCAGCGCCTGCGGCGCAGGCCCGTAGAGCGCGGCGGTGCCGTCAAGCCGGTCGAGTTTGACGAAGATCGCCCCGGCCTCGCTGGCACCGCGGCGGCGCAGGACGGCATCGAAGCCGTCGAGTGCCGCCTGCCGCAAATAGGCTGAGACCCAAAAATCGCTGGTAAGACGCGCCATCGTAGGAAGGTACGCGATCTGCCTCAGTTTTCCACGGTGCGGCGCGGCGAAGCCGGCTTGGCCGAAGCCACGCCCCGGATTTCCGCCGGAGGCCGCATGTCGACACCGTTGATCAGATCGGCGATCGGATCCCGGTCACGCACCGGGGCGGGAGCACGCTGTGCGGCCGCCTGGGTCGGCGCAGGGCGCGGGGCCGCATTGACGGATGCCGGTGGACGCGGCGCCGCTTCACGAGCCGCCTGCGTCAAGCCGCCCGGGCGCGAAGGGGGCAATTGCGCGGGCTCCGCCGGAACGGATGCGGCCGGGGCGGGAGCAGCGGCTGCTGCGGCAGGGGCCTGCTCGGTGCGCCGCTCGGCGTTGCGCGGCGACGGGGTGGCCGTCGTGGATTGTGAGAGGATTGGCGAGGGATGACGCGCCTTCTGAAACAGGAGCGCGTTCATCAGGATGGCCGCGGCGGCAGCCGAGAACAGGGTCAGGATCAGGCTACGACCCGGGCGACGCAAGGTTGCGCGCCAGATCCGCATCAGGAAGGACGCCTTGCGGCGAGCCGGCGGGGCGCGTCTCGCCGGAGCGGACAGGGTCGCGTTCGAGTGAGCGCGGGCTGCGAGTGTGACGGACATGGTCGGCTCTCGATCAGGCAGTCAGACGATAGGGTTCTTTGGTTTCGAAGCCGCGGCGCGGCGCTCGGGCGAAGGTAACGATCTTTGCGGGCTCGGAGGCCTGGGCGACGCCGCCAACCGGCAACCTCACCGAGACGCGCGTGCCGACACCTGGAGCGCTCTCCACCGTCAGGCGGCCGCCATGCAGGCCGACGAGGCCACGCACCACCGACAGGCCAAGACCGGTGCCCTCATAGGCGCGGTCATAGGAGCCCTTGGCCTGGAAGAAGGGGTCGCCCAACCGTGGCAGATCCGCGGCCGCAATGCCGATGCCGGTATCGGACACCGAAAGATCGAGCATATCGCCGTCACGCACCACGGCCAGCGTGACCCGGCCGCCAGCCGGCGTGAACTTGATCGCGTTCGAAAGCAGATTCAGCAGGACCTGCTTCAGCGCACGACGGTCGCCACGCAGCAACGGCAGATCCGGGCCGATGACGCGTTCCAGGGCAACCTTCTCCGCTTCGGCACGTAGCGCCATCAGCCTGCAGCCGTCCTGGGCGAGTTCCGCAAGATCGAGCGGCTCCTGCTCGATCGCCATGACTCCGCTCTCGATCTTGGAGACATCGAGCAAGGTATTGACGACATCGAGCAGGTGATGGCCCGAAGCATGAATGATATTGGCGTATTCGAGGCGCTTGCCAGCATCGAGCAGGCCGTAACTGTCGGTTCCCAGCATTTCCGAGAAKCCGATGATCGCGTTCAGCGGTGTGCGCAGCTCATGGCTCACCGTGGCGAGAAACTGTCCCTTCTCGTCGCTCGCACGGACGGCCTCGGCATGGCCGCGCGCCCGCTCTTCGTCGAGCGCACGACGCGCGGTGACGTCGCGCATGACGCAAACGACCGCAGCCCCGTCCCGCGGCCCGGCATTCGCGACGCGATGCGCCTGCATCTCGAGCCAGAGGGCCACCGGAGAGGACGGCGTTCCCGGCTCGTCCTGGCGCGGCACGAACAGCGTGCGGAAGCAGGCGCTCGCTGTCCCGTCACCGTGCGCGGCATCGCTGAGCGCCTTGAGGAAAAGGGGGCGGTCGGCGACATGGACACGCTCGAGCAGCCCTCGCCCGATCAGCTCGCGCGGCTCTGCGCCCGTCAAGGAGGCCGAAGCCGCATTGGCGAAGACAACGGCGCCGGTCGCATCATGCCAGGTCACGAGGTCTCCAACATGGTCGAGCAGGAGCTGCGCACGCACGCCGGAGGCGCGATGTTCGCGCATCTCGTCGTCACGCCGCCACAGGAAGCCGAAGGCAACCACCGCGACATGCAGGATTGCGGCAGCAGCCAATAGCGGCATGGCAGCGGAGACCCAGGGAGCCGGCTCCGCGGACAGGCCGAATGCATGCACGATTGCGACCGAAGCTAGGGCGCCGGCAGCGATGGCGCCGGCGCGGGCAACATAAGCCCGCGAGCCGAAGAACATGGCCTCCGCCGGAATGGCGGCGAGCCACAGCAGGAGTGGCGACGCGATCCCGCCGGTCATACCGGAAAGCGCGACGATCAGGAGCGCCAGCGCTGCGGCCGAAATGCAATGGGCGAGTTCGAGCCGCCCGCTGCGCGAGAGAATGAAGACAGCCAGCAACGGAAGCGTCACCGCAATCAACACAAGCAGTTCAAGCGCGCCCATCGTACCCCGCCAGGCGAGATAGGCCGGAGCCAGGCTCAGGGCCACCGCGCCGAGCGCCAGCCGCGTCAGCATGAAGCGCTCGTGGCGGATGCGCTCAACGGAATTCGGCAGCACCGATGGATGAACCATCGCCGCTACCTGTGTCCTGATCGCCGTCATCGTGATGGGAAAACGCAACGCTCACCTCGGCAGGCCGACTTGCCTGTAACATCCCGATCCTTGCCGAGCCGGGTTTAAGCGGGGTTTAAGGCGATTGCCGACCGAACGCGCCGAACCTGTTCCGCGGAGAGAAATTCGACAAATTGTACAGATAGTTAGAGCAGTTCGGCCGACGAATTCCATCCATTTCGATGTTCGCAGCAGGGTGAACGGAAGCTGAAGATAGAGCAGCGCCTTCGATTCAAATGCATTGCTTACAAATGACGCGATCTTTTGAGATCCGGATCTAGGATGTCTTCGGGATCAGGGGCGAGCCGGCATTGCCGGCAACCGGGGAAACGAGCGATGGCCTATCTTCTGCGCAGCCTGGCGGTGATCGGGGTCATCGCCCTCAACTCACCCGTCCATGGCGGCAAAGCCGAAGATGGCGGCGCGGCTGATACCCTGCGCAACGTGGCGAAGGCTGCGAGCCAGGTCGATGTCAGGACAGTGGCGAATGGCGCCATGGCCGCCCGCGAGGCCGCAGAGATCCTGGCTGGTCTCGATCCGGAAACGCGCTCCCGCTTCCTGGCGCTCACGCTCAGTGCAGCGAACCAGAAACCTCTGGCCACTACCCGCTAGCAGACTCGCACCTATATCTTGAAGGGCGAGCGCTTGACGGGGGGCGCCGGTCGGCCGAAGACGCTCGCCGTTGCCGCCCCGCCCATGGCGCGGCTCCGAGCGGACAGGACATGAGCGCAAGCCTCGACGAGATCATCGCCAATTTCGAGCTGCTCGAAGAGTGGGACGACCGCTACCGGTATCTCATCGAGCTCGGCCGCAGCCTCGTCCCGCTGCCGGAAGAAGCGCATAACGACGACAACAAGGTCCGCGGCTGCGCCAGTCAGGTCTGGCTGGCGGCACGCAGGGAAGGCGGCCCCGGCGCAGGGACGCGCCTGCATTTCCTGGGGGACAGCGATGCCCATATCGTACGTGGCCTCGTTGCGCTGGCACTCGCGATCTATTCGGGCCGCACCGCCCAGGAGATCCTCGCGACGGACGCATTCACGATCTACCAATCCCTCGGGCTCGCAGCCCATCTGACGCCGCAGCGCTCGAACGGCGTGCGCGCGATGATCGAACGCATCAAGACCGATGCCCGCAGGGCGGCCGCCTAAGACTGCTCAAGACCGAATGCTGCGGGCGCAGTGGAGCTGTCGCGCGGCAGGTTAAGCCTCGCCTCCTGCCGCATCCTCATTTGCTTCGCTGGGGGATGTCGGTGCCCCCAGGCAACGGCAGGGACCGATGAGCCGAGGCACGACGCGATTCCCGCCAAGCACGCCGGCAAGCGGCAGCGCCATGAAAAAGGCCGCCGGGAACCCGGCGGCCAGACGAACTGTTTGGTCGCAAGCGCTGCCCGCATTGGTGGCAGCGCCGTCCTCCGCGACAAGCAATCAGCGGCGCTTGCGACGCTGCTGACCCAAGCCCATTTTCTTCGCCAGCTGCGAGCGTGCCTCGGCGTAGTTGGGGGCCACCATCGGGTAGTCGGGCGGCAGACCCCACTTTTCGCGATACTGCTCGGGCGACATATTGTACTGCGTACGAAGATGACGCTTCAGCGACTTGAACTTCTTCCCGTCCTCAAGGCAGATCAGATAGTCGGCCGTGATGGATTTCTTGACCGGAATGGCCGGCTTGGGCGCCTCGGCAGGCACAACCGGCGCAACACCACCAACAACGCGGCTCAGGGCGGCATGCACATCGCTGATCAAAGCGGGCAGTTCGGACGTAGGAACAGAATTGTTCGACACATAAGCGGACACGATGTCCGCGGTCAGCTCGATGAAATCCGAGCCGTCGTTGTCGGTCATGGCGAAAATACTCCTTATGTGTTCTTGGACAAAAAAATCGTCGGATCGGCCTGAACGTCCCGCGACTGAAGCCTTCGTTCTTCCAGCCCAGCAGCTGGTCAAGAGCTGCCCAAGCCAGAATCACAAAAAGCGAGACGACGAGGAAACGGTTTAATGCATAGAAAACACTCTCGCAAGACAATAATCGATCGCATGAATACATTCAAACGCCCGACTTACTGCGCCCACGAACATTGTTCATAGCGTCCGTATTGTGTCGCGGCCATGATCATGCTCGGTCTGGTTGTCTTGCTCGCGCCACACACCGGCCTTACCTGTTCATTGCGCGCGCGAAGTACCCAAGTGTCCTATGCCTACCCGGATTTGAACTCCGAACCTTCGTGAACATCGCAACAAACGACGTTGACTACGCAACGATACCCACATCGCCCTCAATCCTTAACGCCATCCTAAGACAGTGCGAGCCCTGCCGTGACCAAACGCCTCCCCTTGCATCCCCGTGCCGAGAAGCGGCCGAAGACCCGTACCGTTCACGGAGTTGCGCTGAGCGACGCCTATGGCTGGCTCAGGGCCGAGAACTGGAAGGATGTTCTCCGGGACCCCGGCAAACTGCCTGCAGATATTCGCGCCTATCTTGAAGCTGAGAACACCTATTGCGCAGCATTGATGGCACCGACGCGTGCTCTGCAGCGCGATCTGGTCAAGGAAATGCGCGGCCGGATCAAGGAAGACGATGCAGCCGTCCCACAGCCGGACGGCGCCTTCCTCTATTATTCGCGCTATCGGCGCGGCGGCGAACACCCGCTGATCTGCCGCAAGCCGCGCATCAGGCCCGAAAAGGGCGAAGCACGCGAGCAGCTCCTGCTCGATGCCGACGCCCTGGCGAAGGGCAAGGACTTCTTCGAGCTCGGCGACGCGGCCCACAGCCCCGATCACAGCTTGCTTGCCTGGAGTGCGGACGAGGCGGGCTCGGAGCTCCACGACATCAAGGTCCGCGACCTTGCCACCGGAGCGGATCTGGACGACCGGATCACCGACACCACCGGCGACATCGTCTGGGCGCCCGATTCACGCTCCTTCGCCTATGTCCGTCTCGACGCCGATCACCGCCCGTCGCAGGTCTTCCGCCATCGACTTGGCACCGGGATGGACGAGGACGAACTCCTGCATGACGAGCAGGATGCAGGCATGTTCGTCGATATCGACGAGACCCAGTCCGGCCGCTTCCTGCTGATCTCGATCAGCGATCATGAAACCTCGGAGACCCGCTTCGTCGATCTTGCCGCACCGCAGGCTGAGCCGGTCCTGATCGCGCCGCGCGAGACGGGCCGCCAGTACAGCGTCGAGCATCACGGCGACGACTTCCTGATCCTGACCAATGCCGATGCCGAGGACTTCAAGATCGTCTCGGCCCCGCTCGCATCCCCATCGCCGGAGAACTGGCAGGACCTGATACCCCACCGATCAGGCCGCCTGATCCTCAGCCATCTCTGCCTGAAGGATCGGCTCATCCGGCTCGAACGCGAGGATGGCCTGCCGCGCATCGTCATCCGCGACCTCGCCAGCGGCGCCGAGAGCAGCATCTCCTTCGACGAGGAGGCCTATGGTCTCGGCCTCGATGCCGGCTACGAATTCGAAACCGACACGCTGCGCTTCCTCTATGCCTCGATGGCGCGCCCCGCCGAAACCTACGACTACAACATGGCGACGGGAGAGCGGACGCTGCTGAAGCGCCAGGAGGTTCCGTCCGGCCACGATCCGGCGGCCTATCGGGTGCGACGCGTCTTCGCGACGGCGAAGGACGGAGCCAGGGTCCCTGTCTCGCTTCTGCACCGGGCCGACCTTGCCCTCGATGGTTCAGCCCCCTGTCTGCTCTATGGCTACGGCTCCTACGGCGCGGCCATGTCGGCCTCGTTCCGGACCAATCCGCTCAGCCTGGTCGATCGCGGCTTCGTCTATGCCATTGCCCATATCCGCGGCGGCACCGACAAGGGCTGGCGCTGGTATCTCGACGGCAAGCGCGAGAAGAAGGCCAACACCTTCACCGACTTCATCGCGGCAGCCGAGATGCTGGCCGATACCGGCTTTACCGCACGCGGCCGCATCGTCGCGCAGGGTGGCAGCGCCGGCGGCATGCTGATGGGCGCAATCGCAAACATGGCCCCGGAGCTGTTCGCCGGCATCATCGCCGAGGTCCCCTTCGTCGATGTGCTCAACACGATCCTTGACGACACGCTCCCGCTCACCCCGCCGGAATGGCCGGAATGGGGGAACCCCATCCGGGATGTCGAAGCCTTCCACATGATCAAGAGCTATTCGCCCTATGACAACGTCCAGGCGCAGGCTTACCCGCCGCTCCTCGCGATGGGCGGGCTCACCGACCCTCGTGTGACCTATTGGGAACCGGCAAAATGGGTCGCGCAATTGCGCGCGACCATGACCGGCGGCGGGCCGGTCCTGCTGCACACCAATATGGAGGCCGGCCATGGCGGCTCGGCCGGGCGCTTCGACTCGCTGAAGGAGGTGGCGCTGGCCTATGCCTTCGCCATCCACACGATCCGCGAGGGATGGCCGGAGCAAGCAGCCGCCAAGAGCTGATCAGCCACCAAGCCTGCTCTTCTCGCTGGCGAGATAGGTCTTGAGCTCGTCCATCGAGGCGAATTTGTATTCGCCATCGGGCGTACGAGCCTGGATGGAACCATCGGCATACATAGTGAAATGCGTGTCGCCGACCTGATAAGCTCCGACGACGCCCTCGTCGGAGGTCGCCGGGCCGGGCGGCTCGGGAACCGTTTCCGTCTCTTCGCCGGAGATTGCCTCCTCGGCTTCATCCAGCGGCTCGCCCTCAGCCTCGGTCTCCTCGAAGACCGGCTCGATCCGAGATTCCGCCTCGGTCGTTTCCGGTTGGACCTCCGGCGCATCCGCACTCTCGACATCCGGCTCCAGCCGTGGCGCTCCGCTGGTCAGCGGCGGCCAGCGCGGTATCGTAGGCTCATCCGCCACTTGCTCGGGCTCGCCAAAAGTCGGCTCACGTCGGCCGAAGGCCGGTGCCATCCAGGCGGCGGCCTCGTCGATCTCGCGATCGCGCTGATCGAACGATGTTTCTCCCACCGGCAGATCGGGCTCCGGTTCGGGCTCGAAATCGGGTTCCGGGCGCTGCGGACCGAACGAGAGATGCTGGCGCAAGGCGCCGAAATCATCGGCTTCCACGGGGGGCTTGGCCTCCTCCGGGCGCGGCCTCTCGACCTGCGGCCACCAGGCTGGCGCTTGAGGCGAACGCAGGTCTTCGTCACCCGCCACAGCGCCCGTGTCGGCGTCCTCGACCTCTCCGGCGGCTTCGTCCTCATGCTGCGTCACGAAGGAAGCGGCAATCGACGGGGTGACAACGTCCGGCGCAAGCTCGGGCAGCACCGCTTCCGTTTCATGCGGCTCATGCAGCTCGGCCGTGGGGGCATCCGCCCCGCCCTTTTCGGGCTCCTCGACCGCGTCAATGGCCTCCTCACGCCGGTCAGCGGGCAGCTCCGAGGGGTGCGTGATCTCATCGAACAGATCGCTGATCACAGGCTCAGGCAAGTCCTGGGCGGCAGCGGGAGCATCCTCAGCGCCACCCCGCATTGAAGCTGCCAGGGCCCCGCCGGCGGCGACAAGGCCGGCCCCTGCTGCCACGGTGCCAAGGCCCGGAAGCGTCGACCGGGCTTCGCCCGGGATCGTCCGTACATCGTCATCCATCTCCACCGATGCCCGCGCCGCGTCAGCGGCGGAAGGCCCGGCTGAGGGCACCGTCCGCGCATCGGCAATCGCCACCCTGACGCGGCGCAGTTCCACCAGGACCCACGACAGGGCAAGCAGGATGATCCCAGCAGCGACAGCCACGCTGCCGGCTATGACCAGGGTGAAGCCGCGCTCGAGCACGAGGTAGGGCCAGCCATTAACGATGGCAGCGATGCCACCGGCAAAGAACCCCAGGCCCAACAGAACGAAGATCGTTATCAACGCAGTACCCTCAGTATCCACCGGAGGCAGGCGGCTTCATCGCCTCTCCGATCATCTTCTAACGTATTGAATAAGAGACTGTTTCACAATTCGCACTGAACTATGCCTGCAAATGGCCTGTTCATTGTGCCCCGTCCCGCATGTTTCGGGCCATTTGCTCCGACGCAATATCATGGCCCACGGCGCGCCAAGCCGGTTGCCGGCCGGAAGCGGGAGGCTTAACTATCGCGTGGAATGGCGGCTGTTCCGCCGGGCTGGCAAGTCCCAAGCCGTTCATGACGAAGCCATTCTCAGCAGTGTGATTTGACAGCCTAAGGAGAGGCCAAATGACCTTTACCCTTCCCGATCTGCCCTACGCCCATGACGCGCTCCAGCCGTTCATGTCGCGGGAGACGCTGGAATATCACCACGACAAGCACCACCAAGCCTATGTCACCAACGGCAACAACGCGATCAAGGGCACCGAATTCGAGGGCAAATCGCTCGAAGAGATAGTCAAGGGCTCCTACGGCAAGAACCCGGCTGTCTTCAACAATGCCGGCCAGCACTACAACCACCTCCATTTCTGGAAGTGGATGAAGCCCAATGGCGGCGGCAAGCTGCCGGGCGCGCTGGAGAAAGCCGTCGTCGATTCGTTCGGCTCCGTCGACAAGATCAAGGAAGACTTCGTTGCGGCCGGCGTTGGCCAGTTCGGCTCCGGCTGGGCCTGGCTCGAGGTCAAGGGCGGCAAGCTCGCGATCAGCAAGACCCCGAATGGCGAGAGCCCGCTGGTTCACGGCGGCACGCCGATCCTCGGCGTCGATGTCTGGGAGCACTCCTACTACATCGACTATCGCAACCGCCGTCCCGACTACCTCAAGGCCTTCCTAGAGAGCCTGGTGAACTGGGACTACGTTGCTGAACTCTACGACGGCGCCAAGGCCTGACGGCAGCGCAGTCGTGACCCTATGCGACGGGGCCCTTTCGGGCCCCGTTTTGCATTCTTGGCAGGGTGACGGTCAGGCCGCCACGCTGTGCAGGAATTGGTCGACCGTCGCGCGCAGCCGCAATGCCTGGGCCGCAACCTCGCCAGCGGCATCCCGAACCTGCCCCGCAGATTGTCCGGTCTCCTCGACGCTGTCCGCGAGCACGCTGAGATCGCTCGACACCGACAGCGCTGAAGAGCTTGCCATCGCAACGCCGCTGGCAATCTCGCCGGTCGCGATCGCCTGCTGCTCGATCGAGGTTGCGACCGCGTTCGTGAAGTTCTCGATCGCGCCCATTCGGTTGGCGATGTTCAAAATGGCGCCGACGACCTCACCGGTCGCCCCCTGGATGGCGCCAACCTGTGTCACGATCCGATCTGTTGCATCCGCCGTCTGCGCCGCAAGACTCTTCACCTCCGACGCAACGACCGCGAAGCCACGCCCAGCGTCGCCGGCGCGCGCAGCCTCGATCGTCGCGTTGAGCGCCAGCAGATTCGTCTGTGCGGCGATGTCCCGGATCAGATTCACCACCTCGCCGATCGCGCGGGCGGTTTCGTCCAGCGCTTGCACCGAACCCGCGGTGTCGCGCGAGGCTGAGGCTGCCTCGACGATCTCGGTGCGGACATGCCGGATCTGAAACTCGACCTCGCGGATGGCCGCGCCCATCTCTTCGGCGGCCTGTGCGGCGTTCTCGACATTGGCCGAGGCCCCGTGCGAGTTCTGGGCGGCGCGGGCCGCACGTCCCGACGACTCTGCTGCAACACGCGCCAAACCATCCGACGCTTCGCTCATCCGTTCGGCATTGTTCTTGAATGCCTCCAGCGCAGCACCAACCTCGCCCCGGAACAGGGCAATCGATTCGTCGACGCGGCGCTGCTGGTAGCGGCGTTCGGCCTCGGTGACGTGCTGGGCCTCCTGGAGGGCCGCACGCTCTCCCAACCGGACCTTGAGCACGCTGAGCGCCTGCGCGATCGCGCCGATCTCGTCGCTCCGGTCTGCCGCGTCGATCGGTGTATCGAGCTTGCCGTCGGAGATGCTGACGATGGCCTGGGTCATGCTCTTCAGCGGCCGCATCGTGCGCGACAGGGAAACCCAGAGCAGCGGTCCGAGAATGAGCAGGATCAGAACGCCGATGCCGATCGTGACGAACTGCTCAAAGGAGGCCCGCGCATTGAGGCGCGTCTTGTCGAACCGGACGGCGACATAGCCGACCTGCTTCTGGTTCGGCCCAATCCGCACCGAACGAAGCTGGACGAGGTAGACATTATCCTCAAGCTGAAGAGTATCGCGCTCCTTCAAGGCATCCCAGGGCTCGCGCCCAAGTGCCGCCGCCAATGAGCGTGGGGTGAGCGAAAGCCTGCTCTCGGTCGATTCGCCGGCGCTCGCCAGGGCAACGATGTCATCGGCGACGAAGCCGGCATTGAAATCGGGGTCCTGACGCAGCGATTCGAGGATGTATCCCAGTGTCGTGGTGTCACGGGACAGAATTAGCGCCGGAGCGGCATTCGTGACCATGCTGGTCAGCGCAGCGATCTTGTGCTCGAGATCGTCGCGGGTCTGGGCCTGATTATAGCGTGATGCCACGATCACGAGGATGAGGATGGCCGCCGCGACGATGGCAATCGCCGCCCCAGCGATCCTGCTGCCGAGCGAGAGCGAACCGCGTGTTCCAGCCGAGCGCTTCGATGCAACCATCGCGATCGCCCCAGATCGCTTCAACCATGCCATAGCGCCGAGATCTCCGCCGGAGGCTGCAAGGGTAGGATCCGAACGGACCGGTGCTTACAAACTGAGCGATCACGGTAAATTTTCGATTGCGTAGGGTTAGCTTCGCGGCAAAGTTTTTAGCCGGCACCGACCTGTGGTCAAAACAGCTCCGAGAAGCGCGCAATTCTGAAGCCCGGCGGAGGCACGAACGCGGCAAGGGCAGCGTGTTCGAGCGCGCGCGTGGCGATCACCGGATCGAGCCGCGCCAGTTCGTCATCGATATGTCCGGGATGACACATCACAAGATGTGCCGCTCCGGGCGCGATCAGGAAATGGCGCAGATCCGCGCCGAAGTCGCGTTCGGAATCGAATGGCGAAACGCCAGAGAAGCCCCGGTTGACCGGGATCCCGCGCCGCAAAGCCTGCGAGCGCAGGCCCACGGCCAGACCAGCGATCACCAGTGCCTTGCCTACCGCCACCCCGCGCTGGCGGATCGCCCGGGCCGAGTCGGCCGGATCGCGCAGATAGACCGTCCCTTCCGGGTAGCGGCGCTGGATCGCCCGCAGCACCGCTCCGCGGACGCCCGGCAGCACGTGGACGTGCTGATGGCCGTCGACAAAATCCGGTGCGTGGCCCAGCGCGTCCTCGAAGGCTTCGAGCTGACGGCCGATCTCGCCCGCGATCTCGGCGCGGGCTGCGGCCGAGGTCGCCGCCGCCCGCGCGAGATCGCCGAGCCTTGGGAACATGCCCGCTGGCGCGACCCGCTGCATCGGCCCAAGCGGGGCAGCGCAGGTCAGATTGAGATGCAGCCCGAGATCAGCCCTGCCGGAAAAGCTGCCCAGTTCGGAGGCAAGGCGCTGCCAATGCGGCCGGTTTGTCATTGCGCCCGTCGCCGAGAGCTTTCCAAGCGCAAGCAATTCCAGGATCGAACGGCTAACGCCTTCGGTCATGGCAAAATCATCGGCACAAAGAACGAAACGGATCGTCATCGATTTCGTTGTCCAGGGTTCATCCGCGATGGTGTAAGGGGCCCGTCGTAGGACTTGTGAGCACAACAGCTTTACGGTTCTGTGCCCATCGCGTCACCCGTGTCGAGCCCGGCTTCGCCGGAGGGCGGGGCCGGCCCGTCCTGGCCGGATCAAGAGGTCAGTCGTGTCGGAAACTTCGCCCGCTCCCAGCCTCGCAGTGCAGCGCCCCGCGCCTGCCCGGCCGGAGCTCTCCATCGTCGTCCCCGTTCACAACGAGGCCGATAATCTGCCGCTTCTCGTCGAGCGCCTGAAATCCGTGCTGACAGGCGTGGTTTCGTCCTGGGAAATGATCTGCATCGATGACGGCAGCCGCGACGGCTCGCTCTCCGTGCTGCGCCTGCTGAACGCCAGCGACCCGCGCATCAATGCCGTGTCGTTCAGCCGCAATTTCGGCAAGGAGATCGCCATCGCCGCCGGGCTCGACCATGCTTCGGGCGATGCGGTGGTGATCATGGACGCCGATCTGCAGCATCCGCCGGAAACCATCCTGACCTTCCTCGCCAAGTGGCGGGAAGGATATCTCAACATCTACGGCCAGCGCGCCGACCGCTCGGGCGAGAGCCGGCTGAAACGCGGCTTCGCCAAGGCTTTCTATCGGGTCTTCGCCAGTTTCGGCGAGACGGAGTTGCCGGAGGGCGCGGGCGATTTCCGCTTGCTCGACCGCCGCGTCGTGGACGCGTTGCGCGCCCTGCCGGAGCGGGCACGGTTTTCCAAGGGTCTCTATGCCTGGGTCGGCTTCCCCTCGACCGGCGTGACCTTCGAAGTCGCCGAGCGCCAGCACGGCGTCACCAAGTTCAGCTTCCGCAAGCTGTTCAGCTTCGCCTTCGACGGGTTGTCCTCGTTCTCGACCGTGCCGCTCAAGATAGCGACCTGGACGGGGGTGATCATCGCCCTGATCTCGACCTTCAGCGCCTTGTTCTTCCTGTTGCGGACGCTGCTCTACGGCACCGACCTGCCTGGCTTCCCTTCGCTGATCGTGTCGATCATGTTCTTCTCGGGCATCCAGCTGATTTCGCTCGGGCTGATCGGCGAGTATGTCGGACGCATCTTCGCGGAAGTGAAGCGCCGGCCACTCTACCTGATCGGCGAGCGGGTCGGTTTCAACGCGCGCGCCGTCGATCATCCGCGCGGCGACGCATTGCCGCCATTGATCCGCTAAGAATGGTGCAGACGATTCGGCTTGTTCCGGCGCAGGCGAGCGCGCCTTGGGGCAAGAGCGAGGCCTGGAGTTCGAGCATGACGCCGTCCGCACGCCGGAAACCACATCCCGGCCGCATGCGCTGATGTTCAGGAAGATCCTGTCCGTTGGCGGCTTCACGCTGCTCTCCCGCCTGAGCGGTTTCCTGCGCGACATCGCTCTCGCCGCCGTGCTCGGCGCCGGCGCGATGATGGATGCTTTTTCCGTCGCGTTGCGGCTGCCCAATCATTTCCGCGCGATCTTCGGCGAGGGCGCCTTCAACCAGGCCTATATCCCGGCCTATGCGCGCATCAGGCAGCAGACCGGAGACGCCGCGGCGGCGCTCTTCGCCAACCGCGTCTTCACGCTGAACCTGATCGTGCAGGTCGTTCTGCTCGCACTCGCCCTGCCCCTGATGCCCGAGGTCGTGCGCCTGCTCGCGCCCGGCTTTGCCAACGATCCTCAGCGCTTCGAGCTTGCGGTCGCGCTGACGAGGATCACCTTCCCCTATCTGCTCTTCATCACGCTGGTGACGTTGCTCGCCGCGAACCTGAACGCCGTCGACCGTTTCGCAGCCGCAGCGGCAGCGCCGGTCCTGCTCAACATCTGCCTGATCGCGGCACTGTTCATCGCCTTCCTGTTTCCGAGCGCAGCCTATGCCGCCGCCTGGGGCGTCGCCGTCGCGGGCCTGCTCGAATGGCTGCTGCTGGTGCTTGCGGCCCGGCAGGCCGGCGTGTCGACGGCGCTGACGCGCCCGCGTGTCGATGCCGATGTGAAGAGCTTTCTCAAGGCTTTCGGCCCGGCCGTCATCGGCTCCGCCGGCGTGCAGATCGCGCTGTTCGCCGACACGATCATCGCCTCCCTGCTGCCGCGTGGCGCCTATGCCTCGCTCTACTATGCCGAACGGCTCTACCAGCTGCCGATCGGCGTGATCGCGATCGGGGTGGGTACGGTGCTGTTGCCGACCATGAGCCGCCTGATCGCGGCCGGCGATATCCACGGCGCGGACAAGGCGCAGAACCGGGCCGTGGCGCTGACGCTGGTCATGGCCGCCCCCTTCGCCGCAGCCTTCCTCGCCATCCCGGAGCTGATCGTCTCGGCCCTGTTCGAACGCGGCCGTTTCGATGCGGCAGCAAGCCAGGCGGCGGGCGCAGTGCTGTTTGCCTATGCAATCGGGCTCCCGGCCATCGTGCTGATCCGCTCGCAGGTCTCCGCCTTCCAGGCTCGTGGCGACACCACGACGCCAATGCTGGTTTCGCTTGCCGCCATCGCCGCCAATGTCGCACTCAAGCTGCTGCTCTGGCGCGATTTCGGCGCGCCCGGGCTTGCGTTGGCGACGGCAACCGGAGCCTGGATCAATGTCGGTGCCTTGTTCGTCCTGGCGCTGCGCCGCGGCTGGACGAAACCGGACCGGCAGCTTCCCGGGCTGATCGTCATCACCCTCGCAGGTGGTGTGATTGCCGGGCTGGTCGCCCGTGTGCTCGCGCCCGGTGTCCTGGCCGCACTGGCGCATGTCCCGGTCGAGCCGCGCCTTCTGGCACTCACCGCGATCGGGCTGGTGGCCGCGAGCCTCTATCTCGTGATCGTTGCTGGCGGGTTGAAGGCGGCAGGCCTGTTCCGGCTCCTGCGCTGACCGGCAGATTCGTCAGGCCCTGAGCCGGGCTGCTCCGGAGCGAATGCGCGCGGCGGCCTCCGCAACCATGCGCTCGACGATCTCGGCTGCCGTCGGGATATCCGAAATCAACCCGGCAGCCTCGCCGAAGATCACTGCGGCGCCCTGCGGATCGCCGGCCATGAAAGCCGCCTTGTAGGCCGGGGCCTCCGCTTCGATCACGTCCTTGAGTTCATGGTCCCGGCCAACCCATTTCGCAATGAAGGCGTTGGCGCTGACCCGGATATCGAACGGTCTTGGCCAGTCGAGCTGGCGGACGATATCGGGGAGCGACGAGCGCACGGTCTCGTCCCCCGTCGCGGCGACGGCGACCGCATGGTGATTGGCGTGAACCAAGGCCTCACGGCTCGCCCAGAAACGCGTACCGACCAGAACGCCGTCTGCCCCCAGCATCAGGGCCGCCGCGAGTCCACGGCCATCGGCGATGCCGCCCGCCGCCAGCAGCAAAGTATCAGGGCTTTCGCGTGCGAGCAGATCGGCCACTTCCGGCACGAAAGGCAGGGTCCCGCGCGCTTGACCGTGACCACCGGCTTCGGCGCCCTGCGCGACGATGACGGCTGCGCCGGCCCGCAGCGCCTGCCGGACATGAACAATCGACTGGCACTGGCAGATCATCGGCACGCCAGCCGCCGCGATCTCGCCCGCAAAGGGTGCAGGATCGCCAAAGGAGAGCATCAGCGCCGCAGGCTGATGCTCGAGAACCTTGCCAAGCAAATGCGGCTGCCTCGCAAGCGACCAGGTGATGAAGCCGCAGCCGGTCCGGGTATTGCCGGCTGCGGCGAATTGCTGGTCCAGCCAGGCATCATCGCCGTAACCGCCGCCGATCAAGCCCAGCCCGCCGGCGCGCGTCACAGCGGCGGCCAACGCCCCGCCCCCGGCCAGAGCCATCGGCGCGGACAGGATCGGATGATCGATCCCGAAGCGCTCGGTGAGCCGGGTGGCGAGGCACGCCACAGTGACTAGGCGGTCTTGGAGTGCGCGAAGTCCATGTAGAGTTCGCGCGCCTTGCGGAACAGCGGGCCGGGCTGGAGCGCGGTGTTGTCGATCCGGGAAACCGGCATGACCTTCGAGTAGTTGCCGGAGATGAAGATCTCGTCGGCCTGCTCGAAATCGCTGTAGCGCAGGCTGGTCTCCTCGACCGTGATACCGTCCTGGCGCAGCAGCGAAATGACGCGCTGGCGGGTGATGCCGTTCAGGAAGGTGCCGTTCGCGACCGGGGTCTTCACCACGCCGTCCTTGGCCATGAAGATGTTGGACGTCGCCGTCTCCGCGACATTGCCAAGCATGTCGAGCACCAGCGCGTTGTCGAAACCGGCCGCCTTGGCGGCGCGCAGGACACGGGCATTGTTGGGGTAGAGGCAGCCGGCCTTCGAGTCCGTCGGCATGGTCTCGAGCGTCGGGCGGCGATAGGCGCCCTGCGTCACCGAGAAGCCGTTCGACGGCACCGGCATCGGAGCCTCGAAGAGGCAGAGGCAGAACTTGGTCGACTCAGGGTCGGCCATGATGGTCGAGAGACCGTCTGCCTCGCCCCAGTACATCGGCTTGACATAAAGCGCCGTGCCCGGGGCGAATTTCTTCGCGCCTTCATAGGTCTTGGCGATGATCTCCTCAGCCGACATCGTCGCCTTCAGGCCGAGCGCATGGGCCGAGCGGTTTACGCGAGCCGCATGCTTGTCGAGATCGGGCGCCTTGTCCTCGAAATAGCGAGCCCCGTCGAAGACGGTCGAAGCCAGCCAGCTGGCATGGGTCCGCGGGCCCATGATGCCCGGATTTCCCTCATGCCATTCACCTTCGAACCAGCTCCAGGTTTGCGAATACCAAGCCATAACCATCCTCGATTTTGTCAGTGTTATTGACCGACACCGTCTGCCGCCCCGCCGCGCGCGTCAACATGCCGAAGGCCCTCCGGCAATGACGTCATGTGATGGAAGCAATGCAGCCGGGTGATGGATCACAAGCCAAAGGCGCGGGCGAGCGAAACCACCGCCATGCCGACGACAAGTGCCAGAAGCTCGCTTCGGCGCAGTACCATGCTGCCGACAGCGGCCAGCAGCGCCAGCGCCGCAGCAAGCCCCAGACGCTCGACCAATGGCAGCACGGTTGCGACGACGATCGAGCCCGGCAATGCGGCCAGCCCGCGCCGGACATGCGGCGTGAGAGGGATGAACCCCATCAACACCACGCCCGAGATGCGACAGAGATAGGTGGCGATCGCCATGGCGGCGATCGCTGCCCAGGCTCCCCAGCCGGCGAGATCAGGCAGCGTCATCGAGGAAAGCTCCAGCGACCGCGCCAGAGAGCGCTCCGACGATGATGAAGGCATAGCCATCGACCAGCTTGGCCGTGACAAGCGCCACGATGCCCGCAACCAGCCAGGGCCGCGCCGCCTTCCGGCCACGCCAGAGCGGCACGATCATCGCTGCGAAGAAGATCGGCATCACGAGATCGATGCCATAGCGTCGCGGATCACTCACCAGCGAGCCGAGCAGATATCCCGGCACGGTGGCAAGAACCCAGACAACCCAGAGCAGGAGTCCGCCGCCGATCAGCACGCCGAGATCGCGCCCACCCTCGGCGTGATAGCGCGTTCCGACCAGCCAGTTCGCATCGGTGAAGAAGAACAGATGCAAGGCGTTGAGGGCCCGCGGAAAACGCGAGAACCAGGGCTGAAGCGACGCACCTTGCAGCACCATCCGCGCATTCACCGTCGCGGTGACGGCTGCAAGGCCGGCGATCGCCCCCCAGGTCCATTCCGGCCGCCAGAGTTCCATCGCCACGAGCTGCGCGACCCCGGCATAGACAATCGCGCTCATCATCACGGTTTCCAGCAGGCTCAGGCCCTTCGCCGCGGCGGCTGCACCGAAGGCAACCGCGAAAACGATGATGCCCGGGAGCACCACGGAAATCTTGCGGACTCCCAGAATCATGCCGCGCCAGGTCACGGGCGCGCGCGCTTCCTTCGGGAGTGGGTCGGGTGACGACGTCATGCTTCTTCCATGGACCAAGCAGGCCCCGCGTCAACGGGTCCAGGCGGCGCCGTTGCATGAATTCCATGCAGGGCGGCGCAACGCGGATCAACAGAGGCGACGGAACGCCCCGAGCCCGCTAGCATTCCGCGATGCTCTGGCTGACCTCGATCGATACAAAGGCCTCCACACTCCCCGCGGTCTGGCTGATCCCGACCAGCGAGCGACCGGCCAATCTGATGGAGCGCGCGCGGCTCAGACGTAGCGTGGCTGGGCTCGTGCTGGACCACCAGCTCGGCCAGCCGGCCGCCACCAGTGAGATCGGCCATGACGAGCGGGGCCGGCCGCTGCTCGTCGGCCCCGCTGGCCGCGACCTGCATCTTTCTCTCGCGACGCGCTCAGGCATCGTTGCCGTGGGCCTTGCCGAGCGGCCGATCGGCGTCGATGTCGAGCGGGTGGAGCAGCAAACAGAGCCGCCGCTGGCCGTTCTGCACCCCACCGAAAGGGACATTCTGCTTGCCCTGCCTGCGGCTGAAAGACCGCTCGCCTTCGCGCAACTCTGGAGCGCGAAGGAAGCCTATGTGAAGGCACTGGGCACGGGCTTCGCGCACGCGCCCGAACGCTTCTGCGTGAGATTCCTGGCGGAAGGATTCTTCACGGTCGAGGACGCGGGCGTTCGCTCCATCGGTCTCGGAGCGGCCCGCCTCATGAAAAACGGCGACCAGGAAGACCTGGCCGCCGCGATTGTCGTTCTTGCCTGAAGGGCGGCTTAGCCGGGCTGGTTCACCGGCTTGCGCTTCAGGACGTAGCCGATGATGCAGACGAGCGCCGCGCCGAGAGCCGCGCTGACATAATGGGGCAGGTTCGCAGGCCCGACGCCGAGCGGGTTGACGTCCGTCGAGACCGCCTTGACCCAGGTCGGCATGTTCACCTGCAGCCATTGCAGCACGGCGATATCACCCAGAATCATCTCTGCCGCGATCCAGCCGAGCAGTGCAGCGCCAATCCAGATCAGGATCGGGAAACGCTCGATGATCGAGGTCAGGAGCTGCGCGCCCATGATGATCAGCGGGATCGAGAGCAGCAAGCCGAAGATGAAGAGCTCAGGGTGGCCCTTGGCGGCGCCGGCGATCGCGATGACGTTGTCGAGGCTCATCACGGCATCGGCGATGGCGATGGTGCGCACGGCCTTCCAGAGATTGTCCGCTGCCTTGATGTCGGTATGCGCTTCCTCTTCACCCTTGGCGAGCTTGACCGCGATCCAGAACAGCAAGAGGCCGCCGACGACCTTCAGATAGGGCACGGCCAGCAGATAGGTGACCACCAGAGCGAAGGCGATACGCAGGCCGACCGCCGCACCCGCGCCGAGCCAGATGCCGACCTTGCGCTGATTCTCCGGAAGGGAGCGGACGGCAAGCGCGATCACCACCGCGTTGTCGCCGGACAAGAGCAGATCGATCCAGATGATCTGCAGCAGCGAGATCCAGAATTGGCTCGACGAAAAATCCATTTTACGGTCAGTCCTCTATCAAGTTGCCGGGTCGGGCCGGCGTGATTTCAGCCAATAGCCAAGGCCGAGAACCAGCAGCGCTCCAAGGATCGCCGCCGGATATTCAAGCTGGTGCATCACTGCTGCACCAAATTGCGATGCGAACCAGGGGTCGCTATCGAGCATCTCGCCCGCGACCCAGCCGAGCAGCCCCGCCCCCGCCCAAACCAGGAGCGGGAACTGGGCCAGCAGGCGGGTGATCAAGGAGGCGCCGACGACGATCAGCGGGATCGAGATCACCAGCCCCGCCACCAGGAGCGGAATCGAGTCCTTGGCGACCGCAGCGATCGCCAGGACATTGTCGAGGCTCATGACGATATCGGCGATCGCAACCGTCTGAACGGCCTTCCAGAGCTTGCTGCTGGCGGCGATGGCGTCGTCGTCACCCTCGCCATCCTCCAGAACCAGCTTCACGGCGATCCAGAACAGCAGCACCGCGCCGGCGATGCGCAGGAAAGGCGCGCTCAGGAGCGAGGCCACCACGACCGTGAACACGACCCGCAGCAGCACGGCGACAATGGCACCAAGCGCAATGCCCTTGGTGCGTTGCGCCGGTGCCAGCGCCCGACAGGCGAGCGCGATCACAACCGCGTTGTCGCCCGACAGCACGATGTTCAGCACGATGATTTCGAAGAGCTTGCCCCAGAGGAGGGGATCGGCCAGCGAAGCAGCGGTGAAATCCATGGATGAAGCAGCCTCTCGCGGAATATGATCGCTTTCTAGCCAATACCCTGGCTGGAGTCGCGCCCTTCTTGCTCAGCCCAGCGCTTGCTCGACTG
This sequence comes from Allobosea sp. 2RAB26, assembly GCF_052115465.1. Taxonomy (NCBI): domain Bacteria; kingdom Pseudomonadati; phylum Pseudomonadota; class Alphaproteobacteria; order Hyphomicrobiales; family Alloboseaceae; genus Allobosea; species Allobosea sp. 2RAB26. Next base: position 164,793 of record NZ_JBFRGS010000003.1, on the reverse strand, counting down.
CTCTGCCCGCAGCCTCGGTGCTCAAGGTTCCGCCGAGATCGCGCGTGCGCGTCCGGGCGTCTCCAAGGGCACGCTCGATCGCGGCCTCGATGGCCTTTGCGGCCTCGCGCTCGCCGAGATGGTCGAGCATCATCGCGCCTGACCAGATCTGGCCGACGGGATTGGCGATGCCCTGGCCGGCAATGTCGGGCGCCGAGCCGTGAACGGGTTCGAACAGCGAAGGGAATTCACGGGTCGGGTTGATGTTCCCCGACGGCGCGATGCCGATCGTGCCGGTGCAGGCCGGCCCGAGATCGGACAGGATGTCACCGAACAGGTTGGAGGCGACCACGACGTCGAAACGATCGGGATTCAGCACGAAATGCGCGGTGAGGATGTCGATATGGTACTGATCGACCGCGATATCCGGATAGTTCTTGGCCATCTCCTTCACCCGCTCGTCCCAGTAGGGCATGGTGATCGAGATGCCGTTCGACTTGGTGGCCGAAGTCAGCTTCTTGCGCGGCCGGCGCTGGGCGAGCTCGAAGGCGTATTTCAGCACGCGGTCGACGCCGACGCGGCTCATCACCGTCTCCTGCAGCACGATCTCGCGCTCGGTGCCGGCATACATGCGCCCACCGACAGAGGAGTACTCGCCCTCGGTGTTCTCGCGCACGACAAAGAAATCGATATCGCCCGGCTTGCGGTTGGCCAGCGGGCCAGGCACGCCGGGCATCAGCCGCACGGGGCGGAGATTGACATACTGGTCAAATTCACGCCGGAACAGCAGCAGCGAGCCCCAGAGCGAGATGTGGTCCGGCACCTGCGCCGGCATGCCGACAGCACCGAAATAGATCGCGTCATGCCCACCGATCTGGTCCTTCCAGTCGTCGGGAAGCATCTTGCCGTGCTTGGCGTAGTAGTCGCAGGAGGAGAAATCGAAGCTGTCGCAGCGCAGCTCGAAGCCGAACTTCTTCGACGCCGCTTCGAGCACCCGCAGACCTTCGGGCATGACCTCCTTGCCGATGCCGTCGCCGGCGATCACAGCGATGCGGTAGACGCGATTGGTTCCGGTCATGTGTCTTCTCCGAAGAAAGCCGTGAATTCGGCAGCGACGAGATCGGGGATCTCCTCCGCCAAATAATGGCCACCGGGCAAGGGCCGGCCTTGGACATTCTGTGCACGCTGGCGCCAGAGCGCCAGGGGATCGAAGCAGCGCCCGATCACGCCCTGCTCGCCCCAAAGCGCCAGCAGGGGCTGCTCAAGCTTGCGGCCACCATCCTCGTCGTCATGACGGAGGTCGATGGTCGCGGCCGCGCGATAATCCTCGCAGCTCGCGTGAATCGTCGCCGGATCGGCGAAGCAGCGCAGGTAGTGTTCAAGCGCCTCAGGCGCGAAAGGGGTCAGACCGGCGGAGCCCGAGCCGCATTTCTTCAGCCAATAGGCCTTGGAATCAGCACCGATCATGCGCTCGGGAAAGGGCGCGGGCTGGATCAGGAAGAACCAGTGCCAATAGGCACGCGCGAAGGCGTCGGTGGTATTGGCATACATCTCGCGCGTGGGCGCGATGTCGAGCGTGGCGAGCCTCGTCACACGGCCTGCGTGGTCGAGCGCCATGCGATGGGCCACGCGCGCGCCGCGATCATGCGCCCCAACGGCAAACCGATCATGGCCAAGCGCAGCCATGACCTCGACCATGTCCTGCGCCATCGCACGCTTGGAATAGACAAGATGAGCGGCATCGGAGACAGGCTTCTCGCTGTCGCCATAGCCACGCAGATCTGCACACACCAGGGTAAAATGCCGCTTCAGCCGGTCCGCGACCTTGTGCCAAAGCGCATGCGTCTGCGGATAACCGTGCAGCAGCAGCAAGGCCGGCCCCTCCCCGCCTGTCCGCACGCGAATTCGCGCACCCGACGTCTGAACGTCGAGCAGGCGAAAGCCAGGGAAAAGGCTGTCCGCAACGGGACATTCGGAGATGGTCATACAGCCAGGGCACGTTGAAACGATCAGCAGCCGATAGCGCGATTGTTCACGGATTGCGCGGGCGGATTATTACACAATCTGGATCAATAACGCGCACTGGCCCATCGCCCCAGAGGCGCACCAACGCTCTGCCCCGAGACAGCCCGATGACAGGCCTGCCAGATACGCAAAAGGCGGGCGCGCCCAGTGTCGCTCCCGCCTTCCCGCATGTCTGCTCCGGGGAACCGGTGCTCCCGGCCTGAGGATCAGCTCCGCAGGGTCGCGCCGTAGCGCTTGGTCATCTCGGCGACGATCTTGCTGCCGACCGCATCGATCTCGACATCGGTCAGCGTCTTCTCGGCAGGCTGGAGCGTGACGGCGAGCGCCACGGATTTCTTGCCTGCCTCGACGCCCGGCCCCTCATAGAGATCGAACACCGTGACATCGGAGATCAGGCTGCGCTCGGCATTCTGCGCCGTGCGCATCATGTCACCCGCCGCAACCTTGGCATCGACGATGAAGGCGAAATCGCGCGTCAGCGGCTGGAAGCCGGAGAGGCTCAATTTCGGCTTGACCTTGGTCGGCCTGGCCTTCGGCAAAGGCAGGGTGTCGAGATGGATCTCGAAGGCCACGAGCGGCCCCTTCACGTCCAGCGCCTTGAGGATCTTGGGATGGACTTCCCCGAAGGCGCCGATGACGCCCTTCGGCCCGAACTGCAATGTCGCCGACCGCCCCGGATGAGCCCAGGCAGGGCCACCGGCCACGACCTGCAAGCCGCCGACGGGGATTCCGAGACCGGAGAGCAGGGCCATGACGTCGGCCTTGGCATCGAAGGCATCGACAGGCTCGGCCGCACCGTCCCAATGACGGCCGACACCCTCGAGCCGGGCCGTGCCGCGGCGCAAGCCGGCGGCCGCTATCACCTGGCCTTCGGGCTCATCGCTGAAGAAGACCTGCCCGACCTCGAACAATGCGACATCGCCGAAGCCGCGTGCCGCATTGGCCTGGGCCGAACGGATCAGCCCCGGCAGCAGCGACGGCCGCATGTCGGAGAGATCGGCGGCAATCGGATTGGCCAGAACCAGCTTGGGCGAGCCGCCGCCGAAGAGCGTCGCCGCCTCGTGCGAGATGAAGGACCAGGTCACCGCCTCGACCAAGCCACGGCTGGCAAGCAGACGCTTGGCGGCGCGGGTGCGCTTCTGAAGCACGGTGAGAACCGGCTTCACCACCTCTGCCTTGATGCGCGGCAGCGGCGTGGAGGCCACGCGGTCGAGCCCGGCAATACGCAGGATCTCCTCGACCAGATCGGCCTTGCCCTCGACATCGCCGCGCCAGGACGGCGCCGCGACCTTCACCCGCTCGCCCGCACCCGAGACATGGAAACCGAGCGAGGTCAGCGCGAGCTTCATCTCGACCTGCGGCAGATCGAGCCCCGTCAGACGCTTCACTTCCGACCACGGGAAATCGATCGCGGGGCGCGACTCCGGAAGCTCGCCCTCGAACACCATTTCGGAGGCTTCGCCGCCGCAGAGATCGATGATCATCACCGTCGCGAGATCGAGGCCCGGCCGGCAGAAATCCGGATCGACACCGCGCTCGAAACGATAGCGCGCATCCGAGTTGATACCGAGTGCTCGGCCCGAACGGGCGATGTTGAGCGGGTCCCAGAGCGCGCTCTCGACCAGGACATCCACCGTGTTCTCGTCGCAGCCCGAAGCCTCGCCACCCATGATGCCGGCGAGCGATTCGACGCCATGCGCATCGCAGATCACCACCTGTTCGTCGCTCAGCTTGTAGGTGCGTCCGTCGAGCGCGAGAATCTCCTCGCCCGCCTTGGCCCGGCGCACCGTGAGATCTCCCCTGACCTTGGCCGCGTCGAAGACGTGAAGCGGCCGGTTGCGGTCGAAGGTCATGAAATTGGTGATGTCGACGAGCGTATTGATCGGCCGCAAGCCGATGGCGCGCAGGCGGGCCTGCAACCATTCCGGTGACGGACCGTTCTTCACGCCGCGGATCAGGCGCAAGGCAAAGGCCGGGCAGAGCTTCTTGTCCTGCGGCGCGAAGTCGAGCGTGACCTTGACCGGGCACGGGAACGAGCCGCGCACCGGCTGGATCGACGGTGTCCTCAGCGTGCCGAGACCTGCGGCGGCGAGATCGCGCGCGACACCGCTGACGCCGAGCGCGTCGGCCCGGTTTGGCGTGACCGCGATCTCGATCGTGGCGTCGTCGAGCTTTGCATAGGTTGCGTAGGGCATTCCGACCGGAGCATCCTCCGGCAGTTCGATGATGCCGTCATGATCCTCGGAGAGCTGGAGCTCGGCCTCCGAGACCAGCATGCCGTTCGACTCGACGCCACGAATGACGCCCTTGCCGAGGGTGATGTCCTTGCCGGGAATGTAGCTGCCCGGCGGCGAGAACACCCCCTTCATGCCGGTGCGGGCATTGGGCGCGCCGCAGACGACCTGCACGGGCTCGCCGGTGCCGGTGTCGACCAGGCAGACGCGCAGCCGGTCGGCATTCGGGTGCTGCTTGGCCTCGATCACATAGGCGATGGTGAAGGCCTGGAGCGCCTTCGCCCTGTCCTCGACGCCTTCGACCTCGAGCCCGACACGCGTCAGGGTCTCGGTGATGGTGTCGACCGTATCGGTGGTGTCGAGATGGTCTTTGAGCCAGGAGAGCGTGAATTTCATGCGTGTGCGTCCATCGGAGCGAGCACTTCCACCAGACGGAAGCGTTCGCAAATCAAGGTCATGTCGGGACTGAAGACGCCGAGGCGTCGGAAATAGGCTTCATGGGCTTGGCGCCATGAGGCCAGAGTACGGTCGTCCTCGCCTTCCTCGAAGGCGAATTCGGCATCGATCTCGTCGAACCGCCGCGTCGTCAGTTCGAGCGTCTCGATGACGCAGACAGGTCGCTTGCCGCCGTCGAGGACGATCCACATCTGGCCGACCTCCGGGCAGTCGGGATCATCGGGCGTGTTCACCGTCGCCCGCTTGCGGCCGCTGACGACGAGCGCGGCCAGTTCGGAGGCCAGCTCCGGGCTGTCGCCAAAGGAGAAGCTCGGGCAGTCCCGGTAGCGCTCGGGGATCGTGGTCGTGCCCATGGTCACGCCGCCCCGTCCCGCCGAGCCGCGACCGGCGACAGCTGGGACTGGTCATCGTTCAACCGGTCCTCGCCATCGGTCCTGATCTTCATCGCGTTGCCGCGCCACGTCACCTCGCCCGCGACGAAGGCATAGGCCCAGATCCCGGGAAAGACGATGTCGCGCACCAGGAAGGCGAAAGGCAGCCGCCACGACAGGTACCAGCCGACGCCATAGGCCAGAAGCATCTCGCCCGCGTACCAGGGCAGCAGCACGGCACATAGCGCGACCCAGGCCGGCAACCCAAAGGCTGGCGCCGCAACAACGGCCGCCAGCACCGGCAACAGCGGTCCCGACAGGATCTCCGGTGCGAAGAAGGGCAGGAACGTCACCCGGCGCAGCCTGGCCCAGCGGAACTGGCGCTGCACCACGTCGCGCAGGCTGCGCTCGCCCAAGGGCTGCTCGAAGGGCTGGCCGACGAGATGGACATGCTTGCCGGCCCGGCGCACCAGCTTCGTCGCCGCCGCATCTTCGGCGATCTCCGCCCCCAACGCTGCAATGCCGCCATTGGAGTCGAGAAAGGGCTTGTTCCAGAGCATCGACTTGCCCTGCGCGAATCCGAAGCCGAGCGCCTCGCCGGCATATTGCCAGCGCGCCTGGAAGGTATTCAGGAAGGCGCATTCGAGTTCGGCGCAGAAGCCCTGCGGGCGCGAACCGGCCGGTGTCGAGCAGACGAGCGCGGTCGTGGGCCGCCACGCCGCCAGCATCCGCTGGATATAGTCCTTCGGCATCAGCACGTTGGAATCGGCGAGAATGACCCAGTCCGTGTCCGCCGCGTCCCAGCCTTTGACGCAGTTATTGAGCTTCGGATTGGCGCTGACGGCGACATCGCCGACGATCAGCCGCACGCGATCGTCGCCGAAGCGCCTGATCAGATCCTCGATCAGCGGTACGATAGGGTCGTCGCCATCGGCAACGCAGAAGATCGTCCTGTAGCGGGGGTAGTCGAGCACCAGCCCCGAGCTCAACGTCTCGCGGCTGAACGCCTCGAGACCGCGCACCGGCCGCACGATCGTGACGGCCGGGCACTGGTCGAGCAAGGCCGAGCCCAAAGCGCGGTGGCGCAGGCGGAAATAGGCGATCGCGAGGCACAGCAGGTTGAGCGCGACGGCAAGCACCGCGAACAGTCCTGCTCCTGCTGCGACTGTCATCCCGCCCTCCCCTGCACGACCGGCTCCCTCACGACGTCAGGCCGCCAGTCAGGGTCGGCAGGTCGAGTGGGCGGAAGCCGTAATGGGAGAGCCAGCGGATATCGGCCTCGAAGAAGGGGCGCAGGTCCGGCATGCCGTATTTCAGCATGGCGATACGGTCGATGCCCATGCCCCAGGCGAAGCCCTGATAGACATCGGGATCGAGGCCGCAATTGCGCAGCACGTTCGGGTGCACCATGCCGCAGCCGAGAATCTCCAGCCAGTCGTCGCCTTCGCCGAAGCGGATCTCGCCGCCCTTGCGCGAACACTGGATGTCCACTTCGGCCGACGGTTCGGTGAAGGGGAAGAAGGAGGGGCGGAAGCGCATCTTGACGCTATCGACCTCGAAGAACGCCTTGCAGAACTCCTCGAGCACCCATTTCATGTGGCCAAAATTGGCCTTCTTGTCGATCACCAGACCTTCGACCTGATGGAACATCGGGGTGTGGGTCTGGTCGGAATCCATACGATAGGTCCGGCCCGGGCAGACGACGCGGATCGGCGGCTCCTGCGAGATCATCGTGCGCACCTGCACCGGGGAGGTGTGCGTGCGCAGCAGCTTGCGCTCGCCATTGGCGTCAGGCGCGAAGAAGAAGGTGTCGTGCATCTCCCGCGCCGGGTGGCCGACGGGGAAGTTCAGCTTGGTGAAGTTGAGATCGTCGGTTTCGACATCGGGACCTTCCGCGATCGAAAAGCCCATGTCGCCAAAGATCGTGGTGATCTCGTCGATGACCTGGCTGATCGGGTGGATGCGCCCGCGCGCCTCCGGCCCCTCGCGCACCGGGAGGGAGACATCGATCCGCTCGGCAGCAAGGCGCGCGTCGAGCGCAGCCTGCCCCAACGCCTCCTTGCGCTCGGTGATGGCGCCCTGGACCTTGTCGCGCAGGCCGTTGATCAGCGGGCCCTTTTCCTTGCGCTCGTCCGGCGTCATCGCGCCCAGCGTCTTCAGCAGCGCGGACACAGAGCCCGACTTGCCGATCGCAGCGATGCGCAACTGCTCGAGCGCGGCTTCGTCCTGCGCAGCGGCGATCTCACCAAGAAGTGAATCGCTGAGGGTATCGATCTCATTCATGCCTGATCTGGTCCGATTGCGAGGCATCTTCTAGGGTGTCATCTTGAGCGATGCTAGGGGCAATCGTGCTGGCAAAGCATCGCAGGCGCGACGGCAGAGACCCTGCTTGGCCGAAATGAGCGCAGCATCATGACAATCCTGTCTCACTGGCGCGCATTGGCATTCCTGATCGTCGCGCTGAGTGCCGCCCCGGCAAGGGCACAGGACGGGCAGCGCGTCACGATCACCGGGGAAATCAGCGATACCTGGTGCACGATCAGCGGGCTGATGTTCGCCAGGGGCACAGCCCACCACCAATGCGCAATCTGGTGTGCGCTTGGCGGCATCCCGGTCAGCATCCGCGACCCGGCCGGCAATCTCTATCTCATTCTCAAGATCGGCGACGACGACGAGAGCGCCGCCAATCCGCGGGTTGCGCGAATGGCCACACACGAGGTCACAGTCGATGGCGAACTGCTCGAGCGCGACGGCGTGAAGTACCTGCTCGTCGACAGGATCGCCGACGACAAGGGCGTGATCAGCATGACCCATGAAGAACACGGCATCCAGCCGTTCGGGAACTGAGCGATGCGAATGCTGCGGCACATGCTGGCTGTGGCCGCGCTTCTCGCCGGCATCCCCGTGACAACCGCGCGCGCGGCCGAAGCCTGGAACATCCCGTACGAGACTGCGACAATCCTCAAGGGGCGGGTCGTCGATGCGCTCTGCCATCTCACGGGCCGTTGCACGCCCGATTGCGGCAGCGGCAAGCGCCAGCTCGGCCTTGTCCTGGCCGACGGCACCTTCCGGCTTGTCGCGAAATCGAACGTCGACTTTGCCGGCTCGGTCCGGGACCTGATCGGTTATTGCGGCCGCGAGATCGAGGCCGATGGCCTGCTGATCGCCAATCCGGCAGTGACAGTATTCTTCGTGCAGGCGGTCCGCGAAGGCCCCTCGCAGCCCTGGATTCCGGCCGAACGCTTCAAGTCCGACTGGGAGGCCCGCAACGGCAAGGCCGCCGAATGGTGGCGGGCCGATCCTGAAGCGAGCCGCATCATCGCCGAAGACGGCCCATACGGAATCAAGGGACTTCGGCCGAAATGATCTCGCGGCGGGTGCTGCTGGCCCTTGGCGCCATCCTGCCAGCCGCAGGCGCGTTCTCGCAGCAACCGCCTGCATCTGGCGCCAGCCCTATCGACCCGCTCGCCACCCGGTTCGGCGGCCCTTTCACGCTCATCGACCACACCGGCAAGCGCGTGAACGACACGGATTTCCGCGGGCGGTTCATGCTGGTCTATTTCGGCTTCACCCGTTGCACCGATACCTGCCCGGTCGATCTTGCGATCATCGCGCAGGCGCTCGACGCCATCGGCCCGCAGGCCGAGCGGCTCGCGCCGCTCTTCGTCACGGTCGATCCGGCCCATGACACGCCCGCCACGATGGCAGCCTATGTCACAGCCCTCCATCCGCGCCTGATCGGACTGACCGGCAGCGAATCGGAGATTGCCGCGATCGCCCGCGCCTACAAGGTGCATCGCCGCAAGCTCACGCTGCCGCATCATGGCACCGCGGAGTACGCCGTCGATCACGGCTCCCTCACCTATCTGCTGGACCGCGAGGGGCGCTTTCTGACCTTGCTGCCGCACAATGCCGGCGCGCCACGTCTCGCCGAGATCCTGAACAAGTACCTCGGCTGAACACGTGCTTGGCCTGAACAAGTGCTTGGCCCGAACAAGTCCCGGGCCTGGCGGAGCAGCCCTGCCAGCGATGCAGGCGACAGTGCCGCCGGGATGCGGCTATGCAGGTGGCATCATGGAGACAGACATCATGCCCGACAGCCAGGCCCAGAAGAATTCCCCCTCGTACCGCCTGGCGGCGCTCGACCCCGATTTCATCCTTGGCGATTCGACACGCGGCGTGCGCTTCATGCTCGAATACCAGAAGGCCGAGGACCATTTGCGCGCGCGCGGCATCGTCTCGACCGTTGTCGTCTTCGGCTCGGCCCGCGTCCGGGAAGGAGACCGCTGGTACGAGGCGGCACGGCAATTCGCCCGCATTGCCTCCGAGCGGGGCGGCGCGCTCATCGACGGCGAGAGCGGGCGCCATCATGTCATCGCCACTGGCGGCGGGCCGGGCATCATGGAGGCAGCCAATCGCGGTGCGACGGAAGCGGGGGCGCTCTCGATCGGCTTCAACATCACCCTGCCGCACGAGCAGGAGCCGAATCCGTGGTCAACGCCGGACCTGACCTTCCGCTTCCACTATTTCGCGATGCGGAAGATGCACCTGGCAATGCGCGCCGCGGCGCTCGTCGTGTTTCCCGGCGGATTCGGCACGCTCGACGAACTCTTCGAGATCATGACGCTGAAGCAGACGGGCAAGATGCCGGCCGTACCGATCGTGCTCTATGACAGCGCCTTCTGGCGTGACCTGCTCAATCTCGATGCCATGGCCGCGGCAAAATTCATCCGGCCCGAAGATCTTTCGCTGTTCTGCTACGCCGATACGCCGGAGGAAGCCTACCAGCGTGTCGTCGACGGTGCGGGCCAGAACTGGGTCTTTCCCGCAAACGACAGCATGCAGAGCTGACAACGAAAAAGGCCGGCATCGCTGCCGGCCTTTTCCAATTCACTTCGCCGAGGCGAAACTCAGGCGGCCTTGGCTTCCGCGCCGAGGGCACCCTTCACCGTCTCGACCACGGCCGCGAAGGCGGCTGCGTCGTCGATGGCCAGCGCCGACAGCGTCTTGCGATCGAGCTCGATACCGGCCTTGGCGAGACCGCCGATGAAGACCGAGTACGTCAAGTCATGCTCACGCACCGCAGCGTTGAGGCGCTGGATCCAGAGCGCGCGGAACGAGCGCTTCCGGTTCTTGCGGTCGCGATAGGCATACTGCATCGAACGATCGACGGCCGCCTTGGCAGCGCGGATCGTATTCTTGCGGCGGCCATAAAAACCCTTGGCGGCCTTGAGTGTCTTCTTGTGCTTGGCGTGGGACGTTACGCCCCGTTTCACGCGAGCCATGTGTGATCTCCGGAAAGGTTAGAGGGCGTCAGCCGTTCGGCAGGAAGTATTTTTTCACGTTGGCGGCATCGCCCTCGAAGAGGGTTGCCGTGCCGCGGTGATTGCGGATCTGCTTGTTGGTCCGCTTGATCATGCCGTGACGCTTGCCGGCCTGGGCGTAGAGCACCTTGCCGGTTCCGGTGATCTTGAAGCGCTTTTTGGCGCTCGACTTCGTCTTGATCTTGGGCATTTCAGCTCCTCAATGGTCGCGGACGCGCGAGATGCGCCGCTTCGATTTTGCTTGCTGGAAGCAAAGAACGACCGCCACGGCAGCCCTTATCAGCCGGGCGATCGAAGGGCGCGCATATGACAGAAAAGCCCGGGGCTGGCAAGTGCAGGCGCCACTCATGCCTAAAAGGCCGCATGGCGAACCGGAACGGGTTTATCCTGATCAGCCCAGCTTTTCGGCGCGAGGCCCTCTGATCCCGATGCAATTGCCCCAGGGATCGCGAACCTGGCACATCCACAGATCACCGTCGATGGCCAGCGGCCCGCGATAGAGAACCGCCCCGACCGCCTGCAAATGGGCAAGCGATCGCTCGAAATCCTCCACCCGCCAATAGACGATCGAGCCGGCAGCGCCGCTGGCCACCTTCGTGTCGGCCGGAACGATTTCAAGTTGCGTCTCGCCAATCTGCAGAAAGGCGAATCCCGAAGGCTGGCTCGTCGCCGGAACGGCGCGGGGAAATGCCCTGCGATACCAAGCGAGCCCCGCGACCACGTCCGAGACGTGAACCAGAACGGCCGAAATAGAACCCGTCACGGAAATCCTCGTGGTCATGATCGGAAGGGAGCCCAACGGGCCCGGAAGCGTGCGGCAGCGCTACCCCTTATCAGCGCGGAAGAAGTCGATGAAAGCCCGCAGCGCCGGGCGCATCTGCCGGCGGCTCGGATAATACACGTAGAACCCGTCGAAGGGCGGACACCAATCCTCCAGAACAGACACCAGCCTGCCCTGCCCGAGCCCATCGCGGACATAGTCATCGAAGAGGAATGCGATGCCGGCACCATCAAGCGCGGCCTGGAGGACGAGCCGGTCATCGCCCAGGATCAGCGGTCCCGTGACTTCGGGTTCGACGACGAGACCGTCCTTCTCGAACTCCCAGCGATAGATCACGCCACTTTCGAAGCGGAAGCGGATGCAGCGATGCCCGGGCAGCTCGTCCGGCGTCAGCGGCATGTCCCGCCCGGCGAAATAGGACGGGGCCGCAACCCCGACGCCGCGCATGCGTGGCCCGATGCGAACGGCGATCATGTCGCGCTGCAGGCTCTCGCCGAGCCGGATCCCGGCATCGAACCCGCCCGCGACGACATCGGCGAACCTGTCGTCAATGACGATCTCGAGCACGATCTCCGGATAGGCCGCGGCAAAGGCGCCGAGCTTCGGCGCCAGCACCAGATGAGCGGCGGTGCGCGGCACGGTGAGGCGAAGATTGCCGGCGGGCTCCTCGCGCGAGGCAGCCGCCACTTCCAGCGCCAGGGCGATCTCCGACATCGCCGGCAGCAGCCGTTCCAGAAGCTGCGCCCCGGCCTCGGTGGGCGCGACGCTGCGCGTGCTGCGCGCCAGCAAGCGCACGCCGAGCCGGCTCTCCAGCAGCGACACGGCGTGGCTGACGGCGGACGGCGCAATGCCGAGCTCGCGGGCCGCGCCACGGAAACCCCGATTGCGGGCGACGGCCGCCAGGACGGCGAGATGCGGGAGATCAGCGCGGTTCATTGATCTGTTTTATCGAACAGGCCGTGCTTTCTCCAGGTGATTATCGATCAGTGGCGCAAGCCTCATCTGTATCGGATCACAAAAGAGGAGCCCGTGATGCAAACTCGCAAGCTTGGTCAAGAACTCGAAGTCTTCCCCGTCGGCCTCGGCTGCATGGGGATGACCTTCGCCTATGGTGGCCAGGAAGAGAGCGCCGCGATCGCCACCTTGCGGCGCGCCGTCGATATCGGAGTGACCCTCTTCGACACCGCCGAAGTCTATGGCCCATTCGAGAACGAGGTCCTGCTGGGCAAGGCGCTCAGGCCTGTGCGCGACCAGGTGGTGATCGCCACGAAGTTCGGGTTCAGGATCCTCGAAGAGGGCAAGGGACCGGAGCGCATGGCGGGGCTCGACAGCCGGCCGGAACATGTGAGGGCCGTGGCGGAAGCCTCGCTCAAGCGGCTCGGGATCGACGTGATCGATCTCTATTACCAGCACCGCGTCGACCCGAATGTGCCGATCGAGGATACGGTCGGCGCCATGGCCGATCTCGTGCGCGAGGGCAAAGTCCGAGCGCTCGGCCTGTCCGAGGCCAATGCCTCGACGATCCGCCGGGCGCACGCGGTGCATCCGATCGCGGCCGTCCAGAGCGAATATTCGTTGTGGAGCCGCGAGCCTGAAGACGGCGTGCTCGCCGTCTGCCGTGAGCTCGGAATCGGGTTCGTGCCCTACAGCCCGCTCGGCCGCGGCCTGCTCACCGGCACGATCCGGACGCTCGACGAGTTGGGCAGCGAGGACTGGCGCCGGACCCTGCCACGCTTCCAGGCCGAAGCGTTGGAAGCCAACGCGGCGCTCGTCGAACGGCTGGAACGCCTGGCCGCGCGCAAGAACGTCACCGCCGCGCAGCTTGCGCTGGCCTGGGTGCTGCATCAGGGGGACTTCATCGTGCCGATCCCCGGTGCGCGCAAGATGACCCATCTGGAGCAGAACAGGGCGGCGGCCGACATCGTCCTGACCACCGACGAAACAGCAGCCATAGGCGAAGCGCTCACGCCGGCCGACGTGGCGGGCAAACGCTACACCGACGCCGCGCTCGCCCTCGTCGACGGCTAGCCCTGTCGGGCATCGTTCAGGAGGCGCGCTCTGCGCGCCTCCTTCTTCGACGAGCGCTCACGCAGGCCAATGATGGCAGGCCCCACGGATCGGATGCTCCGGCGCGGCTGCAATGATGCGAAGGCTCTGCCCCTTTCGGCGTTCTGCCCCTAAGGGCCGATACAGGCTGCGGCCTCACGCAGGACGGGCTGCGGCTTCTCACCATGCAGGCGGCGATAACCAAGCAAGGCCGTCGCGAGGGCAACGCCACCTGCGGCAACCGAAATCCAGAAACCACTGCGCGCGCCAAACCCGTCGATGACCCAGCCTGAGGCGGAAGAGCCCACCGCCATGCCGATACCGATGCCGGTCATGGCCCAGGTGATGCCCTCGGTCAGTTTCGCGGCCGGGACCAGGCGCTCGATCAGGCCGATCGAGACGATGATCGTCGGCGAAACGGCAGCGCCGGCCAGGAACACCACGACGGCAAGACTGCCGATGCTGTTGACGGCGAGCAGAGGCAGCGTGGTCACCGCTGCAAGCGCAATCGCAATCAGCAACTGGCTGGCCAGCGACATGCGCAGCTTGAGCGCGCCGAACACGATCCCCGTGATCAGCGATCCCGCGGCATAGCTCGCCAGGACGAAACTGGCGGCGGCCTTATTCCCTTGCGCCTCGGCGAAGGCGACGGCGGTGACCTCGGCCGTCCCGAAGATCGTGCCGATCGCAATCAGGATGAAGGCGATGATCCGCACCGACGCGAGGCGAATGACCGAGTCACCGCCACTCGCCCCCTGCGGATGCACGGGCGGTTCGGATGCACGCTGCGCGACGAACAGCGCAGTTCCGATGGTCAGCAGCAGCGTCGCGGCGAGCGGCCCGGCCTCTGGAAAGAAGGATACGCTCAGCCCGATCGCGATGACCGGCCCGGTCATGTAGATGACCTCGTCGACCACCGACTCGAAGGCGAAGGCGGTCCGCAGCTTCGGCGTATCGCGATAAAGCTCGGTCCAGCGCGCCCTGACCATCGCCGATATGCTCGGCATCGTTCCTGACAGCATGGCGAAGACGAAGAGAGCCCAGACTGGCGCTTCGTAGCGGGTCGACAGCATCAGGCCCGATAGCGCCGCAATCGCTGCGAGTGTTGCGGGAATGAGCAGCCGACGCTGCCCGTAGCGATCGACCAGCCTGGAGAGCTGAGGCGCGATCAGCGCGTTGGACAAGGCGAAGGTCGCCGCGACCGCCCCTGCCAGCCAGTATTCGCCGCGCGCCTGGGACAGCATGGTGACGACGCCGAGCGTTACCATCGAGACCGGCATGCGCGCGATGAAGCCCGTCGCCGAGAACGCGATAGCGCCTGGAGCCCTGAAGATCTCGCGATAGGGGTTGGCCATGACGGGCCTCTTTCCAGAAGTTTCTGTACCACTTACATACGGAGCGTATGCAAGTGAAGTAGGAGCCGACCCGGCCCGTGTCAATTGACATACGCCGCGTATGCGAAAGGAACATGGATGGCTCGCAGACCACGCACGGAGATGATCGCCGAGACGCGGGCCAAGCTCCTCGGTGCGGCGCGCCATGCCTTCGGCACCGTGGGCTATGCCGACGCCTCGATGGATGAACTGACCGCCGCCGTCGGACTGACACGCGGGGCGCTCTACCATCACTTCGGTGACAAGAAGGGCCTGCTCAGGGCCGTGATCTCCGAAATCGATGACGAAATGAACGAGCGCCTTCGCATCGTCTCCGCCAGTGCGGCAGATGAATGGGCCGGCTTCCGCGACGAGTGCACCGCCTATATCGAGATGGCGCTGGAGCCGGAGATCCAGCGCATTGTCCTGCGCGATGGGCCAGCCGTCCTCGGCGATCCCTGGAACTGGCCAACGCAGAGCGCCTGCATCCGTTCGATGACGGCGAGCCTCGAGACGCTTGTCGCGGACAGGATCCTGCTCGCGATCGACCCCGAGGCGGCCGCCCGCCTGATCTCCGGTGCGACGCAACATGCGGCACAATGGATCGCCCATGCCGAGAACCCGCAGGCCGCCTCTCACCGGGCGATCGCGGCCCTTAATGCCATGCTGGATGGATTGCTGCTTCACCCTGCCGGGAGTGGTTGAGGGGTCGCCCGCCGGAGCCTCGCCCGGGACGCGCCATAGTCGGCGGCGACGGCCGGCAGCGCCGCTGACGGTCACGTTGGAGCATCGGCTGTCCCGAAAACCGCAATCCACTTTTCGGGCCGATGCTTTAGACTGGCGCCAGAGGCCCGGCGGATGGCGAAACATCCCGTCCTAGACCGAGCGGCGACGATCGGGCCGCCGCACACGACACTTCCGACGCATGGGCCGGGCCCAGCCAGGGAGAAGCGTGATGACGACCTATATCCTGCTGACCAACTGGACCGACCAGGGCGCGCGCAACGTCAAGGACTCGCCGACCCGCCTCGACACGGCCAGGAAGCTGCTGCGCGACATGGGCGGCGACTTCAAGGCCTTCTTCATGACGATGGGGAAATACGACATGGTCATCGTCTGCGAGGCACCAGACGATGCCGTTCTGGCGCGCTTCTGCCTGCAACTGGCAATGCACGGCAATGTGAGAACGCAAACGCTCAAGGCATTTCCGGAAGCCGCCTATCGCGAGATCATTCGCTCCGTCAGCTAGATCATCGGACCGGATTCATAACCGGTCCGATGATCTGGTCTTCTGTGTTTGCATCGGCCTTCCGGAAAACCACAATCCACTTTTCGGGCCGATGCCTTAGGACGACCCAGCAGGGATCAAATGAGACAAGGCCCAGCCGAAGCGGCCGGGCCTTGTCTCAACCTAATTCCGAGGCAGGGCGCTCCAGGCGACCTATTTTGGCGCCAGGACCATCACCATCTGGCGACCCTCAAGCTGCCAGTCGCTCTCGACCTTGGCAACATCGACAAGATCAGCCTTGACCCGCTCGAGCACCTTCACGCCGAGGTCCTGGTGCGCCATTTCGCGGCCGCGGAAGCGCAGGGTCACCTTGACCTTGTCGCCCTCCTCGAAGAAGCCGTGCATGGCCTTCATCTTGACGTCGTAGTCGTGCTTGTCGATGCCCGGCCGGAGCTTGATCTCCTTGATCTCGATGGTGCGCTGCTTCTTGCGCGCCTCGGCGGCCTTCTTCTGCTCCAAAAAGCGGAAGCGGCCGTAGTCGAGAATCTTGCAGACCGGAGGCACTGAATTGGGGGCGATCTCGACCAGGTCGAGACCGGCATCCTCGGCAATCTTCAGGGCCTCGAAGAACGACACAACGCCACGGTTGGCGCCGGTATCGTCAATGAGCTGAACCTCACGGACACCGCGGATGTCGCGGTTGGAACGCGGGCCGTCTTTGGTCGGGGTTGGGGCAGCGCGGAACGGACGGCGAATGGCTGTATTCTCCTATGAATGGTGCTGTCGGCACCGTTGATCAGACACATTGCATAAAGTCGGGCATTGTCAATGCAAACACGGCAACACCCGCTCAAGTACAGAGCCTAGCGCCCAAGCAAGGCGCAATAGACGTCGAGGGTTTCGCTGACCATGTTCTCGAGCGAAAAGTGCTGCTCGACATGGAGGCGGGCGCGGCGGGCCAGCGCATCGCGCGCCGAGGGGCGCAGCGCCAGCGCCTCCTTGAGGCCCGCGGCCAGTGCAGACGCATCGCCCGGCGGCACGCGCCAGCCCGTGCGCTCGCCGGGAGCCGTCTGCGGCGGCGCGAGTACGGTTTCGGGAACTGCTCCGAGATCGGAGACCACAACCGGAATGCCCATGGCTTGCGCCTCGACCGCGACACGGCCGAAGGCCTCCGGCTCGGTCGAGGGCACGGTGACGACCGCCGCCGCGAGCAAGGCCGCCGGCATGTCGGTGCAATGGCCGACGCGCTTGACCTGTTCTTCGAGCCCGGCCTTGGCAATGGCCTGGTCGAGCTCCCTGACATAGCCATCGCGGCCCTGATGGTCGCCTGCGAAGATGAAGGCGGTATCGTTGTCGCCGCCCTCGCGCAGAAGGCGAGCCGCCTCGATCAGCACACGATGCCCCTTCCAGCCGGTCAGTCGTCCCGGCAAGAGCACGATGCGCTGATGTGGCTCGACGCCCCAGGCGCGACGCAGGGCCTGGACTCGCTCCGGCCCGACCGCGGATGGCGCGAAGGCCGAGAAATTGGTGCCGCGATGGACGACACGGATGCGGTCACGCGCAAAGCCGTGCTTCGCCAGAATCAGGTCGGCCGTGTAGCGGGAATTGGCGATGACCACGTCGCCGCGCGCCATGACCGAATTATACTGCGTCTTCACCGCCGAGCGGCTGGCATAGGAGCCATGATAGGTGGTGACGAAGGGCAGCTTGAGTGCACGCGCCGCGGCAAGCGCAACCCAGGCCGGCGCCCGCGAACGGGCGTGAATCAATTCGACGCGCTCCCGTCGGCAGAGCAGCACGAGCTTGCGCACATTGAGCGCCATCGTGACCGGGTTCTTCGAAGCAGCCGGGAACGGCAGCCAGACGCCGCCCTTCGCCTGCAGTTCGGCGACAAGGCGGCCGCCTTCTGTCGCGACGAGCGCGCGCGCGCCGGCTTCGGTCAGCCCCTGGGCGATATCGACCGTCGTACGCTCGGCGCCACCTGCCTCGAGATCGGGGATGATCTGCAGGATGGTCCGCCCGCTCAGGGGATGATTATCCGTCGAAGGCAGCGACGGATGCGCGCCTGACCGCAAGGACATGTTCACCGTTTCAAAAAATCTCTCGGATCGGAGGCGGACAGTATGACAGCGCACAGGGCCGATCCCAGCCTATAATGCCCTGACAGGACAGATTCGTCACAGGAGATTTCAGGTGGAGCAGCCTGCCCCGCAATGGCTTGATGTCGGCAACGGCGCGGACGGCCGCCGCATCGCCTTTCTGGAGCAGCCGGGAACGGGACATCCCGTCGTCTGGCTCGGCGGCTTTCGCTCCGACATGCGGGCGACCAAGGCTGACGCACTCGCGCAATGGGCAAGCCGCAGCGGACGCGCCTTCCTGCGCTTCGACTATTCCGGACATGGCGAGACCGGTGGCGATTTCGGTCGCTGGACCTTGTCGCATTGGCTGGAGGACACGCTCGCCGTCATTGCCGCGCGCTGCGCGGCGCCCCCGGTCCTGGTCGGCTCGTCGATGGGAGGCTGGATTGCGCTGCTCGCGGCCCGGAGACTGCGGGGCACCGCTCTTGCTCCCGCCGGCATGGTGCTGATCGCGCCCGCGGTGGATTTCTCCGAAGAGCTGATGTGGGCTCAGATGCCGACAGCGATTCGCGAGACGATCCTGCGTGACGGAGTCTGGCAGCGCCCATCCGCCTATTCGCCGGAGCCGACGCCGATCACGCGGGCGCTGATCGAGGATGGCCGCAGCCATCTCCTCTTCGGCGGCGAGATCAAGACGGGTTGCCCCGTCCATATCCTTCAGGGAATGCAGGACCCCGACGTGCCCTGGCAGCATGCGATCAAGCTGGTGGAACACCTGAGCGGCGATCCCGTGACGCTGACCTTGATCAAGGACGGCGATCACCGGCTCTCGACGCCGCTCGACATTGCGAAACTGCAGGCTGCGGTGGCGGAAATCGCCACCGCCTGACGCTCGCAGTTCAATGCACGCTGACCATCCGCAGGTCGTGTTCCCAGGCATTGGCGGTCGCAGCTTCCCGGGAATCGGTTACCAGGATCGGCGCACCATCGGCGGAGAGCAGCGCGAAGAGCTTGAGGCCCGGCTCGATTTCCGGAGCCTGCGGAAAGATCCTCAGCAGTTCCTCGGAACTCATCGGCTTGAGATAGGCCACTTCGCCCGTGCCAAGGGCAGCGAATTCTGCCTGGGTCAGTGGTGGCGTGCGAATAACATTGGTCTCTTCAGTCATCGCGCCCTCCTTTGAGCAGTGCGAATGGCGGTTCCTATGTTGATCACCAGATCATGAACGAAAGCACAACCGCGAAGCCTTCGTTCCGACCTTGGGCTCAATCGCGACTGATAATATCAATACGCCTGATGAGCCGCTCCGGTTCCGGCCTGACCAAATCAATGGCTAGCAGGCCATTTGACAAATCCGCCCCGAGTACCTGCATTCCGTCAGCCAGCAGAAAGGAGCGTTGGAACTGACGCGCCGCGATGCCGCGATGCAGGAACTGCCTGCTCTTGTCGTCGCTCTGTCGGCCACGAATGGTGAGCTGATTCTCTTCCAGCGTGATCTCAAGCTGGTCTCGCGAGAACCCCGCCACGGCAAGAGTGATCCGGAGACGATCCGGCTCATCCTCCGTGCGCGGCATGCGCTCGATATTGTAGGGAGGATATCCCTCGCTTGCGCCTTTCGCGACCCGGTCCAGCGCGCGTTCGATATCATCGAACCCAAGCAGGAAAGGATGGGACAGGCTAGGCGTACGCGTCATGCAGAAGCCCTCGAAAGGCGCCTCATCTGTCGATCGGAGCCCGCTGGCGCAGCACTCCGCAGGCGGAAGGCGAAGCCCTTCCGCTTGATAGTGATATGGCAATCGCCAGCAACGGGTTCAAGACCGTCGAAAGCTCAGCCCACAAGCGCAGCGTCGGAAGGACGTCACTCGGCCAAATCGCGACGCCGCGCGAGGGCGATCAGCGGCGCCGGTGCGCGACCCGCATCATTTGGCGAGGACGATGCCACGCTCCTTGCGCATCTTGTCGAACACCAGGCCCATCGCCTTGATGACTGTCACCTTTGGGTTGGCCTTGCAGTAGACAATGGTCTCGTGCTCGGCCTCCCTGGCCCGCGCGACGTTGATGAAGTGTTTTTTGCCAAGGCCATTGTACCAACCGCTATACCACGTCGTCAGGAGATCGGCGTCTTGCTGGAAAGTACCGGCCAGCTGGGCACAGGTCAGTTTCTGGACATCGATGTAACCGTTCGCGTCGGCGTAGGTTTTCAGCTCGACCTGTGCATTCGCACCGGTTGCGGCGAAGGCGATGAAAGCTGCGGTGGCAAAGGCGAGGCTGCGCATGGTTCGTTCCTTCATTATCCAAAGATTGAGAATGGGAGGCGATGCCAGACTAGACCGTCGAAAGCTCGTCAGCAGGTTTTCTCGAGTTCAGTATCCGCCAGTCGTTATTCTTTCTCAGCTCAGATGACGGAAAAAGCGGCCTGTTGTCGTGCCTGCGCGCGAGGCTGGGACGTCGCTCATTTTTGGCATTTACGAGCGACGCCACAACAATGGACTGATCCACTTCGGCTGCACAAGTTGTATTCGGAGCGAAGCGAACTTCAAGTCCGCTATCCGAGAGCCGGACATCCAATCTCGGGCTATGCCATTTCAATCTGGAATCGAGGGAGAACCTCTGAGCTCAACGTCGGAATCCGCCGCTTCGCTTCCGGTTCGATTGCCCCATCTCGACCCAATTGACGCACCCCTTTGGGAGCTCAGGCGCGGCAGCACACGAGCACAGCCCTCCCCGATTATTGAGCAACCGCGAGGCGTTCAAAAGCGCCCGGCGGTTGCTGAACGATCAGCGAAGGCTCTGATGGCTCGTGAAAACAGAATTAGGCGCTAGCGACGGACGCCGACCCTGTTGACCCCACCATTGCGATTGCCCGGACGAGGCGCTGTCACGGCACCGACCCCAACGGGCCGAGCTACGAGACGAACGCCGGGCCGCGCGACGCACCCGGCGGGATAACCGATATAGCTGCAATAAATGACAGCATTTGCGGGAGCCGTTGTCGCGGCAAGACCGGTGAAGGCGATTCCGACCGTCGCCATTGTGAAAATCGCAAGTTTAACTTTTGTCATTTCAGGTCCCCGGGACTTTGAAGATAACAAGCGCTGGGGAGGATAACATCACATCTACTTCGACGGAAGGACCGATGACATCACCGACACCACCGACACCCGAGTCGAAAATGGGATTCGCGCGTCCGGAATGTGGCGCCTGTGAGCCACCATCGAAATGCGCGTCGCCGGTCTATTTGACGCGCGCCGCACCAGGGGGATAGCCGATGCTGACGGCGGCTGCGGCGCAGATCACGCGGGGGCGTTGACGGCGGATCGGCCTCGCCCGATGCCGCAGCATGTCGACGCCTTTGGCAGACACCGACACCCTGCCCCGCCACGCGCCCGTGCCGAGCCCCACCACAAGCGCGCGGACGTTGATGGCACCAAAACGCCTGAAGGCCCGCACCGGCCGCTGATCAGGGCCACTGGGGCGCTGACATCCCATCCCGCGATGGATGTGCCGCACATGGCCGCTTCGACGATGGAGCGGCTTCGCCGCTTCATCTGGACGGCACTGCCCCGAATCGCGGCGACTTCGAAAGGGAGCCCGGGAGCCCACGCGTCGGGTCGCTCAAATCCGCGCGGAGCCCCGACAGGCGAGGCCAGTCCAACCGGACACGCCTCCGACACGATCGATGATTTTCAACGGGGGGGGGAATGGTACAGCCACCCCGGCTTGAACGGGGGACCTCTAGATCCACAATCTAGCGCTCTAACCAACTGAGCTATGGCTGCACGGCACTCTCGGCGCCCTTCGGGCGCCCTGCCAGACCGCGCAAGGATGCGAACTGGCCGGCGGCGCGGAACCTAGTGCCGTCGCGGCGCGATTGCAACCGCCGAAATGCACCGCACCACACGAAATCCAGCGCGCCGTCGTTTGCCCCTTCAATCCCGCCGCAAAACGGCCTGCGCGGTGCGTGCCAGATCCGTCACATGGGCGGAATAGGCCTCGTAGCCACGGCGCAACGCCTTGGCGTGAATCACCACCGCATCGGCGGGATTGTCCGTCCTGGCGAGCGTCTCCGCCTCGCTCAATGCTGCTTTCAGCTCGGTACAGGCATGGTCGAGAACCTTTGCCTGCAGCGCGCCGACCACGCGTGCAGCGGCGAGCATCTGAGCCAGCCAGGTCGAAGCTGTCAGCGTCGCAAATTCCGGTGGGCGCGAAAGCGGCGATACAGCGGCCGCAACCGGCGGGGCCGCGCTGGCAAGCTTCCGAACGTCTGCGGAGACGGTCGCCGTCGCCTTCTTCACGACTTCCGTGCCGGTCTTTACGGCGGCGGCACCGACTTCTGCGGCCGATTTGAGGATAGCGGCCGGCTGGCTGGTGGCCGCAGTCGAAACTGCCTTGGCAGCGGCAGCCGGCTTTCTGGTCACCTGCTTTGCGACGCGAACCTTGGTCGACGGCTTGGCCTTGGCCGCAGCCGCTGCGGGCTGGCGCGCCACCCCGGACTTGGCAGCGGGCGCGACTGGCGCCGAGACGGGGGCAGCGGCGACCTTGGCGGGCGGCACAGCGCTGGCGGCCTGGACTGGCGCAACCGGAGGCTTGACGGCGCTCTTCAGCGGCTCAACCGGCTTGCTCACGGCCGCAGACGGCAGGGCGGAGGCCGGGACAGCGGCGACCTTGGCGGGCGGCACAGCGCTCGCGACCTGGACCGGCGCGACCGGAGGCTTGGCGGCGTCCTTCAGCGGCTCAACCGGCTTGGCCACGACAGCAGCTGCCGGCGATACGGCGGCAACGGGACCTGCCGGCTTGGCGACGACGGGCGCGGGAGCCGGCTTGACCGGCGCAACCGCGACGGGCTCCGCAGGCGCTGGAGCAGGATTGGCAGGGGCGGAAACTGGAGTTGGGGCCACTGCAGCAGCGAAAGCAGCAGGCGGCGCACCGACGACCGGACCGGTCGCGGCCGGGATTGCTGGCGCGGCCTTCGACTCAGTCGGCGCGTCGCCCGAGAGGGCCTTGACGGAAGCGAGACTGATCGGAGCCTTTGATCCGATCTTTGGCGGAGCAGGCTTAGCCATCGTCATTCTCCTTCAGCGAGCGAACGGGTGGCGCCGAGCCCTGGCCCGGCGCCAATGACCTTGTCGCGTGGAGCGGCACAGTACTGCGCCGCTGGCGACTCACTTCATCTTGGTCGCCTTGGCGGCGGTCTCGGCGGCCTTGGCCGCAACCTCCTGGGCGGCAACGCCCAGATCCTTGAGCTGGCCCTGGAGAGCCGCAACCTGCGACTTCAAGAATTCGGACTGATGCTGCAGGACCTCTGTCAGGTCCTTCGACTTGACCAGCTTCTGGGCGAGATCGAAGGCGGCGGCGACGTTGCTCTCGGCATAGGTCATGGCCTTGCGGGTCACGTCCTGAGCGTTGACGCGTGCGGATTCGGCCGAACCATGCGCACCGTCCACTGCCTTGTGGGCCGCGCCGATGAAGCCATCGAAGGCCTTGCGGGCCTGCTCGACACTGCGCTCGGCGAACTCGCGCATCTCGGTCGGCACTTCATAAGGCGTCTTGCCGGTCATGGGTTATCCTCCTGGCTGTGGATGGCTTGGTTTACCACTCGATTGTGCACTGCAATATCATTATTGCGGCGCAATGACAATCGCGTGACCCCGCTACGTTAACGCTGTTTCGATCAGACGCGGGAGAGCCTTCATCAGTTCCATGGATTTGCAGTCATTTGCCCGCTATTAAGGCTTTGTTAGCCATATCGGCGCAGACCGAACGAGCGGATGGGAATGAGCGAACCCGGGCAGGATTGGGCGATGCAGGGAACAGACGCAGCGAAAGACGCAGCGCTGGCGCCCTTCATTGCGGACGGCGCCTTGATGCTCTGGGACCAGAAGACTTCCCGGGTCGGCTTTGTCAACGCGGGCGCCGAAGCACTGCTCGGCCAGCACGCCGATGGCACATCATTGCCCACACCAACGCGCAACAGGCTGGCACTGCTCGCCGGCGGGCTCGCTCCGCGGGATCATTTGCGCCTTGAACGCCTCCGGCTGACGCCCGGCTTCACTGCCACGCTGGTGACATGCGGCTGCAAGTTGCTGACGGGACCAGAGGGTCAACAGATCCTCGCGATCGCCATCGCTCCGTCGGAGCTGCGCCGACTCGGCATTACGGTTCCGCCGGCTCCACGTGTCGTGGCGCCATCTGCCCCGGGCGCAACCGTCGCTTCTCCCGCTCCGGCGCCGGCAATTGCTGCACCGAAGCGCGCGACCGTGCGTTTCGTCTGGCAAAGCGACGTTGACGGCCGCTTCACGAGTCTTTCGCCCGATATTGCCGAGATCGTCGGGACCGATGCCGCCGCAGGCCTGATCGGTCGTAGCTGGCTCGAGCTGATCGACCGCGATCTGCTCGACCGCGAGGGCAGTCTGATCCAGCGGCTGGCCTCCGCCACCACCTGGAGCGGACACCCGGTCCTGTGGCGGACTGCCGGGCTCGCCGAAGGGGTTCGGGTCGAGCTTTCCGGTGTGCCCGTCCTCGATGCGAAGCGTGATCTTGCAGGTTTCCGTGGTTTTGGTCTCGCCCGCATGATCGAGCGCGAACCATTCCCGCTGCCCACCGATGCGTCGGACAGCCCCGTGCCCGCTTCAGCGCCGCCCCCCCCTGCCCCAGCCTCCGATGAGGCTGGTCCCGCGCCGCTCGTCGCGGTGTCCGCCGACAGCGCCGACGAAGGCAAAGCCCCGGAGATGAGCATCGACGTTCCGGCCACGGAGCCGACACCGGCGGCTCGCACCGAAACTCCGCCTCCGAACGAGGCCGGCGCCAATGTCGTGCCGCTTCGCAACGGTCATCTCACAACGGTCAGACCGCTGCTCGAACCTTCGAAGGCGCTGCTGACCTCCGCTGAGCGCAATGCTTTCCGCGAGATCGCCAAGGCGCTCGGCGCCCGCATCGCCGGAGACGACGAAGGCGAGCCCCGGCTGCCACCGGCGGTCCCGTTGCGCCTGAACGAAGAAGCCGACCGCCCTGGCCAGCCGGCACCCGAGCCGACGGAGCCGGTCGACACGGCGGCAGCGGAATCGAAGCCCGCTGCGGCGGAAGCGTCCTTCGTTTCCGAGCCGGTGCCGTCGGTCGACGCCCCCTCCGCAGCTGCGGCGCGGCAACGCCTGCCGAATTCGCATGCCGATGTGCTCGACCGCCTGCCCGTTGCAGTCCTGGTCAACCGCGGTGACGAACCGCTCTATGCCAATCGCACGCTTCTCGATCTGCTCGACTACGCCGATCTCGCCGACCTGACGTCCGGCGGCGGCATCAGCCGCATGATCAAGGGAGCGGCCCGCTCCGATGGCGGCACCATGATCCTGGTCGATCGGACGGGCCATCTCGTCAGTGTCGATGCCCGCCTGTCGAGCGTCTCATGGCAAGGCGAGCCCGCGACGCTGATGGCCTTCCGTCATCCCGATGGCGGCGGCGAGGTCAAGGTCCTGACCGCGGAAGAGACTGAAGAAGCGGAACTCGCAGCCGAGTTCGAGGCCGAGGAGGCCGAGATTGCGGCGCGCGTCGACGCGTTGCGGCTCGACATCGACGCCCGTGAAGCCCGGATCAGCGAGATGATCGCGGTGCTTGATACCGCGACCGACGGCGTCGTCACCGTCGACGAGCGCGGCCGCATTCTCTCGCTCAACAAGACCGCGGAGGCCCTGTTCGGTTACGACCAGCGGGAGGTCTCAGGCGAATTGTTCACGTTGCTCTTCGCTCCGGAGAGCCACGCTCCTGCTCTCGATTACCTCGAAGGCCTCAAGGGCGGCGGCGTCGCCTCGGTGATGAATGACGGGCGCGAGGTCATGGCGCGCGTGCGTCAGGGCGGCCGCATTCCGCTGTTCATGACCATGGGCCAGATCGCCGACGGCGCCGAGCGACGCTTCTGTGCCGTGCTGCGCGACATCACCGCCTGGAAGAAGACCGAAGGCGAATTGGTCGAGGCCCGCAAGGCGGCCGAGAAGGCCAGCGCTCAGAAATCGGACGTGCTCGCCAAGATCAGCCATGAGATCCGCACGCCGCTGAACGCGATCATCGGCTTCGCCGAGGTCATGGCCGAGGAGCGCTTCGGGCCCATCGCCAATGAACGCTACAAGGAATACCTGCGCGACATCCACCAGTCGGGCGGCTATGTCATCAGCCTGGTCAATGACTTGCTTGACCTCGCCAAGATCGAGGCCGGCAAGCTCGATCTCGACTTCGTCAGCGTCAATCTGAACGAGATCGCGCTGTCCGTCGTCAATCTGCTGCAGCCGGAGGCTCAACGTGGACGCGTGGTGCTGCGCTCCGGGCTCTCGCCCAAGCTGCCGCCGGTCGTGGCCGATCAGCGTTCGATCCGTCAGATCGTGATCAACCTGCTCTCCAATGCGGTGAAGTTCACCGATGCCGGCGGGCAGGTCATCGTCTCGACGGCCCTCGGCGATCAGGGCGAGGCGATCCTGCGGGTCCGCGATACCGGCATCGGCATGGACGACAGCGAAATCGCAATGGCGCTGGAGCCGTTCCGCCAGGTGCCGACGACGCGACGCGCCGGAGGCACGGGCCTGGGCCTGCCGCTGACCAAGGCGCTGGTCGAAGCCAACCGCGCGGCGATGACCATCACCAGCGTCAAGAAGGAAGGCACGCTGGTCGAGATCACCTTCCCGCCGCAGCGCGTCCTGGCGGGCTGAGGCCCGCGCGCCTTCGGTTTACATCTCGGGGCGCGCCGCCTTGTCGCAGCGGAAGCTGCCCCGCATGCCCTTTACTTTGATGTCGTCCTGCGCGCCTAAGCTCTGACGTTCGGAGCAACTCTGCCTCCGAAGGCACCGGCCCGGGATCGGTCCGCCTGGACTTTCCCCTTGCGGCGATATTCTGAGCGGAATATCCGCCCCCTGGGCAGTTTCCCAAGGGTGATGCGAGTAAATTCTGTCTGCCATGGTTCCCGCTGGAAGAAATGCCGCAGACCGCCCTGGCTCAGAGCATCCCAATCTGAGCTACCGGTTCTGGGCCGCGATCATCCTGGTCATGGCCTGTTCACTGGCCCTCGGCCTGACACTCATCGCCAGCTATTACAGCGATCTGGACGCCAGTCGCGACAATCTCTCCAAGCTGCAGGCCTTCCGGTTCGCCCTGGACGCGGCCAATCGGCTGACTGCTGAACGGGGGCCGACGAACAGCGTCTTGGGCGAGGAGCCGTCGCTCGACAGCCCTTCCCGCCAGCGGCTGATCGCGTTTCGCGCCGAGACCGACGCCGCGCTGGCGCGGATTTCCGAGACCGCGCAACTCAAGCCATCGCTGGATGCCCTGGTCCAGACGCTCGCCTCGGCCCGGCAGCAAGTCGACGCTCTCGCCAGCCGCCCGCTGTCAGGGCGCAGCAATGCCGAGATCGAGCAGGCGGTCGAGACCATGTTCGGCGTCTTCGATGCGGCCCAGCCGATGCTGTCCATGGTCATGACCGGCCTCCTGGCTGGCGAGACCGATCTCGTCGGCCACGCCATGGTCGCGCGCATGCTGAGCGAGCTGCGCGAATATGCCGGGCGGCTCGGCTCCCATCTGGTCATCCCGATGGCCAGCGGCCTGCAGATCGATCTCGACCGCAGGGGCGCGTTCGAGCTGAGCCGGGGGCGGGTGCTCGCCTTGTGGGAACTCGCCGGGCAACAGACCGGGGCGAGCGACGATGCGCGAGTCGCCGCTGCGCACCAGGCGGTCGTCGAGCGCTTCTTTGGGAACGGGATGGCGCTGCTCGAGCGAACGCTCAAAGCAGGCCAATCCGGCGATTTTGGCGTCACCCCGACCAGCTTCACCCATCTGATCGTGCCGACATTCGCACCGCTGGAGCAGCTTCGCGACGCCTATCTCGATGTCACCGTCGAGCATCTGCAGATGGAGCGCAACGTCGCTCTGCGGTCCCTCATCGCCGTCGTGGCCGCGACCTGCCTTGCGCTCATCATCGAACTCGCGCTGCTCGTCGCCAGCCAGAACCTGCTGTTCCGGCCCTTGCTGCGCGCCCGCAGCCACGTCCTTGCCCTCGCCGACGGAGCCGTGCAGGAGCCCATCGACGGTCGGGGCATGCGGGGCGAGATGCGCAGCCTCTTCCTGGCGCTCGATACGCTTCGCCGGCGGCTGATCGAGCGCAACACGTTGGACAACGAACGCGCGGCACTGACGGAAAAGCTGAGGAAACGGGCCGACACCGATGGCTTGACCGGCGTGCTGAACCGGGGCGCCCTGGAGCGGCTGGTCGCTCACCTCCATGACGGGGAAGCCGACCCGACGGGTATCGGTCTGATCCTGCTCGACATCGACTACTTCAAGGACGTCAACGACCGATTCGGCCATGCCGCGGGAGACGCGATCCTCAAGGAAGCCGCCCAGCGCCTGCGCTCGGCGCTGCGGCGCGACGACGTCATTGCCCGCTTTGGCGGCGAGGAGTTCGCCATCCTCCTGATGGATCCACACGTCGAATCGCCGGTCGACGTCGCAGAGCGGCTCCGGACGCTTCTGCGGGCCTCCCCCTTCACGCTGGAAACGGGGCAAAGCATCGAGGTGACCGCGAGTTTCGGCGTCGCCCGAAGAGAAAACCAGGACGGAGGCTGGCCTGCGCTCGTCACAGCCGCCGATCGCGCGCTTTATGTCGCCAAGGCCGCGGGGCGCAACCGTGTCGAGGAAGACCGAGAGACGTCCTGATTCGGGCTCATCGCCATCCCGGCCGGGGATGACGACCAGCAGAACGTCACCGGTTCACGACGATCCTCGAACCGTCTCGCACGCGCATGCGCTGACGGGCCGCGGGTGAAAAGTTTCTGCCGTCATAGTTTCGCCCCTTCCCGCCGCACATAGGGAGGCACCCCGTTCTCGCAGGCAGAGTCGCGAAGAGTTCCGACCGACGGAGTGGTGTTGCGCCCGTTCTACGACGAAAACGCCGATGCGCTGACCGATCCCTTTGCGCCTCGCCCGAGCCCCATGCCGCTGCGCGATCATGCCGCCTTCTCGGGACGGTGGCTTTCGGCCAGCCTGCTTCTGGGGCTGGTCGGAGCCGGATTGCTGACCTCGTCATTGCTGGTTTCCGAGGCCGATAGCCCCGCCACGCGAAGCCCGGAAAGGGCCGTCACGGCCTTGCCGCGCGGCACCAGTGCAAACGGCTCGGCCCGCAAGGGCGACCTGCTTGTGCAGCGCGGGTTCTCGATCGGCACAGCGCGTCATTTCCGTGCGCCGCTCACCGAAACGGTCGGCGCGCGCGAAATCACCAAGGTCCATGCACTCGTCCATGTCGCGGCGGAACTCTCGCCGCTCGCGATAGCTGCTCCCAACATGCCCGACCTCGAATCGCTCAGCTCTCCGCCCAGTGCCGGTCGAGAGGCTGCGCCGCAGGCGGCAGTCGATCCCGCTGATGCCGATGTGTCGGTCGTGAGGCGCGATCTATCCGATCAGGCGGCGACAGGCACCGAGCCCGGCCTCTCCGATACTGCCGCCGCCGAGCAGGTTGCCGAGTTGCTCCGCCTCTCCGGATCGGAACCGCAACCGCCGCTGGAGTATTCGAACCAGCGCATTCTCTCGCGCACCCTTCGCTTGGCCGGGGAAGCCGAAACGGAGCAGGCGGCTCCCCTCGGCTCACCGGCATTCGGCTCTCTGGATGTCAGAATCATCCCGGAGAACGTCACCAATATTCCTGTGCGCACCGGCTCTCAGGGACCGTTCGAAGAACGCGACATCATGCTCGGCCATGGCGACACCCTGGCCTCCATCCTTCAGAACAACGGCGCAGACGACCGGCGGGTCGCGGCCATCGTCGCCGCACTCGGAAAGCGCGCGAAGGCGGACCTCCCGGAAGGCCAGCATCTGCGCCTCCTGATCGCACCGGAGGGCAGCGGCCAAACCATCCAGCGCGTCATTCTCTTCGACGAAACCGGCCCGGAAGAGATCGCTGCGGCAGATGATGGCGGCCGGTTCGTCGCGGTGGCCAAGAATGACGCGCACCACAATCCAGCTGACGACAGCAGCGATGACGACGACGAGGACAGCGGCGAGCGCGCCACCCTCTTCCAGAGCGTCTATGCCAGCGCGGTCAAGAGTCAGGTACCGCGTGAACTCATCGACGAGTTCGTAGGCATCTTCGCATCGAATCTCGATCTCAAGCAGCGAACGAATGTCGGCGATCGCCTCGAGATGATCTTCAGCGACGACGAGGCCGCCTCGACCGGCCGCCGTGAGCTGCTCTATGCCGCCCTGACGGCGGAGGGAGAGACCCACCGCGTCTATCGCTACGCTTCGCCCGAGACCGGGGATGTCGACTATCTCGACGAAGAAGGGCTTTCACTGCGGAAGCTCCTGCTGCGCCGCCCGGTCCAGATCGGACGCATCAGCTCACCGTTCGGTATGCGCCGTCACCCGATCCTGCGCTATTCACGCCTTCACAGCGGCGTCGACTGGGCCTCGCCCCGCGGCACGCCGATCATGGCTGCAGGTGACGGGAAGGTGGTCGCCGCCGGCCCGCATGCCGGCTACGGCAACCGCGTCGAGATCGAGCACGCGAACGGCTACGCTACCGCTTACAACCACATGGCCAATATCGGCTCGCAGATCAAACCGGGGGCCACTGTCCGCATGGGCGAGATCATCGGCACCGTCGGCACGACGGGCCTCTCGACCGGACCTCACGTCCATTATGAGGTGACGATCAACAGCCACTTCGTCGATCCGATGAAGGTCAAGCTGCCGAGCAACCACACCCTGGGCGGCACGGCGCTGAGCGAGTTCAAGGACCACCAACGCCAGATCGAGAAGCTCAGGCAGCCCGGGCCCGCCACCACGGTCGCAGTGCAGAACGGACGCGCCGGCTAAGGCATTGCCCCGGGACGGGGATTGCGGTTTTCGGGGCAGGCCGATGCGAGCACGGAAGGCTTACATCATCTGAGCGGGTACGAGATCCGGTTCGATGATGGAGCCGTGCCCGTCCTGCAGCCGGGCGTTCAAAGCAAGGTACCGCTCAAGATCATCGCGGCCACCCCGAAATAGATCATCAGGCCGGTGACATCGACCAGGGTCGCGACAAAGGGAGCCGAAGCACTCGCCGGATCGAAACCCAGGCGCTTGAGGATGAAGGGCAGCATCGAGCCGGTGAGCGAGCCAAAGGTGACGATACCGAGCAGAGCCACGCCGACGGTTGCCGCGATCAGGGCCCAGTGCTCGCCATAATCGTACAGACCGAGCTTCTGCCAGGCGATGACGCGCACGACACCGATGGCGCCGAGGATGGCACCAAGCGTGAGGCCGGTCGGAATCTCACGCAGCGCCACCCGCCACCAGTCGCTCAGCTTGATCTCGCGCAACGCCAGCGCCCGGATCAGCAGCGAGGTGGCCTGCGACCCGGAATTGCCACCCGAGCTCATGATGAGCGGGATGAACAGAGTCAGCACGATCGCCTTCTCGAGCTGGCCTTCATAGTGCTGCATCACCGAGGCCGTCAGCATCTCGCCGATGAGCAGGATGCTGAGCCAGCCGGCGCGCTTGCGGATCATCCGGCCGAAGCTGATCTCGTTGTAGGGCTCGTCGAGCGCCTCCATGCCGCCCAGCTTCTGCACGTCCTCCGTCGTCTCCGCGATCATCGCATCGATGACGTCGTCGACCGTGACGATGCCGATGACGCGTTCGCCCGCATCGATGACGGGAACGGCAAGGAGGTCGTATTTCGTGAACAGCCGCGCGACATCTTCCCGGTCGACCTCCGGCGTCACGCTGATCGGCTTCATCTCGGGCACGACAGAGGCGACGAGCGCCTGCGGATCGCCGCTGATCAGCCGGCGCAGCGAAACGGCGCGGACCAGCTTCCCGGTTGCGGGATCGAGGACATAGATCGCATAGATCGTCTCGCGCGTACGCTCGACATGCCGGATGTAGTCGAGCGTGCGCGCGACGGTCCAGTCGGCCGGGACGCTGACGAATTCCGTCGTCATGATCGAGCCCGCGCTTTGCTCGGGATAGGCGAGCAGGCGATTCAGCGTCGCGCGCGTGTCGTGGTCGACACGGCCGAGCAGGCGCAGGCGCAACGGCTCGTCGAATTCCGGGACCACGTCGGCGACGCGGTCCGCCGACATGGCGGACAGGAACTGCGCCGCGCGCGCTTCCGGCATCAAGCCGAGGGCTTCGGAGGCCGCCGTCAGTTCATGCTGGTCCAGCACCTCGACGGCCCGTTCGAACGGCAAGGCAAGGAGCACGGCGGCAACCGTTTCGACGTCCTGGTCGTTCAGGGTTTCGACAATGTCGGCGATATGGTCCCGCGCCAGCGTCTGGGCGAGGGTTGCAGCGAGAAGATCCCGCTCCGGTGCGGTAGCAACGGCATTCATAGCTCGTATCCTTTGATCGGCCGTCATGGCCGATCGCAGGCGAGCCGGTTTCCCCGGTCAGGCGCGCGAAGCGGCGTCAGACGGCATCGACTGTCGACTGGGACTGTCGGTTGGCATTGGGTCGGGGTTCCTGTGAAACTGCCGCCGGAAGGCTTGCAGCGAGGCCGAGATGCACCCGAAGGCTCATCGCGTCAACCCCCATCTCCGTGACCGGAGCGCATGTGCGGGAACGCGCGTCCATCTTCGCAGGAACGAGCCGATCACGCCGGTTGGCGGTTCAGTGCCGGCCCTCTAAGGTCGGGGCACGAAACGACGAGGGCAGCATGGAATTCGCGCTGAGCGACGAGGAAGGACTGATCCGCGAAGCCGCCCGGAAAATCGCGTCCGACCGGCTGGCGCCGCTGGCCGAGGCTCTCGATCGCGGCGAGGGTCGCAGCGAATTCCTGGCCAATCTGAAGACCCTCGCCGAAAACGGCTTCATGGCGCTCAATGTCCGCGGCGAGTTCGGCGGCAGCGAGGCCGGCACGGTCGCCTTCGCGCTGACACTGGAGGAACTCGCGGCCGCCTGCGCCTCGACCGCGGTCACGACCTCGGTGACCAATATGGTCGGAGAGGTCATCCAGGCGGTTGGCTCGGCCGCGCACAAGGCCGCCTATCTGCCGAAGCTCGCTGACGGCACCTATGCGGCCGGCGCCTTCTGCCTGACCGAAGCCGGAGCGGGCTCAGACCCCGCGGGCATGCGGATGCGGGCGCGCCGCGACGGCGACAGCTATGTGCTCGACGGCCAGAAGATCTTCATCACCAGCGGCGAATATGCCGGCCTCTTCGTCGTCTGGGCCGTGACCGACCCCGACGCACCGAAAGGCAAGGGCATCTCGGTCTTTCTGGTTCCGGCCGACACGCCGGGCGTCAGCGTCGGCAAGGCCGAGAAGAAGATGGGGCAGACCGGCTCGGCCACGAATACCATCCATTTCGAGGGCGCACGCATCCCGGCCTCGAACCTGATGGGTCGGGAGAATGACGGCTTCCGGGTCGCGGTCGGCGAGCTGGCCGGCGGCCGCATCGGCGTCGCCGCCGTTTCGCTCGGCATCGCCCGCGCGGCCATGGAGGCCGCGAAATCCTACGCCAAGGAGCGGCAGCAATTCGGCCAGGCGCTCAGCGACTTCCAGGGCCTGCAATGGATGATCGCCGACCGCGAGCTCGATCTGCATGCTTCGCGGCTGCTGATCCTCGACGCCGCCGCCCGGAAGGATCGCGGCGAGCCTTTCGCCCGGGAAGCCTCGATGGCCAAGCTCTTCGCCTCGGAAGCGGCGCATCGCTGCACCGACACGGCAATCCAGATTCATGGCGGCGCCGGCTATTGCCGCGACTTCCCCGTCGAACGCTATGCCCGCGATGCCCGCATCACCCGCATCTATGAGGGCACCTCCGAGATCCAGCGCCTGATCATCGCCCGCGAGACCTTGCGCCAGACCGTCTGACCACCCCCAACCTGAAAGCCTGCCTCATGACCCTGACGATCTACGGGTGCTATCGTTCGCGCGCGACGCGCAATATCTGGCTCGCCAACGAGCTTGGCCTCTCCTTCAGGCACGTGCCTGTGATCCAGGCCGGCCGGGTGCCTGATCCCAAGGCGGCTGACGCACCGGTCCATACCCGCAGCACTGAATTCCTGAAGGTGAACCCCAACGGGCATATTCCGTCGATCGACGATGACGGCTTCGTCCTGCACGAATCGCTCGCGATCAACCTCTATCTCGCCCGCAAGCATGGCGGGCCGCTGGCGCCGAAAGACGTCCAGGAAGAGGGGCTTGCTGCGATGTGGACGCTCTGGGCCGCGACCGAATGCGAGACCAACGCGCTCAACACGCTCTATCACCGCATTGCCAAGCCGCCGGCGGAGCGCGACGCCAAACTGGCCGACGCCGCGGCAGAAGCCCTACGCGCGCCTCTGGCCGTGCTCAACGATGCCCTCGCCAGGGCCGGCTATCTCGTCGGCGGTCGCTTCACCGTCGTCGACATCAATGTCTCCGAAGTCATTCGCTATGCCCAGACCGGCGCGCCCGAGCTGTTTGCCGCCGTCCCGCATGTGAAGGCCTGGCTCGAAGCCTGCCAGGGCCGCCCCGCCTTCAAGGCGATGTGGCAGGGACGGGACGCCGAAGCCGCCTGATCAGAAAGCGGGTGGCGGCCCGCCTGACTTCACCCTAGCGATCCTGCAACTGCGTTTCAGGATCGCGTCAAGGACCGAGCCCATGGCCTCCACTCCCGCCTCCCCGCCTCCCGCGATGGGCACGCGCGAGTGGCTCCTGCTGCTCGTGCTTTCGCTGCTCTGGGGCGGCTCTTTCTTCTTCGCCAAGATCGCGGTGACGGA
Source organism: Allobosea sp. 2RAB26 (assembly GCF_052115465.1). NCBI lineage: Bacteria > Pseudomonadati > Pseudomonadota > Alphaproteobacteria > Hyphomicrobiales > Alloboseaceae > Allobosea > Allobosea sp. 2RAB26. The sequence goes on along the minus strand of NZ_JBFRGS010000003.1, from coordinate 130,187 downwards.
GTGGCCGCCGCTCGCCGTGGTGCTGGCGCGGGTCGCGCTTGCGGCAGCCGTGCTCCAAGTCGCCGTGCGCGCGCTTGGCCTGACGATGGCAGTGGGCGGCCGGATGTGGCTCGCCTTCTTCGGCATGGGCCTGCTGAACAACCTCATCCCCTTCGGCCTGATCTTCTGGGGGCAGACGCAGATCGGCGCTGGCCTCGCCGCGATCCTGAATGCGACGACCCCGGTCTTCGGCGTGGTCGTCGCTCATCTTTTCGGAAGCAACGAGAAGGCCACACCACTTAAGATCACCGGCGTGCTGGCCGGTGTCGTCGGCGTCGCCATCCTGATGGGCCCGGATGTGATCAGTGGGCTCGGCAATGCACTGCTTCCGCAGCTCGCCTGCCTGGCGGCGGCACTTTCCTATGGCTTTGCCGGTCTCTATGGCCGCCGGTTCCGCGAGCTCCCGCCATTGGTGACGGCAACGGGCCAGCTCAGCGCCACGACGGTCATGACCCTGCCACTGGTCCTGCTCCTCGCCCCGCCATGGCTTCTCCCGTTCCCATCCAGGGCCGCGATCGGCGCGTTGGTCGGACTCGCCCTGCTCTCGACCGCGCTCGCCTATGTCATCTTCTTCCAGATCATGCGGCGCGCCGGCGGCAGCAACGCCATGCTGGTGACCTTCCTCGTGCCGGTCAGCGCCATCCTGCTTGGCGTCGGGCTGCTCGGGGAAGCGCTGCTGCCACGGCATTTCCTCGGCATGGCAGCGATCTTCCTCGGCCTCGCCCTGATCGACGGACGGCTCTTCCGGCGCCGCAAGGACCCTCATCCCAAGGAAAGCCGCGGCTAGGTCCACGGCTTTGTTGCCAAAAAATTATGAATTGCTCTACGGTCGCTTTCACGGCACCAGCCGCTAAAGGCCATAACCGCGAAGGCTGGAAGATATCGCAAAAAGCGATACGCCAGAGGGGAGCAGACGATCGTCATGGATGTTCGGCAACTGCGATGCTTCATCGCGGTGGCGGAGGAGCTGCATTTCGGCCGCGCGGCTGAAAGGCTTGGCCTCGCACCACCCGCACTTTCGCGCCAGATCAGCACGTTGGAAGACGAGCTGGGCGTCAGTCTGCTTACGCGCACGACACGTCAGGTGGCGCTGACCCGCGCCGGCCTGCTGATGCTCGAGGAAGCCAAGGGCATCCTCGTCAAAATGGAACATGCCTCGCGCGCCGTGCGCGAAGCCTCGCTCGCCTCGAGCAAGGTCTTGCGGGTCGGCGCAATCGACGCCGCCTCCTCCAGCTTCGTCCCGCAAGCGCTCGTCGCCTTCCGCGAACGCCATCCCGGTATCGAGATCAAATTTGTCGAAGCCATGACCGCGGCACTGATCCAGATGCTGGAAGCCGGCAAGCTCGACATCGCGCTCGTACGTCCGCCACGCAAGCCGACAGACTGCGCCTTCGAGATATTGCGTGTCGAACGGCCGATCGTGGTGCTCAACGAGAGCCACCCTCTCGCCGCCCGTGAGAGCCTGACGATGAACGACCTGATCGGCGAGCCGTTCGTCGTTCCGTCCAAGCGGATCCGGCCCTTCGCCTATGATCTCGTGATGGCCTATTTCGAAAGCGTCGGCTCGGTGCCGAACGTGACGATCGAGGCCACGGAAAAACCTGCCATGATGTCTGCGGTCGCCGCGGGGCTCGGCATGGCGCTCGCCCCCGACTGGGTCTCACGACTGACCTTTCCGGGCGTGACCATGCGCCGCCTGCGTGGCGCATTGCTCGATCCGCCGCCGCCCGGCGCCCTCGTCGGCGTCGCCTGGCGTCCGCACCAGAAGCTCGCAGCGCGCGACGACTTTCTGAACATCCTTCGCGAAAGCGTGACGTTGATCGACGAGAAAAACGTCCTGCCATTCACAATGCCTGTCAAAAAACTGAAGCGTGCGGCCCAGACCGCCAGACCGCAGACTGGAGGAGCCTGATGAGCTTGAACACTATTGAACGCGCGCAGGGGCTGCGTGTCCGTTCGCAACAGGATCTGGCCGCCGGGCTGTTCATGATCCTTCTCGCTGTCGTGGCGCTGTTCCTCGCCAGCGATCTGCCGATGGGGTCGCTGCGGCAGATCGGGCCGGGCATGCTGCCGAAGGCGTTCGCCGTGATCTGCGCCGGGCTCGGAGCGCTGCTGGCCCTGAGTTCGCTGCGCTATAACGGCGAGAAGCTCTCGGGCTGGTCCTGGCGCGGCGTCATCTTCGTGCTCGGCGGCGCGGTCGTCTTCGGCCTCACCATTCGTGGCTTCGATCTGGGGCCGATCAAGGTCCCGCAGCTCGGTCTCGTCGTTTCAGGCCCCCTCGTCGTGCTGATCTCCGGCCTGGCCGCGGATGATCGCAAGATCAAGGAGCTGGTGATCTTCGCGCTCGTTATGACGACCTTCTGCGCGCTGCTGTTCAAATATGCATTGGGCCTGCCGATCCCCCTGGCACCCTGGCTGTTGGGGATCTGATTCAATGAGTGAAATGATTGCACACCTGCAGCTCGGCTTCGGCGTCGCGCTCTCGCTGCAGAATATCGCACTCGCCTTCGCCGGCTGCCTCGTCGGCACGCTGATCGGTGTGCTGCCCGGCGTCGGGCCGATCGCCACCATCGCCATGCTGCTGCCGATCACCTTCGGCCTCGATCCTGTCGGCGCTCTGATCATGCTGGCCGGCATCTATTACGGCGCCCAGTATGGCGGCTCGACTACGGCGATCCTGGTCAACATCCCCGGCGAGGCGACAGCGGTCGTCACCACCCTCGACGGCCACCAGATGGCCAAGCAGGGCCGCGCCGGCGTCGCGCTCGGAACCGCAGCGCTCGGCTCCTTCTTCGCCGGCTGCGTCGCCACCCTGATCATCGCCGCGCTCGGCGCGCCCCTGACCAAGCTCGCACTGCTGTTTGGCCCGGCCGAGTATTTCTCGCTGATGGTCATGGGGCTTTGCTTCGCGGTCGTGCTTGCGCGCGGCTCGATCCTCAAGGCCTTCTGCATGATCATGCTCGGCCTTCTGCTCTCGACGATCGGCACCGATCTCGAGACCGGCCAGGAGCGCATGACCTTCGGCTTCCCACCTTTGTCCGATGGCATCGACTTCGCCGTGCTTGCAATGGGCGTGTTCGGCTTCGCCGAGGTGCTCAGGAACCTCGAGAATCCCGAGACGCGCGACGTCGTGCGCGCCAAGATCGGCCGCCTGCTGCCGGACTGGAACGACATCAAGCAGTCGTTCTTGCCCGTCGTACGCGGCACCGCCATCGGCGGCATTCTCGGCATCCTGCCGGGCAACGGCGCGGTGCTGGGCCCGTTCGCCAGCTACACGATCGAGAAGAAGATCGCCAAGGACCCCTCGCGCTTCGGCCGCGGTGCCATCGAAGGCGTGGCAGGTCCGGAATCGGCCAATAATGCCGGCGCACAGACGGCCTTCATCCCGCTGCTCACGCTCGGCATCCCGCCGAATGCGGTGATGGCGCTGATGGTCGGCGCGATGACCATCCACGGCATCATCCCCGGCCCGCAGGTCATGACCAAGAACCCAGAACTGTTCTGGGGCATGATCGCGTCGATGTGGATTGGCAACCTGATGCTGCTGATCATCAACCTGCCGCTGGTCGGCGTCTGGGTGAAGCTGCTTCAGGTGCCCTACCGCCTGATGTTCCCGGCGATCCTGATCTTCTGCTGCATCGGCATCTACTCGGTGAACAACCAGCCGGTCGACGTCGCCTTCACGGCGCTGTTCGGCCTGTTCGGCTACATCCTGATCAAGCTCGGCTTCGAGCCAGCCCCGATGCTGCTCGGCTTCGTGCTCGGCAAGCTGATGGAAGAGAAGCTGCGGCAGGCGCTGATCATCTCGCGCGGCTCGTTCATGACCTTCATCGAACGGCCGATCTCCGGCGGCCTGCTGGCCGTCGCCGTGATCATTCTGGTCGTCGCTCTGCTGCCATCGATCTCCCAGAAGCGCGACGAGGTGTTCACCGAATGACGGGGTTGCCTCGCCATCCATTTCACCATCACGCTACGTCACCGATCTCTGGGAGGATCCACATGAAGAAACTCGTACTTGGTTTGGCTACGACAGTTGCGCTCGCCCTCACCGGCAGCGCGCAGGCACAGTCGAAATATCCGGAGAAGCCGATCACCATGATCGTGCCCTTCGCTGCCGGCGGCCCGACCGACATCATCGCCCGCATCGTCGGCGAGAACATGTCGAAGACACTCGGCCAGCAGGTCGTGATCGAGAACGTGGCGGGCGCCGGCGGCACGACCGGCATCACCCGCGCCCTGACCGCAACGCCCGACGGCTACACCATTGCGATGGGCCATCTCGGCACCTTCTCGGCTGCGCCGGCGACCTATCCAGGCCTGAAATACGACCCGATCAACGGCATGCAGCCGATCGGCCTCGCCGGCGGCACGCCGATCCTGATCGTCGCCCGCAAGAATTTCGAGCCGAAGGACCTGAAGGAGTTCGTCGCCTATGTGAAGGCGAACACCGACAAGGTGAACGAGGCCCATGCCGGCGTCGGATCGGTCTCATGGACGACCTGCACGCTGTTGAAGGGTCAGCTTGGCGTGCCGAAGCTGAATGCCGTCGCCTATCGCGGCACGGGCCCGGCCCTCAACGATCTCGTCTCCGGCCAGATCGATTTCATGTGCGACCAGATCGTCAGCGTCGCCGAGCAGGTCAAGGCCGATACGATCAAGGCTTATGCGATTGCCTCGACCGAGCGCTCGCCCGCCCTGCCGAACGTGCCGACCACCAAGGAAGCCGGGATGCCCGAATATCAGATCGAGGCCTGGAACGGCATCGCCGCGCCGAAGGGCACGCCGAAGGAGGTCGTCGACCGGCTCGTCGATGCACTCGACAAGGCGCTGAAGGACGAAGGCGTCAAGAAGCGCCTTCTCGATCTCGGCACCGTGATGCCGAGCGCCGAGGAGCGCACGCCCGCCGGCTTCGGCGCGTTGATCAAGCGTGACGCCGACAAGCTCAGCCCGACCCTGGCGGCGGCGCCGAAGTAAGCGCCCTCCCTATCGGCTTCCATGGCGGCGGGCCCAGCGGTCCGCCGTTTTCTTTTGGCCCCGAACCGATAGCATCGCGCCATGACCGAGACTATCAGCCTCACCATCGAGCCTCTCACCGCCGAGACCTTCGCGCCCTATGGCCGGCTGCTTGCGCCGGAAGGGCCCCGCGATGCCGGGCGCGAGGGCTATGACATCTGGATCAAGCCGTTCAGCGCCGAGAGCCAGGCCAGGCTCCAGATCGTGCGCTATCACGCCCGCCCCTTCGTCGTGCGGGTCATGGAACGGCATCTTCATGTCACTGAAACCCGGATGCCGCTGGGAGGACCATCCGCCATCCTCGTGGTCGCACCGCGCGAGGCAGATTGCCCGACTGGTGCCAATCTGCGTGCCTTCCGCCTCGAACAAACCGGCATCCTGCTGCATCGCGGCACCTGGCATTCGATCGACGCCTATCCCGAGTCAGGCGCGCATGCAGATTTCCTCTTCCTTTCGGAAGAGGCGACCGTAAGCGAGCTCTTCGACACCCCAAACAGCCCCCCACGAAGGACCGAAGTCGTCGACCTCGGCAAGCGAGACATTCACGTCGTGATCGACGTTAGTCGTTGATATCGCGGACCGATCGCGAGTTCTTTCGCGGTCAGTCACATCTCGTTACCTCGAAATTCCGGAACCTAATCTGCAGTACATCGTTCTCCTCCCAGTTTCCCGATTTCGAAGGAGAATGAAAATGATCAAGAAGCTCCTTATTGCTGCTGCTATCGCTGCAACTCCTGCGATGGCCTTTGCCCAGACGGATACAGCGCCGAAGGGCGGCGCGGTCGGCGGTGCAACCAGCGGGGCGGTGAGCGGCGCCGTCGGTGGCGCGGTTGTCGGCGGTCCGGTCGGTGCCGTTGTCGGCGGCGTCGGCGGCGCGGTGGTCGGCGCGATCATCGGCGACGCGACGACACCGCGCTTCCGCCAGTATGTCGTCGAGCAGCGGGTCCCGTCCTACACCTATGCCGAGCCCGTTGCCGTCGGCACGGTCCTGCCGGAGCAGGGCGTGGTCTACCGTCAGGTTCCGGCGGAGTATAATGCTCCGAACTATCGCTATACGGTCATCAACAACCGTGCCGTCCTGGTCGAGCCGCAGACTCGCCGCATCGTCCAGGTGATCGAATAACCGGTGATCGAAACGATCCGAAGGGCGACCTTGTATCGAGACCCGGTCGCTCTTCAGATCCGGCCCGCTCCAGCGATGGGGCGGGCCTCAATCCTTGTGTCAGCGCGTGCCGAACATGCGGTCGCCGGCATCGCCGAGGCCCGGCACGATATAGCCGTGCTCGTTCAGGCGCTCGTCGATCGCTGCCGTCCAGATGCGCACATCCGGGTGCGCACCGCGCAGGCGTGCGACCCCTTCAGGCGATGCCAGCAGGCAAACGAAGCGAAGGTCCCTGGCACCGCGCTCCTTCAGCCGATCCATCGCCGCCACGGCCGAGTTTGCCGTGGCCAGCATCGGGTCCATGACCACGATCATGCGGTCGGCAATGTCGGACGGGGCCTTGAAATAATACTCGACCGCCTGGAGCGTATCAGGATCGCGATAGAGCCCGATATGAGCGACGCGGGCAGCCGGGACGAGTTCCAGCATGCCATCGAGGAAGCCGACGCCGGCGCGCAGGATCGGCGCGAAGACCAGCTTCTTGCCGGCGATGATCGGCTGCATGCTCTTGGTCAGCGGCGTCTCTATCTCGATCAGCTCGGTCGGCAGGTCGCGCGTGACCTCGTAGCAGAGCAGCATGCCGATCTCGTTCAGGAGCTGCCGGAAGCTCTTGGTCGAGCGATCCTTCTCCCGCATCAGCGTCAGCTTGTGCTGGACCAGCGGATGGTCGACCACGGTGACGCCGTCGGAATGCCTGGTCATACGCTCTACCCCTCATCGTTCTCATGAGCCCTCGCCCCAGGCGAAGGCTGCTGCTCACGGCAGCACGGTCTCAGAATACCGTGCCATCGCTGACGATGGTCAAGGGCGGCCCGCCATCCCCGCGTTTTTCTCGTGCGATGCGCCGTCCGGCAGCCCAGGTCCCACCCTCGAGGATCTTGGCGAGCGGGAGTTCGTCCCGCGAGCGATCAAGCCGCTCCCGAATGAGCACACCCAACTCATCGAGCAGGGCCACCGTGAGCGCCCGCCATTCGACCACGAGCGGCGACGCGACCTCGTGACTGCGCGCCGCATCATCCGCATGCTTGAGCGTGATCACGCCCAGGTCGAGGAACAGCCCGCCATTGCGATACTCGGGCAGGCCGGTGAGATCATCGATATCTACGACGGTGATGCCGGCCCATTGCAGCGGTTCGATCAGCGAATATGAGAGCCATTGCGAGAGCTTGTGGAACGGCACGAGCCCGGCCGTGGAGACATCCGGAGCGATCAGCGGATGCCGCCAGGTATCGCCCAGGGCAATTCCTGCGATCGTCAGTCGTGACGGCCAGATGCCGCCAAAGGTGCCGAGAACCTCGGCCAGGATGTGGGCGGCGCGGATCGAGCCGCCCGACGCCGTCTCGATGAAGCGATCGAAGAGGTCGCCCGGCCGTGTCAGGCCCTGGCGTTCGAGTTCCTCGCCGAGTCGGTTCAGCAATGCGGCCCGCCCTTCGAGCGCAAGCAGGGGATTGGCCGGTCCGGCCTGGAAACCGGCGGCGAATGCCTCGGTGTCGAGCCGCTTCAGGGCCTCGGAATCGGCCCGTAGCGGGTCCGCCGCGTCGCTCGAGAACAGCCCCGCAGCGAACATGCCGAGCGAGGCGAGCGCCAGCCCTTCCGATCGGCCGATCGGCTTGCCCGTCACCCTGTCGTGATAACTCCAGGCGGGCCCCGCACCGGCATCGAGCAGAACGCTGACGACCGCGAGATCGTAGGCCGCGCGGCCGCGCGCTCCGGCATCCGGGAAATGCGCCCCGCGCTCAAGCATGCTCCAGCGATCCATGCCTCCGACCACGAAATGGCGCCAGCGCGCGTGGAAGGGGATGTCCAGCGTCGGATAATTTGCCCGGATCGTCTCGAGGACATAGTCCGCGCAGGCCGCCAGCCGCTCGGGATGCACGGAGAAATGCAGCAGGCGGCCTTCAAGGCCGAGCTGGAGCATTTCCTGCGCCCGCTCACGGATTGCGGCGGGCTTCAGGAGCCGGCGGACGGCCTCGGGGTCACGGTCGGGCATGGCTGGCTGGTGCTCTCAGAACTTGTCGAGGTCGCGACCGACGGTCGCCTTCAGCGTGTTGTCGCCAGGCGTGCCCTCCGGCGAGTAGTAGCCGGCTGCCTTCTTGGCCTCGATCTCGACCGAGGCATCGGGCGGGATCAGCTCCGGCGGAATGGCAACGCGCTCGCCGATCTCGATGCCCGACTGCACCATGGCGTCGTATTTCATGTTCGACATCGACATCAACCGGTCGATGCGCGTGACACCGAGCCAATGCAGCACATCCGGCATCAATTGCTGGAAGCGGGCATCCTGCACGCCGGCAACGCATTCGGTGCGCTCGAAATAGGTCGCAGCGGAATCGCCACCCTCCTGGCGCTTGCGGGCATTGTAGACGAGGAACTTGGTGACCTCGCCAAGCGCCCTGCCCTCCTTGCGGTTGTAGACGATGAGGCCGACGCCGCCGCCTTGCGCCTCCTTCACCGCCTCCTCGATGCCATGCACGAGATAGGGCCGGCAGGTGCAGATATCGGAGCCGAAGACATCCGAGCCGTTGCATTCGTCATGGACACGGCAGGCAACCCTGCGCTTCGGATCGGTGATCGCTGAGATATCGCCGATGACATAGCAGGTGATCGAGCCGATCGGCGGCAGGAAGACGTGCAGATCGGGTCGGGTGACGAGTTCGGGGTACATGCCGCCGGTCTGCTCGAACAGCGTGCGGCGCAATTCCTGCTCCGACGTACCGAAGCGCTCGGCAATGCCCGGCAGATGCCAGACCGGGTCGATCGCGATCTTGGTGACGCTGATATCGCCGGACTTGTGCAGGATACCCTCATCGGCGGCGAGCCTGTGGCCAGCCATCGCCGCGAGAATCTCCGGCAGGTTCAACCGCGCCTTGGTGATGGCGATGGTTGGCCGGATATCGACGCCCTCGGCAATCAGTCGCCCGAAATCCTGTGCGACCCGATGGCCGTAAGGGTCCAGCGAGACGATCTTGCCGGGTTCAGCCCATTGCGGCTGCGGCAGAATGTCAGTGGTCGGCTGCGTGTTCGTCAGGTCCGGGCGCTGCGACGGATTCATGGCGCGCGCCGAGATCGCAAGCGCACGATAGACCGAGTAGGAGCCGCCATGGGCTCCTATGACGTTGCGGTCAGCCGGGTTGGTGGTCGAGGCAATGACCGGGCCGCGCTCGACGGCGGTTTCCGCACCCCATCGGATCGGGAAGCGCGTCGCCGCACTGCCAGGCTCGGGATGCGACGTCAGGCGGATATGGGTGGTCCGGTTCTGCGAATTCATCGCGACGCTCTCGAATCGGAAAAGGGCCCATGACGGAGTCGTCCGGGCCCTTTTGACCGATAGGAGAGTGGATCAGTGCTCAGCGCACGTCAATCGACCCGCGCTGGCGCTCAGAAAACCGCGAGATAGCGCAGCAGCGAGATGATGCCGATGATGATGACGATGATCTGGACGATGTTCTTGATCTGGGCATCGAGCGGCAGCATGCGCACGAGATAGAGCACCAGACCGATCACCAGAATCGTGATCAGAAGCGAAATCAGAATACTCAGACCCATAGCCCACATCCTTTATCGCGGCCGCTTGCCGGCCCCCCGGAGGCCGTGCGCGAGGCGTTCGCGGCACGGTTTCTCTGCAGGACAGAACGTCGCAGGATGGGAATTGGTTCCGTTTCAGGGGCCGAGCGCCCGCTTATCCCGAGCTTTCACCGCCATTTTCGGCATAATCGGGCCTGACCCGACCATGCCTGTCGCGAGGCGCGGATGCTCGCCGCAAGGCGCCGTGGCGCGCTAGCCTGCGATCCGCGAGAAATCCGCCACGGCGCGCGTCGCCTCACGCAGCTGGTTGAGCAGCTTGAGGCGGTTGGCGCGCAGGGCCGGATCGGGATCGTTGACCGTAACCTTGTCGAAGAAGGCATCGACCGCGGGCCTGAGCTCGGCCAGCGCAGCCATCGCACTCTCGAAATCCTCCTTGGCGACGGCAGCCTCGGCCTTCGGCGTTGCCTGGGCCAGTGCAACGGCGAGCCCCTTCTCTTCGATCAGCCCGGCATCGGCGATGAGCTGGAGATCGGCGGCAGCGGCAAAAGCGCCCTCGCCGTCCTTCTTCTCCTCGGCCTTGAGGATATTCGCCGCACGGCGATAACCGCTGAGCAGGTTCACGCCGTCTTCGGTGTCGAGGAAGCGGCTGAGCGCGTCGACGCGGCGGGTGATGAGCAGGAGATCGTCGCTGTTCGATGCGCCTTCGCCCAGCACGGCATCGACCAGGTCATGCCGCGCCCCGGCATCGCGCAGCACGACCTTCAAGCGGTCATGGAAGAAAGAGACGAGGTCTGGATCCCTGGCCAGATCGGCGAGCGAGAGCCTGACCCCATTCTCGACAACCAGCCTGATCACGCCCAGCGCCGCGCGGCGCAGCGCATAGGGATCCTTGCTCCCGGTCGGCTTCTCGTCGATGGCCCAGAAGCCGACCAGCGTATCGAGCTTGTCGGCCAGCGCCACGGCAACGGAGACCGGATCCGTCGGCACGCGATCGGAGGGGCCGAGCGGCTTGTAGTGCTCTTCGATCGCTGCGGCGACAGAAGCGTTCTCGCCCTGCAGCTCGGCATATTTCCGGCCCATCAGCCCCTGCAATTCCGGGAACTCGCCGACCATCTCGGTCGGCAGATCGGCCTTGGCGAGTTTCGCCGCGCGTTCGGCGAGAGCGGGATCGGCACCGACGAGCGGCGCCAGCTCGCGAGCCAGCGCCGCGATGCGCTGCACGCGCGCGCCCTGCGTCCCAAGCTTGGCGTGGAAGACGACGCCGAGCTTATCAAGCTTGGCCATGCGCTGGTCGAGCGGCTTGGCGAGGTCGAGGCCAAGTGTCCCGGCACTCTCCCTGAACGTGTCGAGATCGGGCAGTGAGCCCTTGTCGGTCGCGAAGAAATAGGCCGCGTCCGAGAGGCGCGCACGCACGACGCGGCCATTGCCGGCGACGATTGCGCTGCCGCCATCGCTGGCGTTCAGGTTCGAGACAAGGATGAACTTGTTGGCGAGCGCGCCCGTCACCGGGTCACGCAGCACGAAGCATTTCTGGTTGGCGCGGATCGTGGCGCGGATCGCCTCGCCCGGAATCTCGAGGAAGCGCTCCTCGAAGGCGCCCATCAGCACGACCGGCCATTCGACGAGGCCGGCGACCTCCTCGAGCAGGCCTTCATCCTCGACGAGGTCCAGCCCCTGCGCGAAGGCGAGGTTCCGGGCGTCGGTGAGGATGATTTCCTTGCGCCGGTCGGCATCGAGCACGACCTTCGCCTTTTCCAGATGCGCGACATAATCGTCGAAACGCCTGACTGTTATGGCCTGAGGCGCATGGAAGCGGTGGCCATAGGTCGTGTTGCCGGAGGCAATGCCGTCGACCTCGAACCGGACCACCTCGGGCTCCTCGGTCTCCGGCCCGAAGGTGCAGAGGATCGAGTGGAGCGGGCGCACCCAGCGCAGGCTGGCGCCGGCGGCGGAGGCTTTGCCCCAGCGCATCGATTTCGGCCAGGGAAAGCTGCGAATCACCTGCGGGACGATCTCGGCGATGGCGGCGACCGTCTCCTGCCCCGGCTTCTCGATGATGGCGACGTAGGAATCGCCCTTCTTGGGGTCGCTGACGATGGTCGCCTGGTCGAGCGAGGCAAGCCCTGCCGCCTTCAGGAACCCTTGGACGGCGGCGTCGGGCGCGCCCACGCGCGGCCCCTTGCGCTCCTCGCGGATATCGCGGCCGCGCACCGGCAGTTCAGCGATGTGCAAGGCGAGGCGGCGCGGCGTCGCAAAGGCCCTGGCGCCCTCATAGACGAGGCCGCGTTCGACCAACTCATCGGTGACGAGCTTCTTGAGGTCTTCCGCCGCCTTGCGCTGCATGCGGGCGGGAATCTCTTCCGAGAAGAGTTCGAGCAGGAGATCGGGCATCAGTTCGCTCCCCCGCCGGCGGTCTTCAGCCAGGCCGCACCGCAGGCCTTGGACAGTTCACGCACGCGCAGGATGTAGCTCTGGCGCTCGGTGACCGAGATCACCCCGCGCGCATCGAGCAGGTTGAACATGTGGCTGGCCTTGATGCACTGGTCATAGGCCGGCAGCGCCAGCGAGTGGCGCGGATCATTGGCTCCCTCCCCGGCTTCGCCCGCGGCGAGCAGCGCCCGGCACTCGGCCTCGGCATCGTTGAAGTGGCGGAACAGCATCGCCGTGTCGGCATGTTCGAAATTATAGCGCGAGAATTCCTGCTCGGCCTGGAGGAAGACATCGCCGTAGCTGACGCGATCCTCACCCTCGAGCCCGTTGAAATTCAGATCCATGATGCGGTCGACGCCCTGCAGATAGCAGGCGAGACGTTCGAGCCCATAGGTCAGCTCTCCCGCGACAGGCGCGCATTCGACGCCGGCGACCTGCTGGAAATAGGTGAACTGACTCACCTCCATGCCGTCGCACCAGCACTCCCAGCCGAGCCCCCAGGCGCCCAGTGTCGGGCTCTCCCAATCGTCCTCGACGAAGCGGATATCGTGGAGCCCCATGTCGACGCCAATGGCCTGGAGCGAGTCGAGATAGAGCTGCTGCAGATCCGGCGGCGATGGCTTCAGAATGACCTGGAACTGGTAATAATGCTGCAGGCGGTTGGGGTTCTCGCCATAGCGGCCGTCCTTCGGCCGACGCGAAGGCTGGACATAGGCAGCCTTCCAGGGCTTGGGACCGAGCGCGCGCAGCGTCGTCGCCGGGTGGAACGTACCGGCGCCGACTTCCATGTCGTAGGGCTGCAGGACGACGCAACCGCGCTCCGCCCAGAAGCGCTGCAAGGTCAGCAGCAGGCCCTGGAACGAGCGGGTCGGGTTCATCGGATCGGAGACGGGAGCACCGGCCAAGAGCTTGAGCCTTCCAGACAATCTAAGAATAGCGGCGTGCTTAGGGGCAGCCACGGCGCGCGGTCAAGCATTCCGCGCATGACCATGGAACCGACGCGGACAGCATTCGTTCATGATCGGCGGGATAATCTCCGCAGCAACCGTACAGTCCGCGGCGTTCGGGGCGAGCGCTCGAGACGGGCCGGCGGCGTCAGCCAGCAGGAGTAGCTTAATGCTGTCATCACGTTTCATTGCCGCTCTCTTCGGAGCGCTCACCCTCATGTTCGCGGCCTTCACCGTCGCCCCCGCAACGGCCGCACCGGTCAGCACCGGCACGATGCAGACGACGCAGGCTCCGACTGATCTGGTCCAGCAGGCGCAGTACTATGGCCCGCGTCCCTATTATGGCCCGCGCCGCCCGTATTACGGCCGCCCGGTCTATCGTCCGCGCTGCTTCTACAGTAACCGCCGCGTCTGGAACGGCTATCGCTGGGTGATGCGTTCGGTGCGCGTCTGCCGCTGATCGCGGCGTGAATTGTGGCTGCCATGTGGCGGTCCGATGAAGGATAGCTGAACGGCGCGGTGTCGCGCCGTTCAGTTTTTGAGCGTTAGCATCTTCACCGAATTGGTGTTCGACCGGCAGGGGAGAGAATCCACGCCATGCTTCGCAAAGCTTTTCTCGGTGTCGCGGCAGCGGTCAGCCTCGGCGGCGGCGTCATCGCCAGCGCCCCGGCCTCGGCCCAGGTCGTCACCCTCGGCTTGAGTGCAGCCGCGCAGGCGGATCATGGCTACGAGCAGGTCCAGTACGGCTATGGCCCGGGTTGGGGCCCGCGCCCCTATTACGGTCGGCCCTATTATGGCGGTCCGCAGCCCTATTACGGCTATGGCGGTCCGTATTACCGCCCGCGCTGCTTTTTCCGCCCGTTCCGTTATTGGGATGGCTGGCGCTGGGTCGTGCAGCAGCAGCGGATCTGCCGCTGATCTCACCGTCCGTGATTGCATCGGCTTTCCCGAGAGCGGTGATCCACTTTTCGGGCCGGTGATCTAACCTTCTATGTTCGCATCGGCTTTCCCGAAAACCGCAATCCACTTTTCGGGCCGATCATCTAACCTTCTGTGTTCGCATCGGCTTTCCCGAAAACCGCAATCCACTTTTCGGGCCGATGCTTTAGCCGAGCAGTGCCCGGCCACGGTGAACCGCTTCGCTGAGTTCGGTGAAGCGGCCATCAGGCCCGTTCAAGACAAAGGCCGGCAGCAGCGCTGCCGGCTTTCTGCTGTTCAGCGTCGCCGTGACGATGATGCGAATCGCCGGCCGGTCGGCCGAGGCGTGCACGGGGCGGATGGCCACGCCACCAAAGCCGGTTTCCAGCCCATTCAGAATAGCCCCCAGCGCCTCGGCCCGATGAATGATCGCGACGCGTCCGCGCGGCTTGAGCAGCCGGCGCGCTGCCTTCAACCAGATTTCGAACGGCTGATCGGCGACATGCGCCGTTCGCCGGTTGCTCACTGGCGACGCCTTCACCGTATCGTCTGCAAAGAAGGGCGGGTTCATTGCCACGCAGGCGAAACCTGCTGGCACAAGGCTGGCTTCGGCACCGGCCCCGACATCGGCCGCAACGAGCCTGACCCGATCGCCGAAGCCGTTCAGGACGATGTTCTGCTCGGCCAGCGCCGCAAGGCGGGGATGCCGCTCGATCAGCGTGACCGTCAGCTCCGGCCGAAGCATCGCCGCGGCCAGACCGACCGTCCCGACGCCAGCGCCGAAATCGGCCAGCGGGCCTGTTTCGTCTTCCGACAACGCCGCAGCGAGCAGAATCGCGTCCGTGCCGGCACGATGCCCCTTCTTCGGCTGACGAAGAATCAGACGGCCATCGAGCAATCGATCCTCGACGATCTCGCCGAGATCCGTCTCCGAATCACTCATCGCGCAGCTCGGCGCCGAACCCCGCCTCGATCAAAAGCGCGCGGGCCCTTCGGCGATCCACCTCGCGCACGAGCAGGCGCCTCTGGAAGGCTCCGGTCATGCCCTCAAGCGCGCTCATGTGCTGGTCGGCGATCAGACAATCGAGATTGGCGGATGCGAGCAGCGCCTCGATGGCGCCAAGCAGGACAAGGTCATTGGTACGGACGAGTTCGTGCATTGTGTCATGGAGACGAAGGCAGGGTCTGCGCGCAAGCCATTTTCGGCCCTGGACTCGCGGGTGCGGCGTCAAAGTGCGATTGCGGGGGCTGGCCACCCATGCAACGGTTGTGGCAATGCAACAAAGCTGAAATCGGCCGGAGTGAGCAGCGTGGGCGTCGTCGTACCCTTCGAGGACAAGGAACAGGGACAGGCCAGTATCGAGGGTCTCGTCGGCCTGACACGCACCGACATGGAGCGCGTCAATGCGATGATCCTGTCGCGCACCGGCTCGGACGTCACCATGATCCCCGAGGTCGCCAACCACCTGATCTCGTCGGGCGGCAAGCGCCTGCGGCCGATGCTGACGCTCGCCACGGCCGCGCTCTGCGGCTATCGGGGCGAGGGTCATGTCAAGCTCGCGGCCAGCGTCGAGTTCATGCACACCGCAACGCTGCTTCATGACGACGTCGTCGACGAGAGCGACATGCGCCGCGGCAAGCTCGCGGCCCGCATGGTCTGGGGCAATGAAGCGAGCGTGCTGGTCGGTGACTTCCTGCTCGGACAGGCCTTCAAGATGATGGTCGAGGTCGGCTCGCTCCGCGCGCTCGATATTCTCTCCACCGCAGCCGCCGTCATCGCCGAAGGCGAGGTGATGCAGCTCGCCGCGGCCAAGAACACCGCCACGACCGAGGACGAGTACCTCGCCGTCATCCGCGGCAAGACCGCGGAGCTGTTCGCGGCGGCCTGCGAAGTCGGGCCGGTGATCGCCGAATCACCCAAGGCCGATGCTGCCGCCTGCCGCAGCTATGGGCTCAATCTCGGCATCGCCTTCCAGCTCATCGACGACGCGCTCGACTACGGCGGCGTCGCGAACAAACTCGGCAAGAACACCGGCGACGATTTCCGCGAGGGCAAGATCACCCTGCCGGTCGTGCTCTCCTTCCGGCGCGGCGACGAGACCGAACGCGCCTTCTGGCGCCGCACGCTGCAGGATGGCGAGATCAAGGACGGCGATCTCGAGGAGGCGCAAGCGATCATGCGCCGTCACCGTGCCCTCGACGATACGATCGAGCGGGCCCAGCACTACGCCAAGATGGCGAAGGATGCGCTCGGCCTCTTCCCCTCATCGCCGATGAAGCAGGCGCTGAACGAGACAGTCGATTTCTGCGTGGCGCGGGCGCACTGAGCGTGGCGCGGGCGCACTGAGCGTGGCGCGGGCGCACTGAGCAGCCCGCGGACCTCATCTCAGCAGGGTCGGCTTGATCCACCAATCCGGCCGCTCATCCGCCAGCAGCTTCGCAGCGGCAGCGCTCTGCCGGCAATCGTCGAACAGGGCAAAGCAGGTCGCGCCCGAGCCTGACATTCTGCCGAGCCGGTAACCCGGCAGCCGGGACAGCCGCTGCAGGACGTCGGTGATGATCGGCGCGACCTGAGCCGCCGGGGCTTCGAGATCGTTGCCGGTCCGATGCAGCGCCGCAAGCAGGTCCGGGGCAGCAGCGAAGCGCTCCGCCGCACCGATGCCCGATTCCACTGCGGCCGGGCAAGATTGCCCCTGCGCAAGTCCGAGCGTACGGAAAACGTCTGCGGTGCCGACGGCGACATTCGGGTTGACCAGAATGGCGAAGAGCGGCGGCAGGCACAGTGCGGGGCCGAGGCGCTCGCCAATCCCGGCCATGATGCGAGCGCGCGACTCGAGGCAGACCAGGACATCGGCGCCAACCCTGATGGCAGCGCGCTGCAGCTGAGGCGAGGCAGGCGAGAGCCCGTTCAGCCTTGCCAGCAGACGCAAGGTTGCTGCCGCGTCAGCCGAGCCTCCGCCAATGCCGGAGGCGACCGGCAGACGCTTGACGAGGTGGAAATGTCCGGTTCGCAGTCCGGGGAGCTCGTCTGCCAGCGCCTGCACGGCACGGAGAACCAGATTCCCATCATCCGCGACAAGACTGGTGCCTTGCGGACCACCGATCGTCAGGCCGAGGCCTGAAGCCGGTTCCAGCGCCAGCGAATCACCGACACTGGCGAAGGCGACGAGGCTCTTCAGCTCGTGGTAGCCATCGGCGCGACGGCCGAGGATTTTCAGATCGAGATTGACCTTGGCGCGAGCGCGGGTCGTCAGCGCAACAGGCACGCGAGGTCCGTCACCGCATCACAATGCATCGGTCAGCCGCCATCCGCCTTCGGCTCGGCGGCATTGGCCGACGGGGCCTCCTCCAGCCCCTTCTCGATCTTGTGCTTGATCTTGACCAGATCCTCGGGCTCCGGGCTGAGATCGCGGGCGGCGTTCCACTGAAAGACCGCCTCCAGCTTGCGGTCGACGCGCCAATAGACATCGCCGAGATGATCGTTGATCACCGGATCGGAGGGCCGCAGCTCCATCGCGCGCTCGAGTTCGCGGGTCGCCTCGGTATAGCGGCCGAGCCGGTAGTAAGCCCAGCCGAGCGAATCGGTGATGTAGCCGTCACGCGGGCGCAGTTCGACGGCCCGGCGCAGCATGCCCAGCGCTTCATCGAGCTTGAGATGCTGATCGACCAGGGAATAGCCGAGATAGTTGAGCACCAGCGCCCGCTCGCGCCCCAGCGCCTCCGGCATCAGTTCGAGGGCCTTGCGCAGATCCTCCTCGGCCTCCGCCCAGCGCTTGATGCGCTCGCGGGCGATGCCACGGAAGTAATAAAGGTCCCAGTTCGAGCGGCCCGGCGAAGCGAGCTTCGCGATCGCCTTGTCATAGGTGTCGGCAGCCTCGGCGAAGCGCTTGCGTGAGCGGTAGACATTGCCGAGCGCCGAGAGCGCGTCGACATCGTCAGGGCGCGCTGCGATCAGCGCTTCGAGATGCTTCACCGCCTCGTCCGACTTGCCAAGCGCTTCCAGCGCCAGACCGGACTGGATCTCGGCATTGGAGGCCAGCGGCGAACCCGGCGGCATGCGGTTGTAGACCGTCACCGCATCATCGAGCTGCTTGGCCCGCTCCAGGATGTCGCCGAGTGTCAGGACGGCGAGATCGTGATTGGGGTCAAGATAGAGGGCGAGCCTGAGATAGAGCAGTGCAGCGGCCTCGTCTCCCTGGCGGTTCCCCGCGCTGGCGAGGCCGTAGAGCACTTCGGCAGCACCCTGCTGCGCCGTAGCGACCGAGCGGGCAAGCGGCTCCTTGGCGGCGACCCGGGTCAATCCGTCACGCACGATGGGGTGATTCGGCAGGAGCCTGTCGAAGGCGCCATAGGTTGCCGCAGCTCCTTCGAAATCGCCGGAGCGGGTCTGGAAGCGAGCCCAGAGATCGACGAGACGCAGCGTCGTCTTCTCGGCCTCATAGGCCGCCTTGAGCCTGCGCTCGGAATCCGCCTTGCGGCCGGCGATATCGAGGATCAGGCCGGCATGATAGTCGCGGAAGAGATTGTAGGAAGGCTCGCCCTTGAGCCGCTCGAGCGTCTCGAGCGCGCGGTTGGTCTGGCCGGAGCCGGCATAGGACCATGCGGACAGCAAGGTCGCCGTGATGTCGGCGGAACGCCCGCGCCCGCCGCGCTGCAGGTGATTGCGCGCCGTCTGATACTGTTTCTGCTTGATGGCGCGAATGCCGATCGCGAGCTGCGCCAGCCCGTTGCTCGGGTCGCGCTGCACCAGCTTCTCGGCGGCGCGGAACGCGTCATCCATGGAGCCATCGGCCAGGAAGGCGACGAAACCACGCTCCAGCAGATCGTTGTTCTTCGGATCGCCCTTGATCGCCTCCCGCAGGAAGACCGAGGCCGCGCCAAGGTCTCGGCCGGCACCGGCCACGATCGCGGCCAGATAGTTGCCTTCAAGGCTTTCGGCAGGCTCAAGCGGCTCGGTGGTGCGGGTCGGCGTATTGGCTTGCGTGGTGGCCTGCGCAGCGGCCCCGGCATGAAGCGCGACAAACAAGGCCAAGGCCAATGTCGCGCCGGCCCCTCGGCCGTTCATTCGAAACGTCACGACTGCTATTCTCCCTCGGTCCGCTGCCTCGTGTGGCACAGGGGCTGGGTCCATTCAGCGCGACCGTGACCGCTTCGCATAGGCGCGCAAGATGGCCGTTTCCGGGCGCCCCGGCAAGCCGCAAAGCCGGCGCAGATCGCCTCCGTAGCAAGGATGCAACAACCACTGCAATCACGTCGTGCAGCGCACAAATTCAATCACGTCACGCTGCAGATCGGCACGCCATCACCATTGCAGCTGCATCTCTCGGCTCTGTGGCGACGATTCGCCCAGGATCATCCCAGGGAGACGATCGTTCGCTCGGTCGCCGCGATGATCGACCGCACCTCGCCGGGGCCAAGTGACCATTTCGGCAGGACAAGCCGCCGCCCTGGCAGGGCGCGGCCTCCTTATCGCACCGGTCACCGTCGCCGGCTCATCACATGTTCGAGTAACCCGGGCCACCGCCGCCCTCAGGCACCACCCAGGTGATGTTCTGGGCGGGATCCTTGATGTCGCATGTCTTGCAGTGCACGCAGTTCTGCGCGTTGATGACGAAGCGCGGATCGCTCTTCGTCTCGTTGTCCTTGTAGACGATCTCGTAGACGCCGGCCGGGCAATAGAGCCGGGCGGGCTCGCCATAGAGCGGCAGATTCTTCGCCACAGGAATGGCGGGATCGGTCAGCTTCAGATGGGCGGGCTGGTCTTCCTCGTGATTGGTCGAGGACAGGAACACCGACGACAGCTTGTCGAAGGAGAGCTTGCCGTCCGGCTTGGGATAGGTGATCGGCGTCACCTCGCTCAGTGGCTTCAGCGTCGCGTAATCCGGCTTGCCATGCTTGAGCGTGCCGAAAGGCGACCAGCCGAAGAGCTGGTTCAGCCACATGTCGATGCCGCCGAGCACAACACCGCCGATCGTCCCGAATTTCGACCAGAGCGGCTTGACGTTGCGGACCGGCTTGAGGTCGCGGCCGATCGGAGACGCGCGCCAGCTGGTTTCGATCTCGCTGACTTCGTCATGCGCGCGTCCCGCCGCCAGCGCCGGCACGAGATGCTCGGCCGCCAGCATGCCGGACAGGATCGCGTTGTGGCTGCCCTTGATGCGCGGCACGTTGACGAAGCCGGCCGCGCAGCCGACCAATGCCCCGCCCGGGAAGCTGAGTTTCGGCACGGATTGCCAGCCACCTTCGGTGATGGCGCGCGCGCCGTAGGACAGGCGCTTGCCGCCCTCGAAGACGTCCCGGATCATCGGGTGCGTCTTGAAGCGCTGGAACTCGTCGAAGGGCGAGAGTGTCGGGTTCTCGTAGTTCAGATGCACGACGAAGCCGACGGTGACGAGATTGTCGTCGAAATGATAGAGGAACGAGCCGCCACCGGTCTTGCCGTCGAGCGGCCAGCCGAAGGAGTGCTGCACCCGGCCCTTGTGGAACTTCTCCGGCTTGACCTGCCAGATCTCCTTGAGGCCGATGCCGTATTTCTGGGGCTCACGATCCTTGTCGAGACCAAAGCGCTGGATCGCGATCTTGGACAGCGAGCCGCGCGCTCCTTCGCCGAGTAGGGTATAGCGCCCGCGCAGCTCCATGCCGCGGGTGAAGCGTTCGGAGACCGTGCCGTCCTTGGCGATCCCCATGTCGCCCGTGGCGACACCAGTGACGGCGCCCTTCTCATCGAAGAGAAGCTCAGCGGCCGCGAAGCCTGGATAGATCTCGACACCCAGCGCCTCGGCGCGGGTCGCCAGATAGCGCGTCACCAGCCCGAGCGAGCCGACGAAATTGCCGTGATTGTTCATCAGCTTCGGCATGCCGAAATTCGGCAGCCGGATTCCGTTCGGCTCGGTCAGGAAATAGAAGATGTCCTCGCTGACTTCCGTGGTCAGCGGGCGTGCCTCGTCCTGGCGCCAGTGAGGCAACAGCGCGTCGAGACCAATCGGATCGATAACCGCGCCCGAGAGGATATGGGCGCCGACCTCCGCCCCCTTCTCGACCACGACCACCGAGATGGCCTCGTCGAGCTGCTTCAAGCGAATGGCGGCTGCGAGACCAGCGGGACCTGCGCCGACGATGACGACGTCATAGTCCATGCTCTCGCGCGGGGTGCTTTGCGCTTCCTCGAGTTCCATCCTGCCCTCCGCCAGCAACTTTCGCCTTGACAGCGATAGTTTACATATGAACGATCACACTCTCTGGCTCAAGCCAAACCGAAACCAGATTGGAACCCCTCTATCCGAGCCCACGTTCCAATTTGCAACCGCGTTTGACCGCTCCGGCGAGCACGCGGAGCCGGGACAGCCGCCCGACAGGTGTCGCGAAGCCGCGCCGGACCGTGCTAAGACGCCGGGATGATCCCTGCTGGCCACGATCCCGTCGAACTCATTGCCTGGTACGCCGAGATGGGCGTCACCGAGATGCTCGACGAGACGCCGCATGACCATTTCGCCGAATCCGCACAGGCCGCCGAGGCAGCCGCCACGCAGGCTGCAGCACGCCGCAATCCTCTGCGTGCGGTTCCTGCCGCGCGCGTCATCGCGGCCGACGCGACGGCGCCCGACGAGGCCATGCAGAGCGCGCGCCTGCTGGCCGGGCAGGCGAAGACGCTCGACGAATTGAAGGTGGCACTGGCCAGCTTCGAGGGCTGCGCGCTCAAGGCCACCGCGAAGAATCTCGTCTTCGCCGACGGCAATCCGGAGGGGCGCGTGATGTTCGTCGGGGAGGCCCCCGGCGCCGATGAAGACAGGCTCGGCCTGCCCTTCGTCGGGCGCTCCGGCCAGTTGCTCGACCGGATGCTGGCGGCCATCGGCCTCAACCGGCAGGAACATGTCTACATCGCCAATCTTCTGCCCTGGCGTCCGCCCGGCAACCGCACGCCGACGCCGCAGGAGGTCGCGATCTGCCTGCCCTTCATTCAACGGCAGATCGAACTCGCCAATCCCGACATCCTCGTCTGTATCGGCGGCCCCTCTGCCCAGGGCCTGCTCGGCTTCACCGGCATCCTCGCCTCGCGCGGCAAGTGGACCGAGTACGATATGGGCACCCGGCGCATCCGCGCCCTCGCCACGCTTCACCCCGCCTATCTGTTGCGCCAGCCCCTGCAGAAACGCCTCGCCTGGCGCGACATGCGGGCGCTCAGGACAGCACTCGACGCAGCCAGCTAAAGTATTCGCCTGCGACAACGCAGCCCTGCCTCTGCGACAATCCGGCCCCTCGCGCAGTTTCGGATTTGACTAAGTTGCCCCGCAGCGACGATGCTGTGCGGGCAGAGTCGTTTCAAGCCGCTCGTGCGGCGTGCCGGCCGGAGCCTTGCGATGGAAATCGACGCATTTCTGCTTTCGCGTATTCAATTTGCTTTCACGGTTTCCTTTCACATCGTCTTCCCCGCCTTCACGATCGGGCTTTCCGCCTATATCGCGACATTGCTCGGCCTCTGGCTGAAGACCGGCGACGACAAGTTTCATCTGCTCGCCCGGTTCTGGACCAAGATCTTTGCGGTCTCCTTCGCGATGGGCGTCGTTTCGGGAATCGTGCTGTCCTACCAGTTCGGCACGAACTGGAGCCGGTTCTCGACGGTGGTCGGCAACGTCATCGGTCCGCTGATCGGCTACGAGGTGCTGAGCGCCTTCTTCCTCGAGGCCTCCTTCCTGGGCGTCATGCTGTTCGGCTGGAAGCGCGTCCCGCCCTGGCTGCATTTCCTGTCCGCGGTGATCGTCGCCGCCGGAACGGCCTTGTCGGGGTTCTGGATTCTCTCGGCCAATAGCTGGATGCAGTATCCGACCGGCCACGAGATGCGCGACGGCATCGCCTATCCGGTCGACTGGCTGCAGATCATCTTCAATCCGACCTTCCCCTTGCGCTTCATGCACATGATGACGGCGGCCTATCTGACCACCGCCTTTGTGGTGCTGGCGACGGGAGCGCGCCATCTCCTGGCCGGGACGAGCATCGAGCCTGCCAGGACGATGGTGCGAATGGCGATCCTGATGATCGCCCTGACGGCTCCGATCCAGGCCGTCATCGGCCACCAGCACGGCGAGGACACGGCGAAATACCAGCCGGCGAAGCTCGCAGCGATCGAAGCGCATTGGGATTCGTCGAAGCCCGGCGCTCTGGTTCTCTTCGCCTGGCCCGACGAGAAGGCCGGCATCAACCGCTACGAAATCGCGATTCCCGGGCTCGCCAGCCTCGTGACCCATGGCAGCATGAGCGCTCTCTTTCCCGGCCTGAATGATTTCGCGCCGCAGGACCGGCCGCCCGTCAAGATTCCCTTCTTCGCCTTCCGGCTGATGGTCGGCATCGGCTTCCTGATGATCGGCTTCGGTTGGCTCGGTGCCTATCTCTGGTCACGTGGCAAGGTGTTCGAAGCACGACGTTGGCTCTGGCTGGCGCAATACACCTGGCCACTCGGTTTCGTCGCCATCCTCGCCGGCTGGTTCGTGACCGAGGTCGGGCGCCAGCCCTGGCTCGCAACGGGTGTGCTGCGTTCGGTCGACTCCGTCTCGCCGGTGACGGCGATGCAGGTCGCAATCTCGCTCGCGCTCTTCGTCTGCGTCTATTCCGTGGTCTTTGCGGCCGGGATCCTGCTGATGAACCGGTTGATCGACAAGGGCCCCGACGCTCTCCTCGCCACGGACCCACCGGAGCAGCCTTCGAAGCGGACGCTCAAGGCGACGCAGGATGACGCCTCCGTGCTGTTCGGCGACGGGCATCCCGGCGACGACAAGATCCAGCCGGCGAATTGAGGGGAGAGCTGAGATGGAATGGTATCTCCCCGTCATCTGGGCCGTCCTGATCGGCACGGCCGTGATGCTCTATGTCGTGCTCGACGGTTTCGACCTCGGCATCGCGATCCTCTTCCCGACGACCAGGGACGAGGGCGAACGCGACCAGATGATGAACTCGGTCGCGCCCTTCTGGGATGGTAACGAAACCTGGCTCGTGCTCGGCGGCGGCGGCCTCTGGGTCGCCTTTCCAACCGCCTACGCCATCATCATGCCGGCCTTCTACACACCGATCATCCTGATGCTGCTGGCGCTGATCTTCCGCGGGGTCGCCTTCGAATTCCGCTGGGTCGCCAAGCCGCATCACAGGAAATGGGACATTGCCTTCTGGCTCGGCTCGACCCTTGCGGCCTTCGCTCAGGGCCTCGTGCTCGGTGGCTTGATCCAGGGCATCACCGTGAGCAACCGCGAGTTTGCCGGCGGCCCCTTCGACTGGCTGACGCCGTTCTCGGTGATGTGCGGGGTCGGCGTCGTCGTCGGCTACGCGCTGCTCGGCGCGACCTGGCTCGTTTTCAAGACGGAAGGTGCCGTCGCGGACAGGGCACGGCACCAGGCGAAATGGCTGCTGCTCGGTCTGATGGCTTTCGCGGTGATCGTCTCGCTGTGGACGCCCTACGCACATCCGCGCATCGCCGCGCGCTGGTTCACGCCGTCCAACCTGCTGCTGCTCTGGCCATTCCCGGTCCTGACGGCGTTCTGCGGCTATATGGTCTGGAAGCGGCTGCACGGGCAGCACGAATTCACGCCCTTTGCCTTCACCATCGCGATCTTCCTGCTCTGCTTCCTGGGACTCGCGATCTCGAACTATCCCTATCTGGTGCCCCCGAGCCTGACGATCTGGGATGTGGCCGCAGCGCCGTCCTCCCATATCTTCGTCCTGATCGGCGTCTGCTTCCTGCTGCCGATGATCCTGTTCTACACGGCCTTCGTCTACTGGACCTTCCGCGGCAAGGTGAGGGCCGACAGCGGCTATCACTGAGGTAGCAGGAAGAACCTGGGGAACCACCCGCGCGCGAGCCGGTTGACGAATAGCTTGAGTTCCGGGCCTCTCTCCACGAGATTGCTCGGGACTAGACGGGGACTCCGCCATGCGTTGGGAAGATTATCGCCAGTCCGAGAATCTCGAGGACAGGCGCAATGGCGGCGGCGGCTTCGCGGGGCTTCCCGGCGGGCGCGGCGGTGTCGGCATCGGAACCATGGTCGTGCTCGGCCTTGTCGGCTGGGCGCTCGGGATCGATCCGCGCATCCTGATCGGTGGCGCCGAAATGCTCGGGGTCGGGCGCAGTGCTCCGACCCAGGAGAGCCGCCCGGCCTCAGGCCCGCCGCAGGATGAAATGGGCCGCTTCGTTTCGGCGGTGCTGGCGCAGAACGAAGATATCTGGACCAAGATCCTGCCGCAGCAGGCGAACCGCCGCTACGAACCGCCGAAGCTCGTGCTGTTCTCGCGCATAGATCGCTCGGGGTGCGGCACGGCACAGGCAGCGATGGGGCCGTTCTATTGCCCCGAAGACAAGAAGGTCTATCTCGACCTCTCCTTCTTCCAGGAGATGCAGCGCAAGCTCGGCGGTGGTGGTGACTTCGCCTATGCCTATGTGATCGGCCACGAGGTCGGCCATCACATCCAGAACCTGCTCGGTATCCTGCCCAAGGTGAACCAGCTGCGACAGCGCATCTCGGAGCGCGAATCGAATGCGCTGTCAGTGCGGGTCGAGCTGCAGGCGGACTGCTTCGCCGGCGTCTGGGCGCATAATGTCCAGGCGATGGGCCGAATCGACCAGGGCGATGTCGACGAGGCGATGCGGACGGCGGCGGCCATCGGCGATGACCGGCTGCAGCAAGCCTCGCAAGGCGTGGCCGTGCCCGATTCCTTCACCCACGGCTCGTCGGCGCAACGCACACGCTGGTTCACGACCGGCTTCAAGTCCGGCTCGCTGCAAAGCTGCGATACCTTCCGGACGAACCAGCTTTAGATCATCGGACCCGATCCCGTATCCGGTCCGATCTCACCTCCTGGGGTTGCGTCGGCTTTCCCCGAATACCGCGATCCACCTTTCGGGCCGATGCCTTGCGTCTCAGGATACGGCACGCTCCCGGCGCACCGAGAGACGCCGCGGCGCGGCATTCAGCCGCCCGGCCAGAACCAGTCCCTTCGGCACCACAAGGCCGGCCCGCAGCCGACGCGGGCCGAATGACAGCGCGGCGCGCTCCTTGAGCCCCGCAGCAACCCCGCTCAGCGGCAACAAGGCCGGCCTGTCGGGCGCCAGCAGCAGATGGCGCTCGGTCGCCTGAATCCAGTTTGGCTGCAGGATGTCCCCGGCGCTCAACAGAAGCAGCCAATCGCCGCGCGCCTGTGCGGCACCGGCATGCCAGCTTTCAGGCACGGCCGCCCTGACATAGGTCGCACCCGTCGCATCGGCGAGGCGTTCCACCTCCCCCTCACCATCCGCATCGACGACCACGGCATGGCCGAGGAAACCTTCGGCAACGGCCGGGATCAGCACGGAAAAAGTCGCAGCGAGTGCTCTGGCCGGTCCGTCGGCCCTGATGACGGCTGTAAGCATGGCCCATTGATTATGGCGCAGCGCAACATGCCGCAATCCCGCCACTTGCATTTTGTTCCCTATATGTTCACATTAATGGTCACGGAAACGCCGATTCTTACGGCCCTCTCAGGAACGGCTCAGCGCCATGCAGCAAGCCAGACCCAGTTCGCGACCGATCGCAGCCCAGCCGCTCAGGCGGCATGACGGCGAAACCCTGTCGGCATCCGCGCGTGTCGCTCCGGCCGAGCCCCTCGCCTATGCCGGCCACCGCATCGATCCGGAACGACGGCGCGGGCGCGGGGCAACGATCAATCCAGGCGGACGCTTCGAGACCGAGCAGCGCGTCGCCGAAGATGATGGCTGGGGCTCTCTCGGCGAATTACCAGCCTTCAAGACGGAAGTCGCGATCGAGAAAGCGCGCACGATCATCACGCGGAATGATTCGCCGGATATTTCGTTCGATCGCTCGATCAACCCCTATCGCGGCTGCGAACATGGCTGCGTCTACTGTTTCGCGCGGCCGAGCCATGCCTATCTCGGGCTTTCGCCCGGGCTCGATTTCGAGAGCAAGCTGACAGCCAAGCCCGACGCCGCGCTGCTGCTCGAGAAGGAATTATCGGCACCGTCCTACCAGCCGCGCACCATTGCGATCGGCACCAATACCGACGCCTATCAGCCGATCGAGAAGAAGCTGCGGATCATGCGCTCGATCCTGGAGGTGCTGGCGCGCTTCCGCCACCCGGTCGGCATCGTCACGAAATCGGCACTGGTGCAGCGCGACATCGACATCCTGGCGCCGATGGCAGCGCAGGGCCTCGCCAAGGTCGCGATCTCGGTGACGACGCTCGATCCCAAGATCGCGCGCGGTATGGAGCCGCGCGCCGCCGCGCCGGCGAAGCGGCTGGAGACGATCAAGCGGTTGTCGGATGCCGGCATTCCGGTGACCGTGCTGGTCGCGCCGATCATCCCCGCGATCAACGAGCAGGAAATCGAGCGCATCCTCGACGCCGCCAAGGCCGCCGGGGCGCGCGAGGCCGGTTACGTGCTGCTGCGGCTGCCGCTGGAGGTGAAGGATCTCGTCCAGGACTGGCTGCTGACCCACCATCCAGACAAGCTGCGCCATGTCGTTTCGCTGATCCGCTCGACACGCGGCGGCAAGGATTACGACTCGGCCTGGGGCCAGCGTCAGGTCGGTTCCGGTCCCTATGCCTGGATGATCGGGCGGCGCTTCGAAATGGCGGCCGAACGGCTCGGCTTCAACGCGACGCGATTGCGGTTGCGCAGCGACCTCTTCCTGAAGCCGGAAAAGGAAAAGGCACAGCTCAGCCTGTTCTAGACGACGGCCTTCCGGCATAAGCCCGGCAACGATTTCTTTCCTGGACCGGGCATGGCCGCCGATTTCAGCCGCGAGACGCACGCAATTGAGCAAGGATTCTGGCCGTTGGCCGGCGTCGACGAGGTCGGACGCGGGCCGCTGGCCGGGCCGGTGGTCGCGGCTGCCGTCATTCTCGACCCCGACCTGATTCCGGCTGGCCTCGCCGATTCGAAGGAACTCAGCGCCGCAAGGCGCGAAGCGCTGTTCGGGGAGATCGCCAAAGCCGCGCTCGGTATCGGGATCGGCAGCGTCACAGCGCAGGAGATCGACGCGCTCAACATCAGGCAGGCGACGCTGCTCGCCATGAAGCGCGCGGTTGCCGGTCTGCCTGTCCAGCCGCGGCATGTGCTGGTCGATGGCAACGACCCTCCCACTCTGCCCTGCCCCTGCGATGCGATCATCAAGGGCGACGGCAGCGTGGCCTCGATTGCGGCCGCATCGATCATCGCAAAGGTGACCCGCGACCGGATGATGGCGCGCCTGGCGACGCATTATCCGGCCTATGGTTTTGCCGGGCATGCCGGATATGGCACGGCCGCGCATCGCGCCGCGATACAGACCCACGGCCCGTGCCCGGAGCACCGTTTTTCCTTCGCGCCGATCAAGGGCGTCTGGCGGCGCTGAGCGGTTGTGCGATGCCCGCGACACGTTAGCCGTTTCTTAACACCCGATCCGGATTCAGCTGGTTTGCCAATGCACTAGGCAAAAACTGCAGCCCCAAAACGAGACGCATTTTTTTCAACCCGGAAACCCGGCTTTTACCCTGACTCCCCCAAGATCGCGACTGTTGAAGTTGCGTAAATGGTTCGGCGTCATGGGTACCTCGCGTACCGGGACTGCCAGCGCCGCCGTCCGGATTCAGGTTTCGCGTACCGGACGGCCTGCGCTGCAGTCTCGGATGAAGGCTTCGAGCCTTTCATTTGATCTTCCGCTCGATCAGGTCGTCGTCGGCGACTGCATCGCCGCGCTCGACCGCCTGCCTCCGGCAAGCGTCGACCTCGTCTTCGCGGATCCACCCTACAATCTTCAGCTTGGCGGCGATCTCCGCAGGCCTGACGACAGCCTCGTCGATGCCGTCGACGACGACTGGGACAAGTTCGCCTCCTTCGCCGAGTATGACGCCTTCACGCGAGCCTGGCTGACCGCCTGCCGGCGGGTGCTGAAGCCGGACGGCGCAATGTGGGTGATCGGCTCCTATCACAACATCTTCCGCGTCGGCGCGATCCTGCAGGATCTCGGCTTCTGGATGCTGAACGACATCGTCTGGCGCAAGGCCAACCCGATGCCGAACTTCCGCGGCCGGCGCTTCACCAACGCGCATGAAACACTGATCTGGGCGGCGCGCGGCGAAAGCTCGAAATACACCTTCCATTACGAGGCGTTGAAGGGCGGCAATGACGACCTGCAGATGCGCTCGGACTGGTATCTGCCGCTCTGCACCGGCGAGGAACGTCTGAAGGACGCGTCCGGCGCCAAGGTGCATCCGACTCAAAAGCCGGAGGCCCTGCTGGCCCGCGTCATGCTTTCGGCCAGCAACCCCGGCGACGTGATCCTCGATCCGTTCTTCGGCACCGGCACCACGGGTGCCGTCGCGAAAGCTCTCGGTCGGCGGTTCATCGGCCTTGAACGCGACCCGGTCTATGCCGAGGCGGCGCGCAAGCGCATCGCCGCTGTCCAGCCATTGCCGCCCGAATCGTTCTCCACCGCGCCTTCGAAGCGCAGCGAACCGCGCGTGCCCTTCCTCAGCCTGGTCGAGGCCGGGCTGGTCAAGGCCGGTGAGAGTGTCGTCGACGAGAAACGCCGCCACAAGGCGACGATCCGGGCCGATGGCACGCTGTTGCTTGGCCCGGCTGTCGGCTCGATCCACAAGGTCGGAGCGCTGGCCCAGGGGTTACCCGCCTGCAATGGCTGGACCTTCTGGCATGTCGAGCGCCCGGAAGGGCTGACGCTGCTCGATTCACTGCGCGGCGAGATCAGGGCGCAGATGGCAGCGGCCTGAGCGCCTCGAGCCCTGCCTCGAGCGCTTTCAGGAAGACCGCCGGGAACGGCTCGTCACGGAGCCGCGCCAACGGAGTGAAGCGGGAACCTTGCGGCGCCGGCGTCGCCCGCGGGGCACGCGCGACAAGGACCGTGAGCTCGAGCGGAAAATGGGTGAAGACATGGCGAATGGGCGTTGCCAGCCTGCGCCACTGCGCCGGAAGCGGAGCATCCTGCAAAGCGTCAGCTAGGCGGTAATCCGGGCTCCATTGGCCGGTCGGCACCTCCGCCATGCCTCCAAGCAGCCCCTTGGCCGGGCGCGTCCGCAGCAGAACCGCGCCATCCTCGCGTAGCAGCACGAAGGCAGCCCCGTAGCGGGTTGCCCCGGTCTTCTTCGCCGCCTTCCGCGGAAAGGTCTCCTGTGTCCCCGCCGCCCGTGAGACGCACGGCGCCTGCCACGGACAAATGCCGCAGGCTGGCGAGCGCGGCGTGCAGATCGTGGCGCCGAGATCCATCAGTGCCTGCGCGTAATCGCCCGGTCGTTCCGACGGCAACAGGGCCAGGGTGCGCTCCTTGATCAAGGGCTTGGCCCCCGGCAAAGCATCCTCGATTGCAAAGAGACGGGTCA
The DNA here is from genome assembly GCF_052115465.1 of Allobosea sp. 2RAB26. Taxonomy (NCBI): domain Bacteria; kingdom Pseudomonadati; phylum Pseudomonadota; class Alphaproteobacteria; order Hyphomicrobiales; family Alloboseaceae; genus Allobosea; species Allobosea sp. 2RAB26. The sequence continues at coordinate 99,803 of NZ_JBFRGS010000003.1, read as the reverse complement.
TGACGCGCTCAACATTGCCGTCAACCGCAACCGCTGGCCGGTTGAAGGCAATGGCTGCGACAGCGCCTGCCGTATAAGTTCCGATGCCCGGCAGTTCGCGCAGGCCTTCCTCGGTATCGGGAAAGCGACCCGCGTGCAGCGCCGAGACCGCCTTGGCGCAGGCATGCAGATTGCGAGCCCGCGAGTAATAGCCGAGGCCGGCCCAGGCCTGCATGACATCCTCGCTCGGCGCGTCGGCAAGGGCTCCAACCGTCGGGAACCGTGCCATGAACCGTTCGAAATAGGGCTTCACTGCCGCGATCGTGGTCTGCTGCAGCATGATCTCCGAGACCCAGACGCGATAGGGTTCGGCCCTCTCGCCGGGCAAGGCACGCCAAGGCAGGACACGGCGGTGGCGATCGTACCAGTCCAGGAGATCGGCAGCCTCTGGCACGGGCGGTCGCGTTGCGAGGTTCATGGCCCCGGTTTAGCGTGCCGCCCCCCAACCGCAAGATGCTAACGTCCAAGATGCTAACGTCATTGAGCTCCCGCGATCACATGTCCATATCGCCGGAGAGCCCTTCACCCCGCGACGCTCTCACGATCAAGCGGATCGTGCGCGTGAACCATGCCGGGGAATACGGCGCGATCCGCATCTACTCCGCGCAGATCGCAGTGGCGAAGCGGCTCACGCCCGACATCGTCCCGGCTTTGCAGCAGATGCTCACCGACGAAATCGACCATTGCGCCAGGTTCTATGCGGCCATGCCGGCACGCGGTTCACGTCCCTGCCGGATCATGAAGCTGTGGAGTCTCGGCGGCTCGCTGCTCGGCTTGATGACGGCATTGATGGGGCGACGCGCGATTTGTGTTTGCACCGCAGCGGTGGAAGAGACCGTACACCGTCATCTCGATGAACAAATGCATTTCCTACAGGGCCGAGACGCCGATCTCCACGCCGTCATCAACAGCATCCGCGAGGAAGAGCTGGCGCATCTTCATCATGCCGAAATGCAGCTCGGCAGCGAAGCAAGACACTCGCTGCAGACCATGCTGCAATCCGCCATTGCGATGGTGACCGAAATTCTGATCTGGCTATCGACTTGGGGGGATTCCACCCGCATGACACGCGCGCTGCGGCAAGCGCGCTCGTAACGGCGAACGACCATGTCGACAGCAACGCAAGCCATCCCCGCCCTCGAAACGCGCCGCCTGGTTCTCAAGCCGCTGACGCTCGATGACGCACCAGCGATCCAGGCGCTGTTTCCGCGCTGGGAGATCGTGCGCTATCTCACCAGGCGGGTGCCTTGGCCCTACCCGCCCGACGGCGCGCTCGCCTATCTGCATGAGGTCGCCTTGCCAGCGATGGCACAGGGCACGGAATGGCACTGGAGCCTGCGGCTGAAGAGCGAGCTCGGCCAACTCGTCGGCCTGATCTCGCTCAGGGAGGGCGAGGACGAGAACCGCGGCTTCTGGCTCGGTCTGCCCTGGCAGCGACAAGGGCTGATGAGCGAAGCGGCCGCCGCCGTCACCGATTTCTGGTTCGATGTCCTCGGGCGTTCGGTGCTGCGCGTGCCGAAGGCCGCCGACAACACCGCGTCCCGCCGCATCTCCGAGAGCGGCGGCATGCGCGTCATCCGGACCGAGATGCGCGATTATGTCGGCGGCCGGCATCTTTCGGAAATCTGGGAGATCAGCGCCGAGGAGTGGCGACGTCACCGCAACAGCTGATAGAGCTTCGGCCCTTGTCGCGCCGATGCGCCGGCCCCAGAATAGAGCATGGCTGCCAAACCCCTCGCCGACCTGATCGATGACTGCCTTGCGCCGGCGCTCGCCGCCCAGGGTTTTGCCGGGCGCGCCATCGTCTCGCTCTGGCCGGAGATTGTCGGCGAGCGGCTGGCAGCACGATCGCGGCCGCTCAAGATCGATTGGCCGCGCCGACGCCCGGCGCCCGGCGAGACATCGGAACCGGCGACGCTCGTCGTGCGCGTCGAGGGCGCCTTCGCGCTCGACATGCAACAACTCGGGCCCGTGGTCCTGGAGCGGGTCAACACCCATCTCGGCTGGCGGGCCGTCGGCAAGCTCGTGCTGAAACAGGGCCCGGTCGAGGCCCCGCAGCAGAAACCGGTTCCTCCGCCGCCCGACCCGGCCCTCGTCGGGCGGATCGCCCAGCAGGTCGCCCATATCGAAGACCCGGGGCTCCGGGCCGCGCTGGAACGGCTCGGCCTGGGCGTCGCTCAGAAATCCGCCACCACGAGATGACACGGCTTCGTGAGGAAGCCGTCATTCCCCGCGAACCGATCTTGCCACATTCGTGTTGGCCACTATGGTCCCGACACCGATTTGGCCCCTTAGGATATTGCACGATGACGAACAGGCGACAGCTTCTGACCGGCGCGGCCGGGATCGCAGCCGCCGCGATGCTGGGTTCCGCTCCGGCCCGGGCGCAATCCGCGACTGCCGACCTCGCTGTCGCCGGCCCGCTGGGCGATGTCTGGCTCGGCAAGCCCGACGCCAAGGTCACCATCATCGAATACGCCTCGCTGACCTGCAGCCATTGCGCGAGCTTCCACCGCGATACCTGGCCGGCGCTGAAGGCGAAATATATCGACACCGGCAAGGCGCGCTTCACCCTGCGCGAATTCCCGCTCGATCCGCTGGCGACGGCGGGCTTCATGCTGGCTCGCTGCAACGGCAACGACAAATACTACCCGATGTCGGATCTGCTGTTCGATCAGCAGCGCAACTGGGCTTTCACCGAGAAGCCGGTCGATGCGCTGGCCGCGATGGTGAAGCAGGCCGGTTTCACACAGGAATCTTTTGAAGCCTGCTTGAAACGGCAGGATATCTATGACGCCGTCACGCAAGTGAAGGATCGCGGGGCCAAGGCTGGCGTCGACTCGACGCCGACCTTCTTCATCAACGGGCAAAAGCGTGCAGGTGCGCTTTCGATCGCGGAATTCGACAAGATCCTCGAGCCGCTGCTGGCCGGCTAAGCCCACGCGCCATCCTGCCACCCTGGACGATGAGGCGCGTCGATGCATCTGACGCGCCTCAAGCTGACCGGCTTCAAGACCTTCGTCGAGCCGTCCGAGTTCCTGATCGAGCCAGGCCTGACGGGAATCGTCGGCCCCAATGGCTGCGGCAAGTCCAATCTCGTCGAAGCCCTGCGCTGGGTGATGGGCGAGAGTTCGTTCAAGAACATGCGCGCGTCCGGCATGGACGACGTCATCTTCGCCGGATCCTCCGAACGTCCCGGCCGCAACATGGCCGAAGTCGCGCTCACCCTCGACAATAGCGACCGCAAGGCTCCCGCGGCCTTCAACGATACCGATGTCCTCGAAGTGACCCGCCGGATCGAGCGCGAGGAAGGCTCGACCTATCGCGTCAATGGCAAAGAGGTGCGCGCCCGCGACGTGCAACTGCTCTTTGCCGATGCGGCGACCGGAGCCCGCTCGCCGGCCCTGGTGCGGCAGGGGCAGATCAGCGAACTGATCGCCGCCAAGCCGCAATCGCGTCGCCGCATCCTTGAAGACGCCGCCGGCATCGCGGGCCTGTACAGCCGCCGACACGAGGCCGAACTCCGACTCAGGGGGGCGGAAGAAAATCTGACGCGGCTGGAAGACGTGCTTGGCGAGATCGGCACGCAGGTCGACGCCTTGCAGCGGCAGGCGCGGCAGGCCGGGCGCTATCGCAGCCTTGCCGCCGACATCCGCCGCGTCGAGGCGACGCTCGCCCTGATCGCCCATCGCGACGCACGCGAACATGCGGCCGCTGCCGATCGGGCCCTGGAAGCGGCGGTCCGCGGCGTTGCCGAACAGACAGGCATCCAGGCCGAAGCGGCGCGCCATCAGGCGGTGGCGGCGCATGCGCTGCCGGCGCTACGCGAGGCCGAGGCCGCCGCAGCCGCCGCCCTGGTCAGGCTGAAGCGCGGCCTCGATGAGCTCGAGGCGGCAAACAGACGCGCCAAGCTACGCGCAGACGAGCTTGGCAAGCGCCTGACCGAGTTGCAGAGCGATCTGACGCGCCAGGACAGGCTCGCCGACGATGCCGCCGAAAGTCTCGCGCGGCTGACCGGAGAGGATGAGACGCTTGCCGGCGAAGCCAGCGCGGCCACGACCGTGGGAGAGGCTGCAGGAGCCTCGCTGGCCGAGGCTGAAGCGATCCTGCTTCAGGCAGAGGGTGAGCATTCCACGGCACAGGCAAGATTGTCGGAATTCGCGGCCCGCCGCGACGCCATGGAGCGGACGCTCCGTGACGCCCGGAACCGCGAGGCCAGGAATGTCGCGGAGCAGGACAGGTTGCGTCGCGACCTTGCCGCGCTCGACGCAGATGATGCCGCGGCTCAACTCGACAGGCTGACGGGCGCGCGTGCTCAGGCCGAGGAGACCATGCTGGAGATGGATTCGGCGGCAGCCAGCGCAAGAGCTGTTCTGGGTGCAGCCCGAGAAGAAGAGACCCGGCTGCGCGCGCCGCTGGCCGAGGCAGATCGCGCAGCCCAGCGCCTCGACACGGAAATCCGCACGCTGCAGAAACTTCTGGCACCGGCGGCCGGCGATCGCTGGCCGGCGATCCTCGAAGCGATCAGCGTCACGAAAGGGTTCGAGACCGCACTTGGTGCGGCCCTTGGCGACGATCTCGACGCCGCCTCCGACACTGCTGCCCCGGCTCATTGGCGCGACATGGGCAATGCTGCGGGGGACCCTGCCCTTCCCGATGGCGCCGAGGCGCTGGCCCGGCATGTGCGCGGTCCGCAAGCCCTGGCGCGGCGCCTGGCCCAGGTCGGCATCGTGCCGCGCGAAGAGGGCGCGAGGCTTCGCGCCTCGTTGCAGCCCGGCCAGCGCCTGGTCTCACGCGAAGGCGACATCTGGCGCTGGGACGGCTTCACCAGCGCGGCGGAGGCCCCGTCCCCAGCGGCCCGCCGCCTCGCCGAAAAGAATCGCCTTGGCGACCTCGAACGCGAGGCGGAGGCCGCGCGCAAAGCTGCAGAGATTGCGCGGCAGGGCCTCGATACCGCCACCAAGACGGTTCGCGCCTCCGCGCAGGCTGAAACGGCCGCCGTCGAAGCCGTGCGGCTCGCCCGCCGCGATCTGGATCAGGCCCGAGAGCGGCTCGCAAGCGCCGAGCGCAAGGCCGGCGAGACAGCCGCGCGCCGCTCGGCTCTCGATGAGGCCGTCGCCCGCCTGGGCCAGGCGATCGCGGAAGCGACGACCCAGGCTTCTGCAGCCGAAGAGGCGCTCGCCGCGCTGGCGCCGGCGACCGAGCTCGAAAGCGTCCTCCTGAAGGCGCGCGCCGTCCTCAGTGAACAGCGCGCAGCCGCTTCTGATGCGCGTGCCCGCGTCCAGACCCTGGCGCGAGAGGCGGAGCTTCGCGAGCGACGCCGCGCCACGATCTTCGTCGATATCCGGGCCTGGCAGGAACGAGCCAGGGCGAGCGCCCAGACCGCTGACGAGACGAAGCGGCGCATCGCGACTGCGGAGATCGAGCGCAAGGCGCTGCTCGACGCACCGGACACCTTCCTGGTCGAGCGCAGGCGCCTGGTCGGCGAGATCGAGGCGGCCGAGACGGCACGCCGCGAGGCGGCTGACCGCCTGGCCACGGCGGAGACCGCCCGGGCTGAGGCCGATCGGCTGGCCAGAGCGGCCCTGGAAACCCTCTCTGGTGCACGCGAGGTCCGCGCCTCCGCCGAGGCGCGCCTGGAGGCAGCCCGACAGCGCCTGGTCGATGTGGAGCGGCAGATCGAGGACGGGCTCGAGACAGGGCTCGCCGGGCTCCAGGAACTGACTCTGATCAAGCCGGGCGAAGCGCTGCCGAATCCCGCCGAAATCGAAGGTCGCCTCGCAGGCCTGAGGACCGAACGCGAACGTCTGGGCGCTGTGAACCTGCGTGCCGAGGATGAGCTCGTCGAAATCCAGACCAAGCGCGCGGGCCTGACAGGGGAGCGCGACGACCTGAGCGAGGCGATCCGGCGCCTGCGCCAGGCCATCGGCGCGCTGAACCGCGAAGGCCGCGAGCGGCTGTTGGCCGCGTTCGAGGTGGTGCACGAACACTTCCAGCGTCTGTTCGGCATCCTGTTCGGCGGTGGCACGGCCGAGCTCCGGCTGGTCGACTCGGAGGATCCTCTCGAGGCGGGGCTGGAAATCTTCGCGCGCCCCCCGGGCAAAAAGCCGCAGGTGATGACCCTGCTCTCCGGCGGCGAGCAGGCCCTGACCGCGACCGCCCTGATCTTCGCCGTGTTCCTGACCAACCCCTCGCCGATCTGCGTGCTCGACGAGGTCGACGCGCCGCTCGATGACGCCAATGTCGAGCGCTACTGCGATCTGCTCGACGATATGGCCCGAAATACCGAGACGCGCTTCATTTTGATCACCCACAACCCCATTACCATGGCGCGCATGGAACGGTTGTTCGGCGTGACCATGGCCGAGCGAGGGGTCAGCCAACTGGTCTCGGTCGACCTCGCAACAGCGGAACAAATCCGCGAAGCCGTCTGAAAAAAAGCCACATTCGGGTTCGCAATGCGGCAAGAATGCCGCACAAAGCACTAATATCAAATAATTTCAACAACTTAACACCAATCCCCATGCCTTGACAGTCGCCGGAGCGGACAATAAAGGAAACGCGCTGACAACGGCTCGGCCTGCGGGTCCGGACAGGTTCGTGGCAATTTCGGACGCGGTCGTGGCCATGACACGGTCGGCAGGGAGTTGCTGATGTCTGAATCCGACCCGAACGGCTCCGATCCGAAGTTGCGGGAAAGACTGGACTCGCTGAAGGCCGCCCTCGGGCGTGCTGAAGCCGCCGAAAAGGCGRATTCAGAGAAGGCGGGTCCCGACAAAGCGCTTGCTGGCGCGATGTCATCAGGTTTTCGCGCAGCCACGGATATGGCTGGCGGCGTTATCGCTGGTGCCCTGATCGGGTATTTCGGCGACCGGTGGTTGGGAACGTCGCCGTTCCTGCTGATCGCCTTCCTGGTGATCGGAACCATCGCCGGCCTGCGCTCCGCCTATCGGCTCGGAACGCGCCCTTCCTCACCGAAGGGCGGCGAACCGGAACGTTGAATGTGTTTGCAGTGCCCCGAACCGGGGCAATTTAGGGGTGACTTATGGCGGCTGGCGGCGGAATCGATCCGATCCACCAATTCGAGATCAAGCCGATCCTGGGCCTGCGGCCGTTCGGCCTCGATCTGTCCTTCACCAATGCTTCGCTGTTCATGGTGGTGGCCGTCGCGGTGATCTCCGCCATCATGATCTATGGCTCCAGCCAGCGGGCGACGGTTCCAGGCCGCCTGCAGTCGCTCGCCGAGATGCTCTACGAGTTCGTCGCGTCCACCATCACAGGCGTGATGGGTCGGGACGGGATGCGCTTCTTCCCCTTCGTGTTCTCGCTCTTCATGTTCGTGCTGACCGCGAACATGCTCGGCATGGTCCCGGGTTCGTTCACCGTCACCAGCCAGATCATCGTGACGGCGGCCTTCGCCTTCCTCGTGATCACCGTCGTGCTGGTCTACGGAATCATGAAGCATGGCAGCCATTTCTTCGGCCTGTTCGTGCCGTCAGGCGTGCCGGGCTGGCTGCTGCCCTTCATGGTCCTGATCGAAGCCGTCTCCTTCATGTCCCGGCCGATCTCGCTCAGCCTGCGCCTGTTCGGCAACATGCTGGCCGGCCACATCGCGCTCAAGGTCTTCGGCGGCTTCGTCGTCGCCCTGACCGGCGCCGGCATCTACGCCACGCTGGCGCCGCTGCCGCTGTTCCTGGCCGTCGCGCTGACCGCGCTTGAGTTCCTCGTCGCTTTTCTGCAGGCCTATGTCTTCACGATATTGACCTGCGTCTATCTCAACGACGCTCTCCATCCGGGACACTGACCGGGCGAGCTCGCGAGACTTCACCCTTCCACCACTCTCAACTGTTTTACATCGGAGAAAGACTATGGATCCCGTCGCAGCTAAGTATATCGGCGCTGGTCTCGCCAGCCTCGGCATGGGCCTCGCCGCTATCGGCGTCGGCACCATCTTCGGCAACTTCCTGTCCGGCGCCCTGCGCAACCCGTCGGCTGCCGACGGTCAGTTCCCGCGCGCCTTCATCGGCGCGGCGCTCGCGGAAGGTCTCGGCATCTTCGCGTTCGTCGTCGCGCTCGTACTGCTCTTCGTCGTCTGACGAGCATTCACTGCGGCTCCGCAGGCGTTATCATGCGCCGCGGAGCCGTCATTCGTTGACGCAACCTTCAGAGGCGTTCCATGCAGGTTCGCGCTTCCCGCGCACAGCGCATCGGGGTCGTATCAGCCGCCGCCAGCGTTATGGCGGTTTCGGCCGACACGGCGTTCGCGAAGGGCGCTTTCCCCCCCTTCGACCCGACCTTCTTCGCCAGTCAGATCTTCTGGCTCGCGATCAGCTTCGGTGCGCTCTATTGGCTCATGTCGCGGATCGCCCTGCCGCGTGTCGGCGAGGTTCTGGCCGAACGCAGCACGACGATCGCTCGCGATCTCGACCAGGCCACCGAGATCCACGCCAAGGTCGAGGCCGTCGCCAAGGACCATGAGCAGGCGCTCGCCGAAAGCCGCCGCAACGCCCAGGCCATCGCTCAGGAGGCTCGCACCGCCAGCGCTCGCGAGACCGATGCCAAGCGTCACGCGACCGAAGCGGAGCTCGGCGCCAAGCTCGCAGCCGCCGAGAAGACAATCGCGGATCGCAAGACCGCCGCGATGAAGCATGTCGAGACGATCGCTGCCGGCGCTGCCGCCGAGATCGTCGGCAAGCTGACGGGTCAGAGCCCCACCGACGCCGAGACCGCTGCCGCGGTCAAGTCCGTCCTGAGCGCCTGAGGAGACCGAACCATGGATACCGTCTGGGTTGCGGTTGCCCTCGTCATCTTCCTCGGCATTCTGGGGTATTTTGGCGTCCACAAGTCGCTTCTGAGCGCACTCGATTCGCGCGGCGAGAAGATTGCCCGCGAGCTTTCCGAAGCCCGCCGGCTGCGTCAGGAGGCTGCCAAGCTGCTCGCCGAATACGAGGCGAAGCGCAAGGCTGCCGAAGGTGAAGCTGAGGCGATCGTCGCCGCAGCCAAGGACGAGGCGATCCGCCTTGCCACCGAGGCTGAGGAGAAGCTCGCCGATTTCGTCACCCGCCGGACCAAGTCCGCCGAGGACAAGATCGCCCAGGCCGAGATGGAGGCTGCCGCGGAAGTCCGCGCTGCCGCCGCCGAGGCCGCTACGCTGGCCGCCGAAGGCATCCTGCGCAGCCAGATGGGCGGCAAGGCTGCCGAAAGCCTGTTCGCGACCGGTCTGAAGGAAATCAAATCCAAGCTGAACTGAGCGATCAGTTCAGCCAGGGAATGCGACGCCGCGAACCTCCGGGTTTGCGGCGTTGTCGTTTTCACATCCAGCGCCCGTCGGTTTCGGCCGAGCACGTCGAACCCCGCCGAGTTGGAGGCACCATCGTGAGCGCACGCCTGGCACTGGCAACGATCGCTGTGCTCGCCTGCGCCATGCCGGCCGGCGCGATGGAGCAGGTCTCGTTCTCGTCACGCGACGGCACCGTCCTGACCGGCTGGATCGCCAAGCCCGCTGGAACAGGCCCCTTCCCCGCCGTGGTTGCCCTGCACGGCTGCAGCGGCCTCTGGCGAGCCTCTGGAGGGCTTAGCGCACGCGAGAGCGACTGGAGTGCCAGGCTGGTCGCTGCTGGCTTCCTCGTGCTCCTGCCCGACAGTTTTCGCCCGCGCGGGATCGTAGCGCTTTGCAATGACCGCGAACGTGCGCTGCGGCCGGCGGATCGCGCCAGCGATGCCCTCGGCGCCGCCGACTGGCTCGCCCGTCAGCCCTTCGCCAAACCCGCCGGGATACATCTGATCGGCTGGTCGAATGGCGGCTCGACAGCGCTCCATGTCGCCGCCGATCGCGCGGCCGCGGGCCCCGGAGGGTTTCGGGCGATCATCGCCTTCTATCCTGGCTGCAGGGTCCTGCTGAAACGCGGCTGGCGCGCTCGGGTGCCGACGACGATCCTTCAGGGACTGGCAGATGACTGGACACCAGCGGCGCCCTGCCAGGCGCTGGCACGGCAAGGCGGAGCGCGCTTCGTGGGCTTCGCCGGCGCCTATCACGATTTCGACCATCCGGACCTGCCGCTCCGGGAGCGCCGCGCGGCCTATTCGCAGCGCCCGGACGGCAAGGTGACGATCGGGACGGATGTCGCGGCGCGCGCCCAGGCCATCAGCGACGTGATGGCGATCCTTCGGGCGCCCTGACGCCTCAGTTGACGGCGGTGACCGCCTTCACAGTCGCGGCCCTGGCAGGGGCTGCAACCGGGCTCGGAGCAGCCGGTGCCGGACGCGCCTCGAGCTTGGCGGGCTGTACTTTCGGCTTGGGTTTGCGCGCCTGGATCGTCGATGTGACGATGCCCTGCGGCGTGTCCAGCCCATAGATGTCCTCGCGGAACTGGACCAGCCCATCGGCGCCCTGCCAGCCGGTCAGATAGACCCAGGCCACGGGCACCGCCTTCTTCAGCCGGATGTCCTTGCGCTCGCCCTTGGCGATCTCGGCCACGATCACCGGCTCGGTCCACTCGGTGCCTTCGAGCAGCCAGGCGGCGAGGTCGCGCACCCCTTCGATGCGCGCACAGCCGGAAGAGTTGAAGCGAACATCCGAACGGAACAGCGTCTTCTTCGGCGTGTCGTGCATGTAGACCGCCTCGGTATTCGGCATGTCGATCTTGAGCTGGCCAAGCGCGTTGAGCGGTCCAAAATCCTGCCGAACGGTGAAATACGGCGAGGTCAGGCCTGCCCAGTTCACGGTCGCCGGATCGATCTCCCGATTTTCTGCTCCGAGAAGGCGCATGTTCGACTTCACGATGAAGTCGGGCTCCTTGCGCATCTTGGGGATGATGTCGGCCTTCACGATCGAGGTCGGCACGGTCCAGTAGGGGTTGAGGTTCACCGAGGTGATATTGGCCTGGAGCACCGGCGAGGGTCGATCGGGGCGACCGACAACCGCGAGATGCTTGCGCTGGACCACGCCGTTCTCGACCGCCTCGACGCTGGCGCCGGGGATGTTCACGACGACATAGCGCTCGGCAAAGACGAAGCCGTTGCTCTTCAGCCGCTCCAGGGTCGCGGTCAGCTGGTTCAGCCGGACTTCAACGGGAACGTTCAGCGCCTTGAGCGTCAGGCGGTCGACCGTTCCGAGATCGGACAGGCCGTGACGAACCTGGAAGCGCTTCACGGCTGCGATCGTCGCAGCGTCATAGATGTCGCCGGGCAAGGCCGTCGGCGGCAGATCTCCGCTCAACATCAGGCGCTGCTTCAGTGCGACGACATCCGGCCCCTGCGAATCCGGCTTCAGGGCGGAGACACTGCCGGCGAGCCTGGGCCAGCCACCACGCGACGCGATCTCCTCATGGGTGATCAGCGCCTCAAGCGTGCGGTCATAGGTGTTGGGGCCGTAGCTCGGCTCCTGTGCACGAGCGATGCCGACCGTCAGAACGAGCGCGGCAACGGCAACTGCGGAGCTCCGGACAAAAGAGCGATACATCGACTGTTCCCAAGGTGCGAAAACACGCACCGAGGAAATCATCCCCGCACATGGTCAAGGAATGCTTAAGACCGCGAGGGGATATGACGATAGGGCAGCGTCCGATCGCTGCCCTATCGATTAAGCATCCTTACTCAGCCGCAGCTGCTATCGGCTCCGGCTTCACCCATTTCAGGATCGGCTGCCGGGCAGCGCGCGTCTCGTCGAGACGGCGGATCGGGGCATGGTGCGGCGCCGCGGTGAAGCGGGCCTTGTCATTGCCCTTCGCGGCCATGGCCAGATCGCGCAGCGTCGCAATGAAGAGGTCGAGCGAGGCCTTCGATTCCGACTCGGTAGGCTCGATCAGCATCGCGCCATGGACGACCAGCGGGAAATACACGGTCATCGGGTGATACCCCTCGTCGATCATCGCCTTGGCAAAGTCGAGCGTGGTGACGCCGGTGCCCTTCAGCCACTCATCGTCGAACAGCGCCTCGTGCATCGAGGGGTGGTCGGGAAACGGCAGCGACATCAGGTCGGACAGGCCGGCGCGGATGTAGTTGGCGCTCAGCACCGCATCCTCGGAGGCCTGCTTCATGCCGTCGGCGCCATGGCTCAGCATATAGGCGAGCGCACGCACATACATGCCCATCTGGCCGTGGAAGGCGGTCATGCGGCCGAAGGGATCATTGCCCGCCGGCGCGTCGCCGGCGTGCTCCACGAGCCGCGCCGCACCACCCTCGACATGGATGAAAGGCACCGGCGCATAGGGAGCCAGCCTGCTCGACAGCACGACCGGACCGGCGCCCGGGCCGCCGCCGCCATGCGGCGTCGAGAAGGTCTTGTGCAGGTTGATATGCATGGCATCGACGCCGAGGTCACCCGGCTTCGCCTTGCCGACGATGGCGTTGAAGTTCGCGCCGTCACAATAGAAATACGCGCCGGCCGCATGCAGCGCAGCCGCGATTTCGACGATCTGCGGCTCGAAGATGCCGCAGGTATTGGGGTTGGTCAGCATGATCGCGGCAATGTCTGGCCCGAGCAGGGCCTTCACGTCCTCGACCGCCACCGTGCCGTCCGGGCGCGCCGGGACGGACCGGACCTCGAAGCCGATCAGCGCCGCGGTCGCCGGGTTGGTGCCGTGCGCCGATTCCGGCACAAGCACGACCTTGCGGGTCTCGCCCTCGCCCTTGGCGGCAATGGCGGCCTTGATCGCCATCATGCCGCAGGCCTCGCCATGGGCACCGGCCTTGGGCGACAGCGCCACGGCCGGCATGCCGGTCAACGTCATCAGGTACCGGGCGAGCTCCAGCATCAGCTCGAGCGCGCCCGGCACGGTCGAAACCGGCTGGAGCGGATGGACGTCCGAGAAGCCCGGCAGCCGCGCCATCTTCTCGTTGAGGCGGGCATTGTGCTTCATCGTGCAGGAACCGAGCGGGAAGAGCCCGGTGTCGATGCCGTAGTTCTTCTGGCTCAGGCGCACGTAGTGACGCATCGTCTCCGGCTCGGAAAGACCGGGCAGGCCGATGCCGTCCTTGCGCGCATGCTTGCCGAGGCGGCTCTTGAACGGCGCCGGCTTCTCGATATCGACGCCGGTCGTCTCATGATGGCCGATCTCGAAGATCAGCGGTTCGATCTGCTGCAGCGCGCGATTGCCGGTGAAGGTCTCGCGGCCGTGATCCACGGAGGAAGCAGCCTGGGTGGGACGTCCCTGACGGTTCAGCATCACAGCACCTCCACGAGCGCCGCCACGAAGGCCGCCCGATCCTCATCCGTGTTGATCTCGGTATTGGCGACGATCAGCAGATCGTCGAGCCCGGCTCCCGGCAGCAGGCGCGAGGCCGGCACGCCGCCAAGCACGCCCCTCTCGGCCAACGCCTCGACGACCTCGGCCGCCGGCTTCGACAGCTTCAGCGTGAACTCGTTGAAGAAGCTGTCGTTGAGCAGCTTCACCCCCTTCACGCCGGCCAGCATGTCGGCCAGCTTCACGGCATTTGCGTGATTGAGCTCGGCCAGACGCGCGAGCCCGGCCTCGCCGAGCAGGGTCATGTGAATGGTGAAGGCCAGCACGCAGAGGCCGGAATTGGTGCAGATGTTCGACGTCGCCTTGTCGCGCCGGATGTGCTGCTCGCGGGTCGAGAGCGTCAGCACGAAGCCGCGATGTCCGTCGGCATCGACGGTCTCGCCGCAGAGCCTGCCCGGCATCTGGCGCAGATATTTCGTCTTGGCGGCGAAGAGGCCGACATAGGGACCACCGAAGTTCAGCGCATTGCCGATCGACTGGCCTTCCCCGACGACGATATCGGCGTCCATCGCGCCTGGAGGCGTGACCGCGCCGAGCGACACGACCTCGGTGAAGACGGCGATCAGAAGCGCACCATGGGCATGGGCCTTGTCGGCGATCGGCTTCAGGTCGCGGAGATTGCCGAAGACGTCCGGAGACTGGACGACGACGCAGGATGTTTGATCGTCGATCTGCGCGAGGATGTCCTCGTTAGCGGCGACATCGGGCGCCAGCGCCACGACCTCGTCGCTCGCCATGCCGGACAGGGTCTTCACCACATCGGTGTAGTGGGGATGCAGCCCCCCCGATAGGACCGCCTTGCGGCGCTTGGTGACGCGGTGAGCCATCAGCACGGCCTCGCCGGTCGCGGTCGAGCCGTCGTACATCGAGGCGTTGGCGACCTCCATGCCGGTCAGCGCGGCGATCTGGGTCTGGAATTCGAAGAGGTATTGCAGCGTGCCCTGCGCAATCTCGGGCTGATAGGGCGTGTAGCTGGTCAGGAATTCCGAGCGCTGGATCAGGTGATCGACGGTCGCTGGAACGTGGTGCTTGTAGGCGCCCGCACCCACGAAGAACGGAGCCGCGGAGGCTGCGACATTCCTGGCCGCCATCCGGCCCATGATGCGCTCGACCTCGAGTTCACCCTTGGCGCGCGGCAGGTCGAGCGGAGCCTTCAGCAGCTTTCCGGTGGGCACGTCGCTGAACAGGGCGTCGATATCGGGAACGCCGATGCGCGCGAGCATGTCCTCGCGGTCGGTGTCGGTGAGGGGCAAATAGCGCATCGGGGTTTCCTTGATCATTCCAGGTCCGGGCGCAGCGCGCGCCCGGCACCGGACATTCAGGTCATGGGCAATGAATCGCTGCTCACAGCGTCTTCACGTAGTCCTGGTACTCGGCCTCGCTGAGCAGGCCCTCGAGCTCGGCAGGATTGGTCAGCTTCAGCTTGACGAACCAGCCCTTGCCGGCCGGGTCCTCATTGACCGCGCCAGGCGCAGCCTCGAGCTCGCTGTTGACGGCGACAATCTCGCCCGAGACCGGGGCATAGACCTCGGACGCGGCCTTGACGCTCTCCACCACAGCAGCCTCGCCGCCCTTGGCGACCGCCTTGCCGACGGAAGGCAACTCGACGAAGACGACATCACCGAGCTGGCCCTGGGCGTAGTCGGTGATACCGATGGTGCCGGTGTCACCCTCGATGCGGATATATTCGTGGTCCTTGGTGTAACGGGTCTCGGCCATGATGGTCCTCCAGATCAGGATAGGGTCGGGAATCAGCGCTTGTAGCGGTTGGGCACGAAGGGCATCGGCGCGACGGTCGCCGCCAACGGCTTGCCGCGCACGATCAGGTCAAGGCGCGTGCCGGGAGCCGAGTGGGCCTTTGCGACATACCCCATCGCGCAGGGCGCGTTGAGCGTCGGGCCGAAGCCGCCGGATGTGACCTTGCCGACGATCTCGCCTTCCGGCGTCGCAATGTCGGCGCCTTCGCGGGCAGGAGCGCGGCCCTCGGGCAGGAGCCCGATGCGGACGCGCGCAACGCCTTCCGCGAATTCGCGCTGGATGCGGGCCGCTCCCGGGAAGCCGCCTTCCTCGCGCCGCCGCTTCTGGATCGACCAGTTCAGTCCGGCCTCGACCGGCGAGGTCGTGGTGTCGATGTCGTGCCCGTAGAGGCAGAGCCCGGCCTCGAGGCGCAGCGAATCGCGGGCACCGAGTCCGATCGGCTTGACGCGCGGATCGAGCAGGAGCGCGTCCCAGATCTCGCCGATCCTGTTTGCCGCGGCGGAAATCTCGTAGCCGTCCTCGCCGGTATAGCCGGAGCGGCTGAGATTGGCCTTGACGCCCGCCACCTTCATGCTGCGCGCACTCATGAAGCCCATCTCGGCGGCCTCGGGCGCCAGCGCGGCGAGCGCTTCAGCGGCAGCAGGCCCTTGCAGCGCGATCAACCCGCGATGTTCCGCGCGGACGAGCTTCACATTGGCCGGCAGGCGCGCCTCGATATGGGCGTAGTCGGCCGTCTTGCAGGCCGCATTGACGATGAGGAGGAGAGCACCGTCCTCGTCGGGCTCGCTGGAGCGCGTGACCATCAGATCGTCGAGGATGCCGCCATTCTCATCGAGGAGCTGCGAATAACGCTGCTTGCCGGGAGCGAGGTTGACGATGTCGGCGGGGACCAAAGCCTCGAGCGCGCGCGCGGTGGTCTCGTGATCGGGCCCGAGCAGAAAGGCCTGCCCCATATGCGAGACGTCGAAGAGCCCGGCCTTCTCGCGCGTCCAGTTATGCTCGGTGAGAATACCCATCGGGTACTGCACCGGCATGTCATAACCGGCGAACGGCACCATGCGGGCACCGAGCATGACATGACGGGAATGAAGCGGGGTCTTGAGCAGCGCCTCGGCGCCTGCGGCATCAGCTTCAACGGCTTCGGCAGCCATGGCGGCCCCTTCCAGAATCGAGCGCAAGCCCCGGACGGAATGTCCGGAGCGCGCCCCCTCTGTCTTGGGACCTGAGAGATTTCCCCGAACCGGCAGGATCAGCCGGACAGGTTACACCCGTCGGTGGGCGGAGTTGCATCCGCCGCTTTCCAGAGCGCCAATTCCCACGCGGTCCGTTTGCCTGAGCGTTTCCGGGGCGGTTGCGCCTTCGGCGCCGGGCCTGGACAAGTCCGGACCCGGTCTCTCCCGCGGGGATGATGCGGCGTCAGCACAGATACAAGACGCCGCCTTCGAGTCAATCGGCGCCTTGCCTCAGTTCACGGCAAACGCCGGCGCCATTCGCGGCGGCAAGGCTACCGGCGCCGCGCGCGAGCCGGCGCCGCAGCACCAGCGGTGTTGAGGCCGACGATGATCTCGACGTCGCCCTTGCCCGGCGGGACGACGATCCCGTCCTCGACATGGGTGAAATCGGTTCCGCCCTGGCCGGAGGGGATCGTGCCGCCGACACGCGCCGCACGGCGTGCAACGACGGTCGTCCCGCGCAGGACCTCCGTGCTCATCGACGCATAATAGGTGCCTGGACCACCGGCCGGACCAGCCAGCACACGGCCTTCGGCACCCACCTTCAGCCTGAAGCCGCCACCGCCCGTCGGCGTGCACTCGCGCGCCACGTTCAGGATCGAAATCTGGTGCCGCAGGCTACCGCTATCGGGGCCGGACTGGGCGCGAATGGCAGCGCCACCATCGGCAATGGTCACGCTCGGGCAGACGAAGTCCGCCTCCTGATCGACCAGCGGCTTCTCCACCGGCGGAGGCGGCTTGGTCGACTGGAACATCACGATATTGCTCAGCGTCTGCATGCCGCTCTGCTCGCCCGCGGGCGAGCGCGAACCGCAGCCGGCAAGGCCAAGGCACAGCACAGAAGCGGCCAACATAGTCAGCCGGCGAGGCATCACGTCATTCACGGCAGGGTCTCCACGCCAGGCCCGAATCCGGAAAGCGAGACGGGGATACCCACGCCCTCCTCCGGTGTCTGAAATACGATGAATGTGGCGCTTTTTCCGGCCTTGAGCTGGCCGAGAAGCGTATCGTCCATCACCACCTCGGCAACGCAGCCCGTGGTCAGGCAACGAACGAAGCCAGCGCGGCCGATGTCCTTGTCGTCGATCTTGAGACCGAGCCCCGACGGCAGCAGCACACCCAGGGGCGCCACGACACGCAGAAGCCGGCTCTTCTGGTCGGCCGTCTTCAGCACGATCACCAGCAGCGTCAAATTTGGCCGATCCTCGGCCGCGACATTCTGCACGAGCGCGCATTGCTCAGCCTTGGCGCCAGGCGGCACCTCGCAGCGCAACTGCCAATCGCCGTGCGTCGACTTCACAGCGCCCTGGGCGAAAGCCACGCTGCTCGAACCCAGACATACGCCCACGGCCGCCAGCGCAGCCGCGAAGACAGGTCCGATGAACTTGCCCATCCCCGTCATTCCCTTCAAACCGGCACGAATAGCCGGACATCGCCCCCTGAAGCCGGATCGCCCTTGCGGGAATCGTTCGTCCGATTCCGACAAAACCGCCATCCGTCTCTAATCATATTCGAGAGGGCGATCCATGTTTTGAGGGATGCCAGAAGGGCTTCCACACAAAACAATCACGCTCCGAATGTGCCTGCGTTGGGACCATGCAGACCCCGCCCTGTCAAGGACAGAGCCACAACGGAAGCACTTCTTGAGGCCGAGACCTCGCGTGATTATGCCGCACGGGCTGCGTGGAAGGCCTGCATTGCCCCTCTGGCGCAAGCGTGATCTTTGATTTATCGCAATGCCGAAGAACGAGGCGGGCCGATCAGCCGGCCTCGTTGCGCGTGGGCCGCATAGACAAGGACAGCGGGCCGCGACGGGATCACAGGAGCTATGTCGGACCGATGCGATTTCTGAGCAGGACCATTGCAACAGTGGCCGCAGCGGCCCTCGCCGCGGGCGCGACGACGCTTCTTCCTGAAAGTGCGCTGGCCGGCACCGGCATGCCTTCGCCCTGGCAGATGAATCTGCAGGGCGCCGCCACCGAAGTCTCGGAATATATTCACTGGTTCCATGACTGGCTTAACGTGATCATCTTCACGATCTCGATTTTCGTGCTGGGGCTGCTGATCTATGTCGCTTGGCGCTTCAACGAGAGGAAGAACCCCGTCCCCTCCAAGACGACGCATAATGCGCTGCTTGAAGTGGCCTGGACGGTCATCCCGGTCCTGATTCTCGTCGTCATCGCCATTCCCTCCTTCCGCCTTCTCAAGCTCCAGCTCGAGATTCCGCAGTCGGACCTGACCGTTAAGGTCACCGGCAAGCAGTGGTACTGGTCCTACGAATATCCGCAGGACGGCGGCGCCTTCGGCTTCGATTCGCTGATGCTCGACGAAAAGCAGCGCGCCGAAGCGATCGCCAGCAACAAGATCGCCGCAGCCGAGGCTCCGCGCCTGCTCGCTGTCGACAACGAGGCGGTCGTGCCGGTCGGCAAGGTCGTGCGCGTCCAGGTCACCGCGGCCGACGTCATCCACAAGTTCACCGTGCCGTCCTTCGGCATCAAGATCGACGCCATCCCCGGCCGTCTCAACGAGACCTGGTTCCGCGCCGATCGCGAAGGCATCTATTATGGCCAGTGCTCGTTCATCTGCGGGCAGAACCACGCCTATATGCCGATCGCGTTCCGCGTCGTGAGCGCCGAGCGCTATGCGGCCTGGCTTGCCGAATCGAAGAAGAAATTCGCCAGCGCCGGCGACGCCGCCGGCAAGGTCGCCGCCGCGGCCGAGTGAACGAACCAGATCTGACTGAACTCACGCGAACAGATTTCGCACGAGGAGACGAATCCATGGCAACTGCGGCTCCGGGCGCCCACGCCCACGCACACGGACATGATGACGCCCACGCCCACCCGACCGGGTGGCGGCGCTGGCTGCTCTCGACCAATCACAAGGACATCGGGACGCTCTACCTGACCTTCTCGATCATGGCTGGTCTGGTCGGCGGCTTCCTCTCGATCATGATGCGCATCGAGCTGCAGCAGCCCGGCCTGCAGATCTTCGCCAACGGCCAGAGCTACAACGTCTTCGTCACCGGCCACGGCCTGATCATGATCTTCTTCATGGTCATGCCCGCCGTGATCGGCGGCTTCGGCAACTGGTTCGTGCCGTTGATGATCGGCGCGCCCGACATGGCCTTCCCGCGCATGAACAACATCTCGTTCTGGCTGACCGTCGCCGGCTTCGTGCTGCTGGTCATCTCGATGTTCGTCGAAGGCGCGCCTGGCGCCCATGGCGTCGGCACGGGCTGGACGATCTATCCGCCCTTCTCGTCGGCAGGCCACCCAGGTCCTTCGGTCGATTTCGGCATTCTCGCGCTTCACCTCGCGGGCGCGGCCTCGATCCTCGGCGCGATCAACTTCATCACCACCATCCTGAACATGCGCGCGCCTGGCATGACCATGCACAAGATGCCGCTGTTCGCCTGGGGCGTTCTGGTCACCGCCTTCCTGCTGCTGCTGTCGCTGCCCGTGCTCGCCGGCGCCATCACCATGCTGCTGACGGACCGCAATTTCGGCACCACCTTCTATGACCCGGCCGGTGGCGGCGATCCGGTGCTCTACCAGCACCTGTTCTGGTTCTTCGGTCACCCCGAAGTGTACATCATGATCCTGCCGGCTTTCGGCATCGTCAGCCACATCATCTCGACCTTCTCGAAGAAGCCGATCTTCGGCTATCTCGGCATGGCTTATGCGATGGTGGCGATCGGCGTCGTCGGCTTCATCGTGTGGGCGCACCACATGTACACCGCCGGTCTCTCGCTCAACACGCAGCGCTACTTCGTCTTCGCCACGATGGTGATCGCGGTGCCGACCGGCATCAAGATCTTCTCCTGGATCGCGACGATGTGGGGCGGCAGCCTGCGCTTCACCGCGCCGATGCTCTGGGCGATCGGCTTCATCTTCCTGTTCACCGTCGGCGGCGTGACCGGCGTGGTGCTGGCCAATGCCGGCGTCGACCGCTCGCTGCATGCGACCTATTACGTCGTGGCCCACTTCCACTACGTGCTGTCGCTCGGCGCCGTGTTCGGCATCTTCGCCGGCTTCTACTACTGGTTCCCGAAGATGTCGGGCTATGTGATGCCGGACTGGATCGGCAGGCTGCACTTCTGGGTCGCCTTCTTCGGCGCCAACCTGCTGTTCTTCCCGCAGCATTTCCTTGGCCTTGCCGGCATGCCGCGTCATTATGCGGACTATCCCGATGCCTTCGCCGGCTGGCATTTCTGGTCGTCGATCGGCTCCTACATCTTCGCTGCCGGCCTGCTCATCTTCTTCTACGGCGTCATCGTCGCCTTCTCGAAGAAGCAGCTCGCCGGGGACAATCCGTGGGGCGAAGGTGCAACGACGCTGGAATGGACCCTGTCCTCGCCTCCGCCGTTCCACCAGTTCGAGACCCTGCCGCGCATCGTCGGCTCGGACCACTGATCCATCTGGCGGCGGGCTCCCCGGCCCGCCGCCGCCCCTCCCCCGAGCGCCACCTGCGGCGTTCCGGAGATGGGCGGCAAGACCGCTCCCTCTCATTCCCCACGGCCGCTGGCGGCCGTCGTAAAGAGTGAAACGACAAGACCAATGTCCGCTGCGTTCGACAGGTTCGATTCCCGCACCGATGGCGCGAAGAGCTCCACCGGCGAGGCGCGCGATTTCTTCGCGCTCCTGAAGCCGCGGGTGATGTTCCTGGTCGTCGTCACCGCACTGGGCGGCATGGCGACGGCCCCCGGCACGATCCACCCGGTGATCGGATTCGCCTCGCTGCTCGCGATCGCGGTCGGCGCCGGTGCGTCCGGCTGCCTGAACATGTGGTACGACGCCGATATCGACGCGCTGATGGTGCGGACCGCCAAGCGTCCGATTCCGGCCGGGCGGATCCTGCCATCCGAGGCGCTCGCCTTCGGGCTGACCTTGTCTGTCGGCTCGGTGATCGTGCTCGGCCTCGTCGCCAATCTGCTCTCGGCGGCGATGCTCGCCTTCACCATCTTCTTCTATGCCGTCGTCTATTCGATGTGGCTGAAGCGCTCGACGCCGCAGAACATCGTCATCGGCGGAGCGGCCGGAGCCTTCCCCCCGATGATCGGCGAGGCGGTCGTGACCGGCGATTTCGGCCTGCACTCGATCGTGCTCTTCGCGATCATTTTCCTCTGGACGCCTCCCCATTTCTGGGCGCTGGCGCTGGTCAAGTCCGGCGACTATGCCCGCGCCGGCATCCCGATGCTGCCGAATGTCGCCGGCCCCGCCGCGACGCGCCGGCAGATCGTGGCCTACTCGCTGGTCATGGCGCCGGTCGCGGTACTGCCTGCCCTGATGGGGTTCGGCGGATTGGCCTATCTCGTCGTCTCCGTGGTGACAGGACTTGCCATGATCGCGCTGGCCTTCCGCGTGTTGCGCGTGACTGAGGGTGAAGCCGCCCACAAGGCCGCCTATGCGCTGTTCGGCTTCTCGATCCTCTACCTCTTCCTGCTCTTCGCCGTGCTGCTGGCAGAGAACAGCCTCGGCCTGATGTGGGCCCTGCCCAAGGTGCTAGGATGAGCGAAGCTCCGAAACGCGAGATCCCGCCGGCCTTCTCTCCGGAGGACATGGCACGCCGCAGGCGCCGCTCGGTCGCGCTGGCGCTGGTCCTTGCAGGCCTGGTCATTTTCTTCTTCGTGGTGACGCTGGTGAAGACCGGTCCGGCCATCATGAACAGGCCGCTGTGATGACCGCGACGCCATCGAACCGTCAGCATGCGAGAATGCGCCGGACGGCGCTGATCTGCGCCGGCGTCGCTGTCGGCATGACCGGCCTCGCCTTCGCAGCCGTGCCGCTCTACGACCTGTTCTGCAAGGTCACCGGCTTCGGCGGCACGCCGATGGTCGGGACCGCGGCCGCCGGGCGCATCCTGGACCGCAAGATGGCTGTGCGTTTCGACGCCAATGTCTCGCCGGCCCTGGGCTGGCGCTTCGAGCCGGAAAGCTCCGAGATCACCTTCCGCGTCGGCGAGACGCAGACGGTGTTCTACAAGATCACCAACACGACGGACCGGGTCTCCACCGGCATCGCGACCTTCAACGTCACGCCGACGCAGGGGGCCGCCTATTTCGTCAAGCTGCAATGCTTCTGCTTCACCGAGCATACGCTGCAGCCGGGCGAGACGCTGGAAGCGCCGGTCGTGTTCTATGTCGACCCCGAGATCGAGCAGAACCGCGATCTTAACGGGGTCAAATCATTGACGCTGTCCTACACCTATTTCCCGTCCAAGGCCGGCCAGCCGGTCGCGGATGGCAAGGGTGACGCGGGCAAGTCGAAACTATAAGAACTGCGACAGCACCAAGCGCTGCGCAGCAGAGTCGGACGCGGAGACAAAGTAAGATGGCCGGGGCCCATACCAAGAACCACGATTACCATCTCGTCGACCCGAGCCCGTGGCCGCTCGTCGGCGCGAGCAGCGCGACGATCATGGCCATCGGCGCCGTCATGTGGATGAAGGCGATGACCGTCGCCGGCATGCATCTCGGCCCCCTGGTCTTCGGCGTCGGCCTGCTCGGTGTTCTCTACACCATGCTCGCATGGTGGATGGACGTGGTGCGCGAGGCTGAGCACGAGGGCCACCACACCCGCGTCGTCCAGCTTCACCATCGCTACGGCATGCTGATGTTCATCGCCTCCGAGGTGATGTTCTTCGTCGCCTGGTTCTGGGCCTTCTTCGACGCCAGCCTCTTCAGCGGCGAAACGATCCAGTACGCCCGCCACGACTTCACCGGCGGCGTCTGGCCTCCCAAGGGCATCCAGACCTTCGATCCCTGGCACCTGCCGCTGCTGAACACGCTGATCCTGCTGACCTCGGGCACGACGGTGACCTGGGCGCATTACGCGCTGCTGCAGAACGACCGCAAGGGTCTGAAGCAGGCGCTCTGGCTGACCGTGTTCCTCGGCGGCCTGTTCTCGATCGTGCAGGCCTACGAGTACGCCCACGCCACCTTCGCCTTCAGCGGCCATATCTATGGCGCGACCTTCTTCATGGCGACCGGCTTCCACGGCTTCCATGTGCTCATCGGCACGATCTTCCTGGCGATCTGCCTGTACCGAGTCTATCTCGGCCACTTCAAACCAGCCCAGCATCTCGGCTTCGAGTTCGCGGCCTGGTACTGGCACTTCGTCGACGTGGTGTGGCTGTTCCTGTTCGCCGCGATCTATGTCTGGGCGTCCGGCGCCGGATCGGCCGCGGCGCACTGAGCGGCCGCCTCAAGACAATCCCGAAGGCGGCCGCGAGGCCGCCTTTGTTTTTTCCGGGAAACCATGATGGCAGAGTACGAGCATATCAGCCCCTCACCCTATGCGACCGGCCTTTCCGGCCGTTGCCCGCGCTGCGGCGAAGGCAAGCTCTTCGACGGGTTTCTGAAGCTGCGCCCTCGTTGTGCCGCGTGCGGGCTGGATTTCGCCTTCGCCGACTCGGCTGACGGCCCTGCCGTGTTCATCATGCTGATCGCAGGCTTCGCGGTTCTTGGCGCGGCGCTCTCGGTCGAGATCGCCTATGAGCCGCCGATCTGGGTGCATCTCTCGATCTGGCTGCCGCTGGCCGTCACCGTCTGCCTCGCCCTTCTGCGGCCGATGAAGGGGCTCGCGGTCGCGCTGCAATACGCCCACAAGGCCGAGGAAGGCAGGCGAGAAAAGTGAGCGCGCAGACAATGCCAGACAGCACACGGCGTCCGAGCCTTCTCCTGCCCGCGATCCTGACCATCTGCGGGACTTTGGTGCTCTGCACGCTGGGGAGCTGGCAGCTGTTGCGGATGGGCGAGAAGCACAGCTTCATCGAGCGCCTGCAAGCGCAGGCAGCGAGCCCTCCGGCGCCCCTCCCGCCCGAGCAGCAATGGAGCACGCTCGACCCTGCGAAGCTCGACCTGACGCGGGTCGCGGCATCCGGGCGTTACGTCGACGGCCCCTTTGCCGGCGTGCGCACCACGATCGCATCGGGCGGACCGGGAACGCGCCAGCTCTCCGGCTTCGGCCGCTGGATCTTCCAGGGGTTCCGGCTCGATGCCGGCGGCGTCATCCTGATCAATCGCGGCTTCGTGCCGGAAGCGCGCCTGGGCGAGATCAAGCCGGCCTCCGGACCGGCAACCGTGACAGGCTTCCTGCGCACGCCCGAAGCACGCAACAGCTTCACCCCGGCCGACCTCCCGGCCAATCGCGAGTTCTTCACACGCGATCCGGCCGCCATTGCGTCCTCCCTCGGCCTGGCGGCCGCGCCGTTCTATCTCGAGCTCGAGCGTCAGGGAGACGGGCTGACGCCGCCGGCCGGCGTCGATGTCAAGGAGTTGATCGGCCGTATTCCCGACAACCACCTGCAATACGCACTGACCTGGTTCGGGCTGGCCCTGACCCTGATCGGTGTCTTCATCGCCTTCGCCTGGCAGGCCCGGCGACAGAAACACGACTGACCTCGCCCCGCGGCCCTGCCGCGGGCGCGCAACCTTTGCCCTCGCTGCGCTCCCGGCCTATAGCAGCAGCACGACCACAGAGAGCGACACCGTGCTGCATGTCTCCACCCGGGGGGAAGCGCCCTCCCTCGCCTTTTCCGACGCCCTGCTCGCCGGGCTCGCCCGCGATGGCGGCCTTTATGTCCCGAAGGCCTGGCCCAGAATTGAAGCCCAGGACATCGCGGGCTTCGCCGGCAAACCCTATGCCGAAGTTGCCGAGCGCATCATCGGCGCGCTGGCCGACGGAGATATCGAGACGGCGGCGCTGCGCGCCATGATCCGCGAGGCCTATGCCACCTTCCGGCATCCGGCCACCTGTCCGCTGACGCAGCTCGGCGACAATCTCTTCGTGCTCGAGCTGTTCCACGGCCCGACTCTGGCATTCAAGGATGTGGCAATGCAGTTGCTTGGGCGGCTGATGGACCATGTGCTGGTGCAGCGCGGCGAGCGCGCCACCATTGTCGGCGCAACCTCCGGCGACACAGGCGGTGCTGCCATCGACGCCTTCAAGGGGCTTGAGCGGGTCGACATGTTCATCCTCTATCCGCAGGGGCGCGTCTCGGACGTGCAGCGGCGGCAGATGACCACGGTGGACTCACCCAATGTCCACGCCATCGCGGTCGAGGGCACATTCGACGATTGCCAGAACCTCGCCAAGGCGATGTTCAATCACCACAGCTTTCGCGACGAACTGCGCCTCTCCGGCGTGAATTCGATCAACTGGGCCCGCATCGCGGCGCAGGTGGTCTACTACTTCACCTCGGCTGTCGCCCTCGGCTCGCCCCGGCGCAAGGTCTCCTTCGCGGTGCCGACCGGCAATTTCGGCGATGTGCTCGCCGGTTGGGTCGCCAAGCGCATGGGTCTGCCGATCGAGCGCCTGGTGATCGGCACGAACAGCAACGACATCCTCCCGCGCACGCTCGAGAGCGGCGCCTATGAGATGCGGGGCGTCGCCGCCACGACCTCCCCTTCGATGGACATCCAGATCTCCTCGAATTTCGAACGCCTGCTGTTCGAGGCGCATGACCGCGACGGTGCCGCCGTGCGCCGGCTGATGCAGTCCTTGCAGCAATCCGGCCGGTTCGAGATCGCGCCGGAGCCGCTGGCCCGCATCCGCTCCGAGTTCGACGCCGGCGCGGTCGACGAGGCCGAGGTCGCCGACGAGATCGGCCGCACGTGGCGCGAGGCCGGCTATCTGCTCGACCCCCATAGCGCGATCGGGGTTGCAGCCGCGCGCCGGGGCCTGAGGGCAGATCCTGCCACGCCGATGATCGTGCTCGGCACAGCCCATCCCGCCAAGTTCCCCGCAGCCGTTGCGGCGGCGAGCGGTGTCACGCCCGCCCTGCCGGCCCATCTCGGCGATCTGATGGAGCGCAAGGAGCGCTTCACCCTGCTGCCGAACGACCAGGGACGCATCGAGGCCTTCATCCGGCAGAACGCCCGGACAGTGCGGGGAGCGGCGGCATGATCGCGACGGGGCCGGCCGAGATCGCCGAACTGGCCACGCCTGCGCCACGCTCGTCGGGGGCGCATGACCCTGAGGTCGACCTGACGACCCTGCCCTCCGGCCTGCGCATCGTCTCGCAGCGCATGGACCATGCGTCCACCGTCTCGCTCGGCATCTGGATCGGGGCCGGCGCGCGCGACGAGCTTCCGAACGAACACGGACTGGCGCATCTGCTCGAGCACATGGCCTTCAAGGGCACGGCGCGGCGCAGCGCCCGTGAGATCGCCGAGGAGATCGAAAGCGTTGGCGGGGATCTCAACGCCGCGACCAGTGTCGAGTACACCTGCTACACGGCCCGAGTCCTGGGATCCGACCTCGCACTCGCCGTGGACATCCTGGCCGATATCCTGACGTCGCCAGCGCTTGCGCCCGAGGAACTCGCCCGCGAGAAGGGTGTCATCCTGCAGGAGATCGGCGCGGTTCAGGATACGCCCGACGATCTCGTCTATGACCGCTTCCTGCAGGCGGCCTTTCCGGACCAGCCCCTCGGCCGCCCGATCCTGGGAACAGCGAAGACGGTCAACAGTTTCACGCCCGACGCCATCCGGGCCTATCTGGCGCGCCACTACCATGCCGGCAACCTGGTGCTGGCTGCTTCGGGCGCCGTCGACCATGACGAGCTCGTCGCCTTGGCACGTGACAGGCTCGCCAGCCTCCCAGGCAAACCCGTTGAGGCCTTCGAGCGCGAGGATGGTCATTACCGGGGCGGCGAAGCGCGAATCGAGGGCGACGAGGAGCAGGTCCATCTGGTGCTCGGCTTTCCCGGCCAGCCTTTCCGGGACGGCGCGCATTACCCGCTCCAGGTGTTCTCCTCCGTGCTCGGCGGAGGGCTGTCATCCCGGCTGTTCCAGGAGGTGCGCGAGCAGCGCGGCCTCGCCTATTCCATCGACGCCTTCCACTGGCCCTTCTCCGATTGCGGCGTGTTTGGAATCAGCGCCGGCACAGCACCGGAAGATGCGAGCGAGCTGATCGATGTTGCCCTTGGCTGCCTGCGGCAGGCCGCCGAAGATGTGACGGAGGTCGAGGTTGCACGCGCCCGGGCCCAGATGAAGGTCGGGCTGCTGGCCTCGCTTGAGAGCCCTGGTGGCAAGCTTGAACAGATGGCCCGCCAGGTGCTCGTCTTCGGACGTGCGATACCGCGCGAGGAGCTGGCGCACCGGCTCGATGCTGTCACGCTGGAGGATGTTCGCGCCGCCGGACGCTCTCTGCTCGGGCACCAGCCAACGATCGCCGCTGTCGGTCCGCTGTCCGGCCTCCCGCCGGCAGAGCAACTGCGGCAGGCCGCACGCTCCGGGGATTGAGCAGCCATGGCTCTCTTCCGCTTCTCGACCGATCCGCCAGCCCGCCCGCTCGTTCGCACGCCGAACCTGTTTCTGCGGGCGCCACTGGCGAACGACTATGCGGCCTGGGCGGTTCTGCGGATGGAGAGCCGGGAATTCCTGACGCCCTGGGAGCCGGTCTGGAACGAGGATGACCTGACGCGGAATTCGTTCCGCCTGCGCGTCAAGCGTGCCGCACGCGAGATCGCGGCTGACGAAGCCTATCCCCTGTTCATTTTCGATGCCGGCAGCGAAACCTTGCTGGGGGGATTGACGCTCGGACTGATCCGGCGTGGCGTCGCCCAGGCCTGCACGCTCGGCTACTGGATGGGACAACGCCACGCCGGCAAGGGATATATGACCGAAGCCGTGCGCGGCGCGGTGCGCTTCGCTTTTTCCGACCTCGGCCTGCATCGCGTCGAAGCTGCCTGTTTGCCCGGCAATGAGCCGTCTCGCCGGCTGCTGGAGCGCGTCGGCTTCCGCTGCGAAGGCGAGGCGCGGGCCTATCTGCGCATCAACGGAAACTGGGCGGACCACTTGCTCTATGCGATGATTTCGACGGACCGGCTGCTCGGCCCCGCGGAGACGGGCGGCGCGCGATGATCCACAGGGCCGAGCCTCTGCCTTGCCCTCGCCACGACCGGTCGGTACGACTGGGTCCCCCGCCCCGCTTGAGCGCGGCCCACACAGTTACCGAGTCGCGCTTGTCCCCTCCTGACCGACTTCTCCGGTTTGGCCTTGCCTTTGTCGGCCTCGCACTCCTGTTCGTGCTGTCCCTGGCCGTACCGGCCCAGGCCGTGGAGGCCGTCCGCGTCCCTGTCGACGCACCGGTGATCGACCTGACCCATGTGGTCGAGCGCAACAAATCCGATGGCGACGTCATCCAGATCTCGACCGCGCCGGGGCCCGACGGCATCGTGCGCCGCATCGCGGTCAGGGCACGCGAGTCGGGCGCACGGCCGGACTGGATCGTCTTCGCGCTCACAAATGATTCCGACGAGCAGATCGACCGGCTGCTGGTCGCGCCGTTCCACCGCCTGATCGGCTCCGGCGTGATCTGGCCTGATCTCGGCGACACGCGGATCGAGGCCGTGACGGCGAGCCAGGGGCTTCGCCCCGAGCGCGAGGATAGCCCGGACGCCGACGTCTTCATGATCACGCTCGACCCGGGCACGACGGTGACCTTCGTCGCCGAGCTGAAATCTCCGAACCTGCCTCAGCTCTATCTGTTCGAGCAGGAGGCCTATCGCCAGAAGACCAACGGGCTGACGCTCTACAAGGGCATCATCATCGGCATTGCCGGCCTGCTCGCGCTCTTCCTGACCATCATCTTCGTGGTCAAGGGAGCGGTTATCTTCCCGGCCGCCGCCGCCCTGGCCTGGGCCGTTCTCGCTTATGCCGGGCTCGATTTCGGCTTCTTCCAACGCATCTTCCCGCTGACGCCGGCGATCGAGCGCATCTACCGCGCCGGAGCCGAGGTGGTGCTGGCGGCGACGCTGCTCGTCTTCCTCTTCGCCTATCTCAACCTGTCGCGCTGGCATGTCCGTTACAGCCACGTGACGATCATCTGGATCCTCGGCCTATTCGGCCTCGTCGGTCTGGCCGTCTTCGATGCCCCGATGGCGTCGGGCATCGCGCGCATCTCGATCGCCGCCGTCGCGGCCGTCGGCTTCGTGCTGATCCTGCACCTGGCGACGCATGGCTACGAGCGCGCCGTCATGCTGATCCCGACCTGGTTCCTGCTTGCCGTCTGGGTGACGGCCGCCGGGTTCACGGTCACCGGCCAGTTCCAGCGCGACCTGGTCGCGCCCGCCCTGATCGGCGGGCTGGTGCTGATCGTGCTTCTGATCGGCTTCACCGTCATTCAGCACGCCTTCGCCGGCGGCGCGCTGGCGCAGGGCCTTGTCTCCGACACCGAGCGGCGGGCGCTGGCGCTGTCGGGCTCCGGCGATCTCGTCTTCGACTGGGATGTCAGCGCCGACAAGATCTTCGTCTCGCCGCAGACCGAGACCCTGCTCGGCCTGTCGCGCGGCGCGCTCGAAGGTTCGGCGGCGCGCTGGCTTGAATACATGCATGTCTCCGATCGCGACCGCTATCGCGTCACGCTCGATGCCGTGCTGGAACAGCGGCGCGGCAAGCTGCAGCTCGATTTCCGTCTGCGAGCCGCCAACGGCAGCTATCACTGGTTCAACCTCAAGGCCCGGCCCGTCATCGGCTCCAACGGCGAGGTCATCCGCGTGATCGGCACGCTCGCCGATGTCACCGAGCAGAGGACTGCGCAGGAGCGGCTGCTGCATGACGCGGTGCATGACAACCTGACCGGCCTGCCCAACCGCAAGCTGTTCCAGGATCGTCTCGGCGCCGTCTTCGGCTTCTGCCGCGCCGACGACAATATCCGCCCGACGGTGATCGTCATCGACATCGACCGCTTCAAGCAGGTCAACGAGTCGGTCGGCTTCTCCGCGGGCGATTCGATCCTGCTGACGCTCGCCCGCAGGCTCGGCCGTCTGCTGCGGGCGCAGGACACGCTTGCCCGCATCGGCGGCGACACCTTCGCCATGATCCTTGTCTCCGAGCGGGACCCCGAGCGTATCCTGGCCTTGGCGGAACTCGTTCGCCGCGCCGTCTCGACGCCGGTGACCTTCGCGGAACGCGAGATCTTCCTGACCCCCTCGATCGGGCTTGCGCTGTTCGACGCCTCGCCGGCGGCCCGCAAGGACGATGCTCTGAAGAACGCCGAGCTGGCGATGGCGCATGCCAAGCGGCAGGGCGGCAACAAGATCGAGGTCTTCGTCCCCGCGATGCGGACCGATCGCAACGATCGTCTTGCCCTGGAGAGCGACCTGCGTCGCGCCATCGAGCGCGGCGAGATTCAGGTGATGTACCAGCCGATCGTCAGGCTGGAGGACCGGACCATCGCGGGCTTCGAGGCCCTGGTGCGCTGGGACCACCCGCGCGAGGGCCGGCTGCTGCCGCAGGATTTCCTGGCGATCGCCGAGGAAACCGGGCTGATCGTCGATCTCGGCGTCTATGTGATGGACCGTACCGCACGCGAGCTCGCCGCCTGGCAGGCCGCGCTCGAGGTCGACCCGCCGATCTTCGCCAGCGTCAACGTCTCGAGCCGCCAGTTGCTGCGCCACGACCTGCTGCATGACGTCAAGACGGTGCTGGCGCGCCGGCGCGTCTTGCCGGGCACGCTCAAGCTCGAGATCACCGAAAGCCTGGTGATGGAGAATCCGGAATATGCCGCGCAGATGCTCTCGCGCATCCGCGAACTCGGCGCCGGGCTCTCGCTCGATGATTTCGGCACCGGCTATTCCTCGCTGTCCTATCTGCAGCGGTTTCCGTTCGACACGATCAAGGTCGATCAGAGCTTCGTGCGCCAGATGGGCAACGGGAAACCGCCGGTGATCCTGCGCTCGATCGTCCAGCTCGCCGCCGATCTGCGCATGGACGTCGTTGCCGAGGGCGCGGAGACGGAGTCGGATGCGATCGAGCTCTACCAGCTCGGCTGCCAATATGCGCAGGGCTATATCTTCGGGCAGCCGATGAGCGCAGCCGAAGCCCGCAGGCTGGTGGGCGCGAGCGCCGCGTCCTCTTCGGAAGCAGCGTAACCCCTCCCCTATTCCGGGAGGGAGGCCAGCGCCGCTCAGGCGTGTCCGGCCGTGCTGGACAGGAACGCGGGATCGATGCCGATCTTGTGCAGCGCGCGATGGTATTTGGTTTCGATGCCGTCGTCGAAGAGCAGCGCCGGGTCAGCGGCGCAGTGCAGCCAGCCATTCGACTGGATCTCGGATTCAAGCTGCCCCGCTCCCCAGCCCGCATAGCCAAGAGCCAGCACCGCGTTCTCCGGACCGCTGCCAATGGCAATGGCCCGCAGGATATCCAAGGTCGCCGTCAGGCAGATGCCGTTGTCGATCGGCAGGGTCGCCGATTCCAGGAAGAAGTCCGAGGAGTGCAGTACGAAGCCACGCTTGGTCTCCACCGGTCCGCCGCGCAGCACCTGCATCCGTTCGGCTTGGCTCGGCAGGCGAATCAGCTCTTCCGAGGGAATCACATCGAGCTGGACCAGCAGATCGGGAAACCGCGTGTCCGGCGCCGGCTTGTTGAGGATGATGCCCATGGCGCCATCCTCGGAATGCGCACAGATATAGACCACGCTGCGGCTGAAACGCGTGTCAGTCATGCCGGGCATGGCAATCAGGCACTGCCCGTCGAGATAGCTGCGGCCGCTGACGCGTTGGCTGGATCCGATCTTCATACCGCCATGCTAAATCCAATCGGCCCGGCTGGAAACCGGTGTCCTTGAAAATGCCGGCACCGCGATTGCGCCCCAATCATGCGGCATAGGATGAATGGCTGCATGTCACATGATTGCCAGCAAATGTGAGAGAGATTGTTTCGCTTTTTGCAGACGCATTCCCTAAGACGGTCATCGTGAAGTTGGCATTGCTCTCACTCGCGCTCGCCGCGCTGGCGTTCAGCGCTCCTGCTCAGGCGCAGGAGGCGGCGGTGTCGTCATGGTCCCGCAGTACGCATTCCTCGATCCGCCTGATCGCCGGAGCGACGGCCCCCTCGGGCAAGCAACGCATCGGCGTCGAGATCACTATGGCGCCAGGCTACAAGACTTATTGGCGCAACCCCGGCGATTCCGGCGTTCCTCCCTCCTTCGACTGGAGCGGCTCCACCAATGTCGGTGGCCTCGACGTGCGCTGGCCCGCGCCGGAACGCTTCGAGGATGGCACCGGCTTTTCGATCGGCTATGTCGGCGAGGTCGTGGTGCCGGTGTCGGTGCAGCCGGTTGACCCCAGCAAGCCAGTCATGGTCGTGCTCAAGCTCGACTATGCCGTCTGCGAGAAGATGTGCATTCCCGCCAAGGGCGAGGCTCAGCTCTGGCTCGAGCCCGGCGTGACCTCGGTAACCTCGCCGCGGCTCGAGAGCTTCGAGGCGCGGGTGCCGATTCCCGTCAAGCTTGGGCCGCACAAAGAGAAGATCTCGGTGATCGAGGTGCTGCCCGGCGAGGCTGGGCCTGAGCCCAAGGTCAAGCTCGTGCTGCAGGCTCCGCCGGACGGCGCGATCGAGGATGTCTTCGTCGAGGGGCCCGGCGCCTGGTCCTTCAGCAAGCCGGTCCTGAAGCCGCAGGCCGATGGCACTGTGCTCGCTCATGTCCGGATTACGGACCGTCCCAAGGGCGCAGCGGGGCCGGTGCCCTTCATCGTGACGGTGCGCGGCAAACCTGCAGCGGTCGAGACGCGGCTTGAACTCGACATCCCGGTCGCCAAGCCCTAATCCCTGACCGAGCGGCGAAGGCCGCATGGCTCACGGAGAACAGGCGATGACGATCAAGGTGGGTGACACACTTCCGCAGGCGACGTTCCGCGTGATGACGGCGGACGGCCCGGCAGCGAAGACGACCGAAGACCTGTTCAAGGGCAAGAAAGTGGTGCTGTTTGCGGTGCCCGGCGCCTTCACGCCGACCTGCCACAAGAATCACCTCCCCGGCTATCTCGCCAAGGCTGCAGAGATCAAGGGCAAGGGCGTCGACGCCATCATGGTGACCGGCGTCAACGACGTCTTCGTCATGGATGCCTGGTCGAAGGCAACGGGCGCAGTCGGCGTCATCGAGTTCCTCTCGGACGGCAATGCCGATTTCGCCAAGGAGATCGGGCTTTCGCTCGACGGTTCGGGCTTTGGCCTCGGAACCCGCTCGCAGCGCTATTCGATGATCGTCGAAAACGGCGTGGTCGAGGCTCTCAATGTCGAAGACGCACCGGGCAAGGCCGACGTCTCCGGCGCCGAAGAAATGCTGAAGCAGCTCTGAGCGCTTCGCGCATGAAAGAGCCCGCCCGGCCCCCGCCGCGCGGGCTTTTTGATGCCTGCTGCAACGATGCTGATCGAAAGCATGGCGCTTTGTCATGAGACAGATGCCGCGCCCCCGGGCTAGCGTGACAGCGCTATTGGGAGAGGCTGCATGTCCGAGATCACCATCCGCCCGCTCGTCGCGAGCGATCGCACCGCCTGGGGACCGCTCTGGCAGGGCTACCTGACCTTCTACAAGTCGAGCCTGCCGGAAGAGATCCATGACCTGACCTTCGCCCGGCTCACAGGCGGCAAGGAGCCGATGGGTGGCTTCATCGCCGAACGCGACGGCAAGGCAGTCGGCATCGTGCACTGGGTCACGCACCGCACCACCTGGAGCGCCAAGGATATCTGCTATTTGCAGGATCTGTTCGTCAGCCCGGATATCCGTGGCGGCGGCGGCGGCCGCAAGCTGATCGAAGCCGTGCGGCAGATGGCCGAGGCCAAGGGCTGTTTCCGCGTCTACTGGCAGACGCATGAGACGAATCTTCAGGCGCGCGAACTGTACGACAAGGTCGCCGACCTCTCGGGCTTCCTGGTCTATCGGCAGCCGCTCGGCTGACGAGCCGGCCGGGCTCTATCGCCCAGGCTTGAACGGCGCCATGCCGGCGCGGGCGAGCACGTCAGCGCGCTCATTCATCTCGTCTCCGGCGTGGCCCTTGACCCATTTCCACTCGATCTTGTGGCGGCCGAGTGCGGCATCGAGGCGCTTCCAGAGCTCCTCGTTCTTCACCGGCTTCCGGTCGGCGGTCTTCCAGCCATTCTTCTTCCAGCCATGGATCCAGCCAGTGATGCCCTGGCGCAGGTACTGGCTGTCGGTATGCAGCGCCACCGTGCAGGGCCGCGTCAGCGTCTCGAGCGCGGAGATCGCCGCCATCAGCTCCATGCGATTGTTGGTGGTCATCTGTTCGCCGCCCGAGAGCTCGCGCGCCTTGCCATTGTAGCTGAGGATCGCGCCCCAGCCCCCCGGGCCGGGATTGCCCGAACAAGCCCCGTCGGTCCAGATCTCTACTGTATCGCTCATCGTTTCAGGCCGTATTCGCGGGCGTCACCGACGCGCTGGTGGAAGGCAAGTTTGCGGTCGTATTCGAGCGGATCGAGCGGCTTGACCAGGGCCCCCGACGGAACGTTCAACCAGTCCACCAGCCGGGTCAGGAGGAAACGCAGGGCCGAACCGCGGCAAAGCGCCGGAAGCGCCTCAACCTCGGCGGGGGTCAGGGGGCGCACGCTTTCATAGCCCGCGAGGATCGCCTGCCCCTTGGTGAGATTGAACGATGCATCGGCCTCGAAGCACCAGGCATTCAGGCAGATGGCGAGATCGTAGGCGAAGGCATCGGTGCAGGCGAAGTAGAAGTCGATCAGCCCCGACAGCCGGTCCTTGATGAAAAAGACGTTGTTGGGAAAGAGATCGGCGTGGATCACGCCGCGCGGCAGGTTCTGTGGCCAGTTGGCCTCGTGGAACGCGATTTCCGTCATGACGCGCTTCGCCAGCCCAGGCGAGACCGTCTCGGCCCCGGCACCGGCCTGTTCCGCCAGCGGCCGCCAGCCCGCGACTGACAGATCATTGGACCGGGTCATGCCGAAGCCCTCGCCCGCCTTGTGCAGGAGCGCCAGCCCACGCCCGACCTCGGCGCAATGAGCAGCCGTCGGGCGACGCACGGAGAGACCATCGAGGAAAGTGACGATCGCCGCCGGCCGCCCCGCGAGCCGGCTCACCGCCAGACCGTCCTGCGCCTTGACCGGCAGCGGGCAGATCAGCCCGCGCTCGGCCAGATGTTCCATCAGTCCGAGGAAGAACGGCAGATCAGCCGCGCTCACCCGCTCTTCGTAGAGTGTCAGAATGAAGAAGCCCTGCGTGGTGTGCAGCAGGAAATTGGAATTCGAGACCCCCTCGGCGATGCCCTTGACCGCCAGCAGATCACCAATACCGTAGCGCGCCACGAAGGCAGCCATCTCATCGTCGGGCACTTCAGTATAGACGGCCAAATTCGCTCACTCGGCCGCATTCGGCGCAGGCTCGCCGCGCAGTTCGCGCGGCAGGGGGAAGAAGACGCTTTCATCGGCGGTCGAGACGGTCTCGACGCGGACGTCATAGCGCTCGGCGAAGGCATCGATGATCTCTTCGACCAGCACCTCGGGAGCGCTGGCGCCCGCCGTGATGCCCAGCCGCTTGATCGCACCGAAGATCGACCAGTCGATCTCGTCGGCGCGCAGCACCAGCCGCGCGGAGGGGCAACCGGCCCGCTCGGCGACCTCGCGCAGGCGCTGCGAATTGGAGGAATTGGGCGAGCCGACGACAAGAAGTCCGTCGACCAGCGGGGCAACCCGCTTCACCGCCTCCTGACGGTTCGTGGTGGCGTAGCAGATATCTTCCTTGTGCGGCGCGATCAGCTCCGGGAACCGCGCCTGCAGCGCCTGGACGATGCCGCGTGTGTCATCGACCGAAAGCGTGGTCTGGGTGACATAGGCAAGGGGTTGGCCGGTGGGAGGAGCAAGCTGCGCCACGTCGTCCAGCGTCTCGATCAGCGTGATCGCACCCGCAGGCAGCTGGCCCATCGTACCGATGACCTCGGGATGGCCGGCATGGCCGACGAGCAGGATATGGCGGCCGCGCTTGTGATGAACCTCGGCCTCGCGATGCACCTTGGTGACCAGCGGGCAGGTCGCGTCGATGGCGAAAAGTGTCCGCGATGCGGCCTCGGCAGGAACCGATTTCGGCACGCCATGGGCCGAAAATATCACCGGACGGGTGGTGTCGGGCACCTCCGACAGCTCCGCAACGAAGACCGCGCCTTTGCGCTTCAGCGATTCGACGACATATTTGTTGTGCACGATCTCGTGGCGCACATAGACCGGCGCGCCATGCAGCGTGAGCGCCTTCTCGACTGCGTCGATGGCGCGCACGACCCCGGCGCAAAAGCCGCGCGGGGCACAAAGCAGGATGTCGAGCGGCGGCTTGGTCACGCGGTTTCGAGGCCTCGGAAATGGTCAGCGCCTTCTTTCGGCGTGCGCCCTGCGATGTCAAGGAAGAGCAGCGCCGCAGGACGTGACGGGCCGCTGCGCAACTCGCCCCTCGCAGCGCAGCAAGGAAGCGCCTAGATAGGCAGCATGGTCGGCTGTGGCACTTGCGCGAGCCTGCTTTCCACAACGAAGAGTTCCCATGGCCGACGCCAGTCACACGAGTTACCTGCCGCCGATCCTGATTTTCTGTGCAGGCGCAGTCATTGCCGTGCCGCTGTTTCGTCGTCTCGGCCAATCCGCCGTGCTCGGCTATCTCGCGGCCGGCATCGCGATCGGCCCTTCGGTGCTCGCCCTGGTCAATGACCCGGACGCGATCCGGGGCACCGCCGAGATCGGTGTCGTGCTGCTGCTGTTCCTGGTTGGGCTGGAGCTTCAGCCGTCACGCCTCTACTCGATGCGCAAGGACATCCTCGGCGCCGGCCTCGCGCAGATGGCGCTCAGCGCGACGGCGATCGGGCTCGTTGGCTGGAAATTCGGTCTCTCCGTCGGCGGCGCCATTGCGGTGGGGCTTGCGCTCGCTCTGTCTGCAACATCGATAGCCCTGCAGGTCCTGGAGGAGCGCGGCGACGGCAGCGAAACCTACGGCCGGCGCACCTTCTCGATCCTGCTTTTCCAGGATATCTCGATCGCTCCAGCGCTGGCGCTGCTCCCCCTGCTGGCGACCACGGGCGCGCAGAACCACGGCGGCGCTCCGGCACTCGCAGGATTGGGCCTTGCCCTGCTCGCCGTCGCGCTGCTCGTGCTCGTCGGACGCTACCTGCTCAATCCGTTCTTCCGGATCCTCGCCAGCACCGGCGCGAAGGACGTGATGACCGCGGCCGCGCTGCTGATCGTGCTCGGTGCCGCGATGCTGATGGAGCGGGTCGGCCTCTCCATGGCCATGGGCGCCTTCCTCGCCGGAGTGCTGCTGGCGGACTCGCATTTCCGGCACGAGCTCGAAGCCGATATCGAGCCGTTCCGCGGCGTGCTGCTCGGCCTGTTCTTCATGGCGGTCGGCATGTCGCTCGACCTCCAGCTGGTTTTCGACAACGCCCTGCTGCTGGCGC
Source organism: Allobosea sp. 2RAB26 (assembly GCF_052115465.1). Lineage (NCBI taxonomy): Bacteria > Pseudomonadati > Pseudomonadota > Alphaproteobacteria > Hyphomicrobiales > Alloboseaceae > Allobosea > Allobosea sp. 2RAB26. Next base: position 62,338 of record NZ_JBFRGS010000003.1, on the reverse strand, counting down.
TTGCAGCGCCATTGCTGGTCGCCTTCAAAATCGTCGTCGCGGCAACGATCCTGCGCGTCTCCTGCTCGTCGAGAACCGAAGCCATACGGGCTGGTGCGCTGCTCTCGCCAGCCGGCGAATTCGCCTTCGTTCTCCTGCCGCTCGGTGCCGCGCTCGGGCTGCTCAACAGCCAGCAGGCGGCCGTGGCGACATCTCTCGCCGCACTCTCGATGCTGATCGGGCCGGTTGCCGCCAAGCTGATCGACCTCTGGCTGACCCGGAGCGCCGCCCCGGCGGAAACCATGGAAGAGGATTTCGAAGGTGCCGGCGGCTCCGTCATGGTCATCGGGTTCGGCCGGTTCGGGCAGGTGGTGACCCAGGCGCTGCTGCTGCAGCATATCCCGGTGACGATCATCGACTCCAATGTCGAGCGCATCCGGTCGGCTGCCAAGTTCGGCTTCCGCATCTATTACGGCGACGGCACGAGACTGGACGTGCTGCGTGCTGCCGGCGCCGGGAAGGCCAAGATCATCTGCATCTGCATCGACAATCGCGAAGCGGCCTTGCGGATCGTCGAAATGGCGAGGGCCGAGTTTCCCTCCGCACGGCTACATGTGCGGGCCTATGACCGTGTCCATGCGATCGAGCTGATGAAGGCCGATGTCGACTTCCAGATGCGCGAAACCTTCGAGTCGGCCCTCGGCTTCGGGCGGGTGACGCTGGAAAGCCTCGGCCTCAGCTATGACGAGGCCAGTCTGGTCATCGACAGCGTCCGTGACCGCGACGCCCAGCGCATGGAGATCCAGTATCACGAGGGCATCGCCGCCGGCATCCAGAAGGTGCCGCGCGTCTCGCCGGAACCGCTGGTTCAGCCGAAGGCCAAGTCCAAGGCACTCACCGAGGAGACGCGCGAGGTCATCGAGGATGGCGGCGCTGAAGTCGCGGTCGGCGGCGTCGGAGAACCGGAATTGTGAACGCACCCGTCAACCCCAACCAGGCCGTCTTCGTCAGCGGCTCGACCTTTCGCCATGTCGCGGTGATGACCGCGACCGGAGCGGTCGGGCTGATGGCGATCTTCGTCGTCGACCTGCTCTCGCTGCTCTACGTCTCCTGGCTCGGCCGGCCGGCGGCGACTGCTGGCGTCGGCTTCGCGACGATCGTGCTGTTCCTGACGGTCTCGATCAATATCGGCTTCATGATCGCGGTCTCCGCGCTGACCTCCCGCACGCTTGGATCCGGAGACCGCAAGGGCGCGCGCCGGATTGCGGGCTCCGCCATGACCTTGATGGCGCTTGCCGCAATCGCGCTCACGCTGCTGGCGTTGCCTTGCCTGCCCTGGCTCCTGAGGCATCTTGGGGCGCATGGCGAGGCCTATGACGTCGCCCTCTCATTCCTTTGGATCGCCCTGCCCTCCAATCTTCTGATGGCGCTGGGCATCGGATTTTCGGGCGTACTGCGCGCCATCGGAGATGCCCGGCGCGCCATGTTCGTGACGCTCGGGGGCGGGCTCGCAACTGCAGTGCTCGATCCGCTCTTCATCTTTGGCTTTGCACTCGGCACAGACGGCGCCGCCTGGGCGACCGTGCTGTCACGTGTCATTTTTGCCTTTGTCGGCTTCCGTGGCGCGGTGAAGATCCACGATATGGTCGGCATGCCCAACCGGCAGGCGCTGCTGGCCGACACGCCGCGCACGCTTGCGATCGCCGGCCCGGCGATCCTGACCAATCTCTCGACGCCGATCGCAAACGCAGTCTTCGCCAGCATCTTCGCGCGCTTCGGAGATGGCGCGATCGCGGCAATGGCGATCATGGATCGGTTGGTGCCGGTGGCCTTTGGCGTGATCTTTGCGCTATCGGGCGCAGTCGGGCCGATCCTTGGCCAGAACTGGGGAGCCGGCCGTTTCGACCGCATGCGCCGCGCGCTCAGCGATTCCGTGATCTTCGCCGTGGCCTGCGTCTGCGTTGCCTGGCTCGCGCTCCTCCTGCTGCGCGGCCCGATCGTCGCCGTATTCCATGCCAGCGGCCTGACCGCAGAGCTGGTGATGTTCTTCTGCCTAATCTCCGGGCCGATGTGGATCTTCGTCGCGATACTCTTCGTCGCCAATGCCGCGTTCAACAATCTCGGCATGCCGATCCTGTCGACCCTCTTCAGCTGGGGGCGCGCAACGCTCGGGACGATGCCGATGGCCTGGGTCGGCGCCTATTATGCGGGGCCGAAGGGGGCGATGGTCGGCACCGCGCTCGGGGCTGTGGCGTTCGGCCTCGTCGCGCTGGTCTTTGCCTATCGCGGCATCACGCGCCTGGAGCGCCAGCCCAGGGGCGCGTGAGCATCCAGCATCGCGGCGGCCTCGCTTGCCTGCCCGCCCCGCCCTGCTATCGTTCGGGGTGCAGGCGGCGGCAGACCGCGACGAAGACGGAGAGGCGCCATGATGAACCTGTTCGAGATGATGCAATCGGCCCAGAACGGGCAGGCCATGCAGAATCTGGCTCGGCAATACGGGCTCAGCCAACAGCAGACGCAGAGCGCGCTCGACGCCTTGCTGCCGGCCTTCACCATGGGACTGCAGCGCCAGACGCAGGACCCCCGCGCTTTCGGCAATCTCGCCCAGATGATGACGGCCTCGCCCTTCGGCTCGCTCTATGACGCCGATGGCGATGGCATTCCCGACAACGCCGCGATGATGGGCAACAACGTCCTCAACCAGCTCTTCGGTTCGAAGGACGTCAGCAACGCGCTGGCCGCCCAGGCTGCGGCGACCAGCGGCGTCGGCCAGGCGGTTCTGAAACAGATGCTGCCGGTCATCGCCTCCATGATCATGGGCGGGTTGTTCAAGTCGACCAGCAATCAGGGGCTCGGCGGCATCTTCGGGCAATTCGCCGAGATGATGCAGGGCAGGATGCCGGGCCAGCAGCCCGCGCCCCAAACCCAACCGCAAACGCCGGGGAGCTCGCTCGACGCGATTCTCGGGAGCCTGTTCGGGCAGGCGGCTGGTGCCCCTCCGACACAGGGTGGCGGTCCCTTTGGCGGCGGTCCGCTCGGAGGTGGTCCTCTGGGCGGGGCAAGGCCAGGCGAACCGGCCGGGGCCGACCCGATGGGCGGGCTTCTCGGCCAGATCCTGACCGGGATGCTTGGCGGTGCAGCGGCTCAGCCCCAGGCGGCGCCGCCCCCGTCACAACCGCGTGGCCAGGCCACCAGGCCCACGGCAGAGCCTGAGCTTGAGCCGGAACCGGACCAGCCGGCGCCCTCGGGCGAAGCCGGGCCGGGGTCGATCGGCCTCGACGCGCTGAACCAGATGTTCGAGCATGGTCGCCAGGTGCAGGACGACCATCAGAACGCGCTGAAGTCGATTCTGGACGCGATGCTCGGCGGCGGGCAGCGTCGCTAAATCATCGGACCGGATATCGTATCCGGCCTGATGACTTAACCTTTTGTCTTTGCATCGGCTTTGCCGAAAACCGCAATCCACTTTTCGGGCCGATGCTTTAGGCACTCATCGCCCTGTCCCGATCAGGCGCTGCGCCGCTGCGACCATTCGATCTCGGCGCCACGGCCTTCGGACATGGCCGCAGCGATCGCCCGGAGATCGGCGACATTGTCGCGCGTGCGGAAGCTCGAGACGAGATCGTTGAGGCGCCGGATCTGATCGCCCAGTGCGCTGGCAGAGGCTGCGCTCTGTTCGGCCAGTGCGGCGTTCTGCTGGGTCATCTCGTCCATAAGCGCGACCGACTGGCTCATCTCGTCGATTCCATTGGCCTGCTCGGCCGAGGCCGCGGAGATTTCGGATACGGTCGCGGAGACTTTTCGCGATGCGGCCACGATCTGATCGAGCGCTTCACCGGCAGAGCGGACGAGCCCGACGCCCTGGGCCACCTCCGCTCCCGATTCCGAGATCAGCGCGCTGATACCCTTGGCGGCCTCGCCCGAGCGCTGCGCCAGCGTGCGGACCTCCGAGGCGACCACGGCAAAGCCCCTGCCGGCATCGCCCGCCCGCGCCGCTTCGACCGCCGCATTCAAGGCGAGCAGATTGGTCTGAAAGGCGATCTCGTCGATGACCGAGGTGATGTCGGAGATCTTTCGCGAGGCCGTCTCGATGCGTGCCATTGCAGCGACCGCATCATGGACGATTGCACCGCCCCGTTGCGCCACGCTCATCGCCTCATCGGCCAGCGAGACGGCCTGCTTCGATGCCTGCGCAGAGGCCTTGACCGAGGCGGCAAGCTCTTCCGTGGTTGCCGCAGTCTCCTCCAGCGAGGACGCCTGTTCCTCGGTGCGCTTCGAGAGATCGTCTGCGCCCATATTGATCTCGCGCGCCGCGTTGCCGACATCGGCCGCAGTCGCCTGGATGGTGGTGATCGTCATCGAGAGATGCTCCACCGCCGTATTGAAATCGTCGCGCAGCTTCTCATAGGCAGCGGTAACCTCCGCATCGATGCGATGGCTGAGATCGCTCTTCGAGAGCAGGTCGAGGCCCTCTGCCAGCAGCCCCATGACCAGCCCCTGCTCCCGCGCGAGTTGCTCCTGCTGCTTTGCCTGCTCGGCCCGCTCGGTCTCGATCTGCCGGCGCTGCTGCTCGGAAAGGTCTCGTCCCTCGGCGCTCTCCGCCTCGAGACGCTGCACGGCAAGGCCGTTTTCCTTGAAGACCTGAACCGCACGCGCCATCGCGCCGATCTCGTCCTTGCGCGCCTGGCCCTGAACTTCGACCGCGTAATCGCCCCTGGCGAGATCATCCATGCCCGATCTCAGCGCTTCCAGCGGCCTGGTGATCGAAAACCGGGTCAGCAAGGCAGCACCGCCCAGGCCAAGCAGGATGCCCAGGGCTGAGAGGCCCAGAATGACGATGCTCAGTTCGCTGGCCTCGGCATCGAGCGTTTCCGAGGTCGCCTGGGTTTCCGTCTTGATTGCTTCGTTGAGTTTGCCTGCGGCGGTGACGATCTCGCCAATTGTGCGATCGAGCTGGGACATGACCGACAACGCGGCCAGATCCTCGTCCTTCGCGGCCTGGGCGACGATATCGTCGATCTGCGGTTTGAGCGCGGAGAGTGCCCGGCCCATGGCGTCGAACTCGGCAGCCTTCTGCGGGAAGCTGATCTTGGCCTCGATCAGCTGGAACTGCGCACGGTCATAGGCCTTGCGCACATCCTCGATGCTGGTCGCGTTCTGCTTCATGAATTCGGGATAGGCGATCGCCTTGTAGAGATCGCGCACGATGTCGGTCATGGCGCGGGTGGTCCGGCCCGAATCGAGGATCGCCGTCGCATTGTGCGAGATCAGATCGGAATATGCCTTCTGGATCCGCGCATATTCGCGGCCGGCATAGACGGCAGTTGCAACGCTGATCAATCCGAGAACGATCAGCGGGATCGCGATCTTGGTCCTGAGACGCAGATCCTGAAAGCGCAGAGAAATCCGCATACCGACACCCACCCCCCCGAGAAGCATCGAACCGGGCATCGCCGCCGCATGTCGGGAACGTTCGGCTGGAATGCTGAAAAATAGGTTACGAATGCCGATTAGGGCCAAATTGCAGGCGAAATGGCTTCAAATCCCGCTTCCGCCATGCCCGGCGAGAGCTTAGAAAGGAAAAACGGACGGAAGCACGAAGCTCCCGCCCGCAAGAAACGCGCAGTGCCAAGGGGTCAGGCGCTGCACGCAACCGTCGAATTCGAACCGGCCGCGACCGGACGCGGCGTGAGAGGCTTGGCGACAGCATTCTTCACCTGAGCCTGTCGAACGCCCTCTTCGCGCCGGAGAGAGGCGACGCCGGCCCGCGCGCTGGAGCGGGCCGCGAGAGCCGCCGAAGGGTCCTTCAGCCAGGATACGGTCAGCGCGCCGTCGATATCGGAGCGGACGAGACCGATATCCTTGAGGCCGCGCTCGTCGAGCTCGGAGAGCCTCAACACCTCTCGGCGGTGAATCAAGGCACGCGTCAGGGCTTTCACGCCAACATAGCCGCCGGCGACAACACGCGTGACGCCGGTGGCGACGAATGAGAGCGACTTCGGAACGAATGTCAGGATCAGCATGGCGACCTCCTTCAGGGGTCTGACGGCAAAACGAGCATTTTCCGCCTCGGCTGGAGCGCACCGACGACACGGACTGGAGAATGCCTGAAGGATAGCTTTGCGCTAGCCATCAGCCAAACGAATGGTTATGATGCTTCACAGCACGGATATTGATGATCCATCGTGGGGGTGCTCCATGGCGCATGTTCTCGACGCCGACCAGCTCAAGACCTTTGTCGCCATTGCCGATACGGGCTCGTTCACTCGCGCGGCGGAGATCGTCTACAAGACGCAATCCGCCGTCTCGATGCAGATGAAGCGCCTTGAGGAACGGGTCGGGCGCCCGCTCTTCGGCCGCGACGGACGCCACGCCAAGCTGACGGAAGATGGTGAGCGCCTGCTGGATTACGCGCGCCGCATCGTGCGCCTCAATCTCGAATGCGTGGCGAGCTTCGCCGATGCAGACCTCAAGGGGCGCATCCGCCTCGGCGTCCCCGACGACTATGCCGACCGCTATCTACCCGAGATCCTGGCTCGCTTTGCTCATTCCAACCCGCGCGCCGAGGTGACCGTCGTCTGCGAGCCGACTCCGATGCTGGCCGAGCGCATCGGCACAGGTGATATCGACCTTGCCATCATCACCCATGTCGAAGGCCGCGGTCAGGGCGAGATCATCCGGATCGAGCCCCTGCTCTGGGTCACCTCTGCGCGCCATACCGTCCATGAGGAGGACCCGCTCCCGCTCGCACTCGGCCGCCCGACCTGCAATTGGCGGCAGGCCGCGGTCGAAGCGCTGGAGAAGAAGGGGCGGCGCTTCCGCGTACTCTATGCCAGCTGGAACTCGACTGCGGTCGGTGCAGCCGTGGTCGCCGGCCTCGCGGTCTCGGTGCTGCCGGAGAGCGCGATCAGGCCCGGTATGCGCATTCTCGGCCCCAGCGAGGGCTACGCAACCCTGCCGTCCTGCAAGATCGGGCTGTTGCGCACGCGCTTCGACCCCTCGGTGCTCTCCAATGCCCTGGCGGAGCACATCATCCAAAGCCTCGACAACCTCGCGAGCTTCAAGACGGCGGCGGAGTAGGACCGTCCGCAGCCTGCCCTGGGCCCGGCTCCCTCGGGAGCCGTGGTTTTCAGGGATTGAGCCCGGTCTGTACCGCTTCGAATACACCGCGTACGAACCGACCTATCTCCTGCCCGCCGACGATCACGGACATCGAGATCAGGCCAGCAACGAGCCCATACTCGATCGCCGTCGCGCCGCGGTTGTCGCGGGCGAAGCCGAGAAGAAAGGTGCGCAATCGTTCCATAGCGGGATGCTCGCTCCGAAGCTTCGGAGAAAGCGTTAACGCGCGACGGCAAATGCCGCGAAACAGCGGACTTCCCTGGGAATTCCGCGGCGGATCGGCCGCTTAGATGAGCAAATCCTTAAAGACCGGCTCGACGCGCTCGTTCCATTCCCCGCGATACCGGTCGGCTAGGTCCTGAGCCAGGCTGCGGCCGCTCTCGGCAATCGCGAGAACAGGATCAAGGAAACGCGTCTCGTCCTCGCCCTTGCCGTTCAGGCGGGCGCGGCGCGCGAGACCAGCGCGCGACAATTCCAGAACCTGTTGCGCAATCTCACGCGCGCTGCGGCCGGCGACTGTGGCAGAGAGCCCCGCCGCAGGCACTGCGTCGCGCAGGCCCTGACGCTCCTCGGTGCTCCAGCCTTTGACCAGGTCCCAGGCGGCGTCGAGCGCGACCTGATCATAGAGCAATCCGACCCAGAAGGCGGGCAACGCGTTCAGCAAGGCGGGCGGCCCGGCATCGGCGCCCCGCATTTCCAGAAAGCGCTTCAGCCGGACCTCGGGGAACAATGTCGACAGGTGGTTGGCCCAATCGGACATGGTCGCGTGTTCGCCCGGAAGCTGCGGCAACCGGCCGGCGAGCAGATCGCGGAAGGAGGCGCCCGTCACGTCGTGGTAGACCGGCCCGCGTTTGACGAAATACATCGGCACGTCGAGCGCCCAGTCGACATAACCCTCGTAGGACATGCCCTCATCGAACACGAAGGGCAGCATGCCCGAACGGGCATTGTCGGTATCGAGCCAGATTTCGGAACGGACCGACTGGAAGCCGTTGAGCTTGCCCTCGGTGAAGGGCGAAGAAGCGAAGAGCGCGGTTGCGATCGGCTGCAGGGCAATCGAAACCCTGAGCTTCTTCACCATGTCCGCCTCGTCGGCGAAATCGAGGTTCACCTGCACGGTGCACGTCCGGAACATCATGTCGAGGCCGCGCGTGCCGACCTTCGGCATGTAGTTGGCCATGATCCGGTAGCGGCCCTTCGGCATGACCGGGGTCTGCTCCCGCGTCCAGAGCGGCGAGTGGCCCAGCGCCAGGAAGCCGATATCGTGAGGCTCGGCGACCGCTTTCACATCGGCAAGATGCGCGGCGAGCTCCGCCGCCGTTTCATGCAGCGTTTCGACCGGCGCGCCGGAGAGTTCGAACTGGCCACCGGGTTCAAGCGAGATCGCCCCGCCACCTTCGGGCCCGGCCAAGCCAATGATATGGCCATCGTCAATGATCGGCTCCCAGCCGAGCCGCTGCTGCATGCCCTCGAGCAGGTGCCGGATACCGCCCGCGGCCCCGCGCCCCTCGTACGGCACGGCGCCGATATCCGCGCGGTAGAACGGGAACTTCTCGTGCTCGGTGCCGATCCGGAAGGCGGAGCGAGGCTTCTCGCCTGCCGCAATCCAGCCGATCAGCTCGGACTTCGACGCGATCGGGGTGGAATCGGACACATCGCGAGCCATGGGCGCTCCGGCAGGACGAAAGGGTGGCCGACATCTCGCACGCACCGGACGGCACGGGCGAGGCAGGCCCAGGAAGCGTCAGACATATGCGACCGCCGAACGGAGGACAACGACCTCCGTCCCGCGTTCGTGGAAGGAGATTGCTTGCGCAAATGCACAACGCACATGCCGGCATCCGGCATCCGCTTGCGTTCAGGCCACACCGCGCAGGGGCTGGCTCATGTCCGGCAGCCGGCTTGCGCCATCGTTTCGCGTCTCTGACGCCAGCCAGTCGATGACGGAGGCCAGCCCTCCCGCGTCGCCCCCGGTGCGCGCGCGGGCCTCCTCGAAGATGGCGAGCTGTCGATCCGCACTGGTGCCCTGAGCCGCAATCGTCCGGCACTCGCCAAGTTCAGCGGTACAGCCGAGCGCCGCGGCATCGTCCGAAAGCTGATCGATCAGTTCGTCAACCAGGCTCGGAACCGAGCGCATCCCCTTGCTTTCCGGGCAGACCAATCCGCCATGGATCCCATAGCGCTGGGCCCGCCAGACATTCTCTGCTGCGATGGCGCGCGCGGCCGCGGTCAGATCAGCGTTGAGCCCGGGGTTCCTGCAGAGGTGGCGAACAAGGCACCGATAGAGCGCGGCGATGGCCAGCGTATCGTCCAGGCGCGTGCAGCTGTCGGCGATGCGCAATTCCAGCGTCGGATGCTTCTCTGAAGGGCGAATCGCCCACCAGATATAGCTGGCATCCTTGATCGCCCCGGCCGCGACCAGGGTATCGACATAGGCGCGGTAGTCGGCGGGTTCGAGGAAGAGCTCCGGCAGGCCGGTGCGCGGTAGTTCCGCGTAGGCGGATAATCTGTAGCCCATCAGGCCGGTGCGCCGCCCCTGCCAAAACGGCGACGACGTCGACAGCGCGAGAAACACCGGGAGGAACGGCATGATCCGCCCCATCAGCCGGATGCGCTGATCTTCGTCCGGCACCTCGACATGGATATGGAGCCCACAGAGCTGGTTCCGGCTGCCGAGCATCTGGAGTTCGCGCATCAGCCTGTCATAGCGAGCCGCCTCGGTGGCGCGCTGGCGCGACCAGGACGCGCTGGGATGCGTGCCGCAGGCGAGCAGGAGCATGTCATGCGCCAGCCCGATGCTCGCAAGGCCGGTCCGCAGCGTCGCCAGCGATTTGCGCGCCTCTCCCATCGTCTCGCAGACCGGTGTCGCCACCTCGATCTGGGACTGCAGCATCTCCCGTTGGACTTCGCTCGGAAACGCATCATGCACGGCATCGAGGAATGCCGGCGAGATCTTCCGGACGATGCCACGTGTCGTGAAATCGGACAGGAAATACTCTTCTTCGATACCGAAGCGGCAGGCTTGGCTCATCTCATCATCCTCGCGGGTCGTCGAATCACGGGAGCAGACCCTCGCGCGCAAAACCGGCCCTGAATGAGCCGGTTCGATGGCACCGCGACGAATGTGGATCTTCCTCCCCAACGACCAACGCGAAATTCGGCGCGTCGTTCCCGCGCGCTCAGCCCGATCTCGAGACCCAGTCGCCCAATGTCGCCTGGACCAGGGCAAGCGCCGCGACCGCCGCCGTATCGGCGCGCAGGATGCGCGGGCCGAGCGAGATACGGATTGTCTTGGGGCGTGACAGCACTCGCCGGCGCTCCTCGTCGTCAAAGCCACCTTCGGGACCAATCAGCAGGGCGACCGGCGCCGGCGGGGCTTCCGCCAGCGCGCTCAGGGGACTCGCCGCGGCCATGTCCTCGTCGCAGAAGATCAGCAGGCGCTCGGGCTCGAGAGCGGCCAGCGCCGCATCGAGCGGCTGCTCGGAACGAATTTCCGGCAAGGCCAGGATGCCGCATTGCTCGGCAGCCTCGATGGCATTGGCCCTGAGGCGTTCGAGGTTCAACCGCGAGACCTGCGTGCGTCGGGTGAGCACCGGCTGCAGCACGCCGGCCCCCATCTCCACGGCCTTCTGAGCCATGTAATCGAGCCGCGCATGTTTCAGCGGCGCAAAGAGATAATGCAGGTCCGGCACGGGGGTCTGGTGCCGCAGCTGCCGCAGCGGGCGCAGGCTCGCCTGCTTCCGCCCTTCCGGAACGATCTCGGCAAGCCATTCGCCGTCGCGCCCGTTGAAGACGAGAACGCCGTCGCCATCGCGCAGGCGCAGGACGTTGAGAAGGTAATTGGCCTGCTCCCGCTCGAGAGGAACGAGCGCATCCTGTGCCAACGTGGAATCGAGATAGAGCCGATGTTTCGGCAGGTCTGGCATCGGCATAGGCGCAAACAGTCTCCCTCTTGCGACAGCAGCCGATCTTGCGATGCCATTGCGGCGGGAAAGTCGCCACATTCTTCGTCTAATCGCAAGAGTCGGTGACAGAATTCAGTTCAATGTCGCCTGACGCTTGGCGAGACCGCCCCTCTGCTGATATGGAGTGCGCGGTTCCAGGAACCCTCATCGATTGGGAGCAGGACTATTATGCGGCGATACGTGGCCTCGGGGTTGATTGCGACGCTCGGCTTGGCAGCGGCGACATTCCTCCACGTCAGCCCGGCGAGCGCTCAGGCCTCGGGCTGCGAACAGCTTCAAAAGCTCCTGCAGGAGCGGCAGTCGATCGTCGCGCGGTTGAACTCCGCGTCCAAGGCCAAGCGCAAGCTGACGCCGGCGGAGGCCTGCGGAACACTCGGCAGCCTCGTCAACAACGGCAACGCCACCCTCAAATTCGCAACCGCCAATCAGGACTGGTGCCAGATTCCGCCGACCTTCGTGGACGGCATGAAGGCCGACAATGAGAAGGCAGCCGGCTTCCGCAATCAGGCCTGCAATGCGGTGAAGCAGCAGGCGGCCATGCAGCGCAAGGCGCAGCAGCAGGCCCAGCAACAGGGCAACAATCCGTTCGGCGGCGGCGATTCTCTGACCGGCGGCCCGATGCGGGTGCCGCAGGGCGCGCTCTGATCTCGCCATGGTCCTGGCCTCGAAGCCAGCCGACATGCCCCTGGTTGATGCGCCCCTTCCCGACGCCCTGAAAGGTCATTGGGTCGATACAAGGGCGCCGGTCTGGCTGCGCCCTTATCTCAAGCTTGCCCGCATCGACCGGCCAATCGGCTGGTGGCTGCTGCTGCTTCCGTGCTGGTGGGCCGCAGGGCTTGCAGCCATCGCGAGCGGCAGCGCGTTTCCCAATCTCTGGCACGGCCTGCTTTTCATGGTTGGCGCCATCGTGATGCGAGCCGCCGGCTCGACCTTCAACGATATCGTCGACCGAAAGCTCGATGCTCAGGTGGCACGAACGCGCGGACGCCCGTTGCCCTCCGGGCAGATCACAACCAGGTCCGCCGCGCTCTTCATGGTCGCGCTGTCATTGGTCGGACTGCTGATCCTCGTCCAATTCAATCGCTTCACGATCGTGCTCGGCATCGCCTCGCTGGCGATCGTCGCGATCTATCCCTTCATGAAGCGCATCACCAACATGCCGCAATTCGTGCTGGGCCTCGCCTTCTCATGGGGCGGGCTCCTGGGCTGGAGCGCCGTGTTCGGGCAGCTCGACCCACCGGCCTACCTGATCTACGCGGCCGCGATCGTCTGGACGATCGGCTACGACACCATCTACGCCATGCAGGATATCGAGGATGATGTCATTGCCGGCATCAAGTCGAGTGCCCGCTATTTCGGGGCCTGGACGCGCGAGGCGGTCGGGTTTTGCTTCACGCTCTCTGTCGCGCTCGCTGGCGTGGCGACCTGGAGCGCGGGCGGTGGCGCCATGGCCTGGATTGGACTTGCGGCCTTCGCCGCGCATCTCGCCTGGCAGGTTTCCCGGATCCAGGGCGCGACCTCTCCGGTCGCGCTGGGCCTGTTCCGCTCCAACCGCAACGCCGGCCTGCTGCTGGCCGGCGGCTACGCACTCGATGCGTTGAGCCGCTCTTTCCTGTGAAATGAAGACCCAAGGCAGCGGCCCGAAGAGCGGTTTGCGTTCTTCGGGGAAAGCCGATGCCGACATGGAAAGATTAGATCATGGACGGGATGCGATATGCGGTCCCCTGATCTAACCGCTCAATCCGTCAGCCGCTCGCCGGAGACGATGACCGGCCGCGCTGGAAGCTGCGCGGTCTTGCGCCGTGTCAGGAAGCGTGGGCGGCGGCCATTGAGAAAGGCGTGCCGACGGCGGATGCGGATCGGCCCCAGTGCCAGCCGGCCGAGCTGAGGAAAGGGCTCGGTGATCACGCCATCGACGGATTCGAGCAACAGCGGCAAACCGCTGCTGCGACCACAGTCGCGCCAGTGTGCCACGGCATCTTCGGCATCGAAGACCGCGACACTGATCGCACGGCCATCGCCGGCCGTCAGAGCGAGTTCCAGACGTTCATCTTCGCCGGACGGATTGGCCAGCCGCAGGGCAATGCCGCGCCAACCGGGGTTTCCGCGCAAGATCCTCACCGAGGCGATGCGCTCGATGCGGGGCGCCTCGACCTGCACCGGCATCGGATTGCGCGCGACTATGCTGCTATGGTTCGGGCAGCCGAGAAGGTTCGGCGCAAAGCCGACCTCCCCGGCAGCCGGCGTGACGCTGGCCATCGGTTTTACGCCTCTCATGTCCCTGCTGCGCGGAGCCCTCTGTGAAGTCCGGGGCTCTCGTGCTTGCAGGGTGGAGAGTGGACCGCAGCCCTATCCGAGCGCTTAAGAGCTTCGGTTAAAGGAATGTGTTGCGGTCATTTGGGCGTCTAAATCGGCCGCTATCCGGCGTGATGCTTGACGGAATCTTTCGCAACTGCGCTGCTTTTTCACCTTGAAACCGCAGCAGGGAGGCTCGATAGGGAGCGCATGACTTCGCAAACGCTGCCTGTCGCCCCGGATCTTCTGCCTCACGTCCGGGAAAGCTGCATCGAGGCGGGTGCGCTGGCACTCGAACTGTTCCGCCCCGGAGCCAAGACCGCGGCCCGGACATGGTCGAAGAGCGGCGGCTCGCCCGTCACCGAAGCCGACATCGCCGTCGACACCTTCCTGCGGATCAGACTCTCGGAATTGCTGCCGGATGCCGCATGGCTATCGGAAGAGACCGCCGACGACGCGCAGCGGCTGTCGCGCCGTCTCGTCTGGGTCGTCGACCCCATCGATGGAACGCGCGCGTTCATGTCGGGCTCGCCGGACTGGGCGGTTTGCGTCGCCCTCCTTGCTGATGGCGCTCCGGTGACCGGCGTCGTGCATGCGCCCGCCTGCGGCGCAACCTATACGGCCCGACGGCACGAGGGGGCCTACTGCAACGACCGGCCGATCGCGACGACCCGCCTGACCAAGCTCGGAGGCGCTCGCATTGCGGGGCCGAAGCCGATGCTCGACGCCCTGGCGCGGATCGAGACGTTCGACGCTGCCGAGAAGATCCCTTCGCTCGCACTCAGGCTGGCACGGATAGCGGACGGCACGATCGATGCCGGGCTGGTCTCCCCTGATGCGCGGGACTGGGACCTTGCCGCCGCGCATCTCGTGCTGGACGAAGCCGGCGGCCAGCTCAGCGACGGGAGCGGCAACCCCGTCGTTTACAACCGCGAGGTACCGATCCACGGCATGCTTGTTGCTAGTGGCGCAAGCCTCGCGGAGCCGCTGCTTGCTGCAATGCAGCGCCTGCGCGAGACCCCGCCGCAGAGCGCATGAAGGCCAGCAGGCTCGGACAAATTCGACCTCGCTCAATCGGCACTCGCACCGCTCGCGCGGATAGCTTATCTGGTGCCGCGGCAGAGCCTCATTCCCGCTGGAGAGACCAATGAACGCGGACACCGACCAGAAGCAGCTTCTTCATCTCGTCTTCGGCGGCGAGCTGAGCTCCCTTGACGGCATCACCTTCAAGGACCTGTCGAAGCTCGACATCGTCGGCATCTACCCGAACTATGCGAGCGCCCATGCGGCCTGGAAGGCCAAGGCACAGGCGACCGTCGACCAGGCCCAGATGCGCTACTTCGTCGTGCACCTGCATCGCCTGCTCGATCCCGAAACCGCGAAGTCCTGAGCTGCGGGACAGGCATTCAGCGGTTCGGAAGCGGAGTTCATGGGCTTTTCCATCCTCAAGACGCGTGTGGCGCAAGAGACGCTCGGCCGGCTGCTGGCCGGCTATCTCAAACTCGTCCGCCGCACCAGCCGAACCGTTGTCGAACCGGCCGACATCTATGATCATATCCGGCCGGAGCTGCCGCTGATCATCGCGATGTGGCACGGCCAGCACATCATGATCCCCTTCGCACGGCCGGATTGGATGCCCGCCTGCTCGCTGGTTTCCCGCCACGGCGATGGCGGATTCAACGCCGTGGCGCTGCGCGAACTCGGCATCGGCGCCATTCGCGGCTCAGGGGCGCTCGGCCGCAAGGTCCGCGAGAAGGGTGGTGCGAGCGCGTTCCTTGCCATGGTTCGACGCCTGGCCGCCGGCGACACCATGGTGCTCACGGCCGACATTCCCAAGCGCGCCCGCGTCGCGGGGCCCGGCATCATCGCGCTGGCCAAGGCATCGGGTCGCCCGGTCCATCCCGTTGCCGTGGTGACGAGCCGGCGCGTCGACTTCAACAGCTGGGACCGCGCCTCGATCGGCCTGCCCTTCGGCCGCTGCGCGATCGTGGTCGGCGATCCGATCCGGATCGCGCGCGATGCCGACGAGGCCACGAGCGAAGCCGCCCGTCTCGCGCTCCAGGCCGGGCTCGACGCGGTCCATGCCCGCGCCTATGAGCTGGTCGGTTCCCGCGACCCCGGCGCGGGGCTCCGCGCTGCAACAGGAGCCAAAGCGGCATGAGCGGCAAGGGCCCCTTCCTCAGAGCCTACCGCATGGCGACTGCGCTGTTCGAGCCGGCCGCTGCAGGCCTGCTGGTCTGGCGCCGTCGCCGCGGCAAGGAAGATCCGACACGCTTCGCCGAGCGCCGCGGCTATCCCGGCGTCCAACGGCCCGACCAGACGCTGATCTGGCTGCATGGCGCCAGCGTCGGCGAGACGGTGACGCTGCTCCCCCTGATCGAGCGCCTGCAGCGGCGCGGGCTGGCCGTTCTCGTGACCTCCGGCACCGTGACCTCGGCGCGCCTGCTTGCAGCGCGTTTGCCAGCCGGCGCCATCCACCAGTACCTGCCGCTTGACGTGCCGCGCTACATGCGCCGCTTCCTGGACTATTGGCAGCCGGCCATGGGCCTGATCTGCGAATCCGAAATCTGGCCCAATATGGTGATCGAGGCACGCAAGCGGGATATTCCGCTCGTGCTGGTCAATGCCCGGATGTCGGAGCGCTCCTTCAAGCGCTGGTACAGGGCGCCCAGAACCTCACGCTACCTGCTCTCCAGCTTCGATTCCTGCCTTGCCCAGTCGCAGGGCGACGGTGAGCGTCTTGCCCAGCTCGGCGCGCCACGTGTTAGCATCGCCGGCAATCTGAAATTCGATGTCGCGGCTCCCCCGGCCGACCCGAACACGCTCGCGATTCTCGATGGGCTGACGGCCGGCCGGCCGATCTGGATCGCCGCCAGCACGCATCCGGGCGAGGAGGAGCAGATCCTGTCGGCCCATCTCGGCATCAAGCCGCATGTGCCGAAGCTACTCACGATCATCGCTCCGCGGCACCCTCAGCGCGGCCAGGAGATCGAGGATCTCGCCCGGGCCAACGGTGTCGCCGTCGCGCGGCGCGCGGCTGGAGAGATGCCGGACCCCGATATCGAGCTCTACATCGCCGACACGGTCAACGAGCTCGGCCTTTTCTATCGGCTCTCGCAAGTGGCCTTCCTTGGCGGTTCGCTCGTGCCGATGATCGGCGGACATAATCCGATCGAGCCCGCCAAGCTCGGCTGCGCCCTGGTGCACGGGCCGTATGTCCACAACAACGCCGAGATCTTCGCCGCTTTCGATCAAGGCGGCGGTGCGCGTGAAGTTCCCGACGTGCAGGCGCTCGCAGGCGCGGTGCATCGCTGGCTCAGCGACCCGGCAGCCGCACGGCAGGCAGCGCGCGCGGCGGGGCAAACCAGCAAACAGCTCGGCGGCGCACTGAGCCGCACGGAACAGGCCATCGAACCGCTCTTGATGCGCGTCGCTCTGGGCCAGCGCGAGATCGACAGCTGATGCGCGCACCGGCGTTCTGGTGGCAGAATCGGCCGAGCCTTCTTGCCCGGCTGCTGCAACCGATCGGCTCTCTCTACGGCGCGCTTACCGCGCGCCGCATGCGCCAGACCGGTACCGATGCAGGCATCCCGGTGATCTGCGTCGGGAATTTCATCGCTGGCGGCGCCGGCAAGACGCCGACGGCGATCGCCCTCGCCGCGCTTGCGACCGCCCGCGGAGAAACGCCCTTCGTCCTGATGCGGGGCTATGGCGGACGGCTCGCCGGGCCTGTCGAAGTGGACAGGCGTCACCATGATGCCAACGGCGTCGGGGATGAGGCCGTGCTGATGGCCTCTGCCGCCCGCACCGTGGTAGCCCGCGATCGGCCGGCCGGAGCTGCCTTCGCGAAAGCGTTCGGCGCAAGCCTGATCATCATGGATGACGGGCTGCAGAACCCCTCGCTCACCAAACAGCTGCGGTTGGCCGTCGTCGATGGCGCGAGCGGGATCGGCAACGGTCTATGCCTGCCAGCCGGCCCGTTGCGGGCGCCGCTGGCTGAGCAGTTGGCGATGACCGATGCGATCCTGGTGATCGGCCCGGGCGAGGCGGGGGCCAGGGTCGCCGCCGCGGCCCAGGAGGCCGGCAAGCCGGTTCTGCGCGGGCGGCTTGCGCTGTCGGCCGGGATTGCCGACAGACTTCGTGGTCAGGCCGTCCTGGCCGTCTCAGGGATCGGGCGGCCGGAGAAATTCAGCGCGACCCTGCGCGAGGCCGGCGCCGAGATTCGCGCCGAACATGCCTTCGGCGATCACCACGCCTACACGGCCGAGGACGTGGCCAAGATCATCCGCGAGGCAGGGGCGCAGGATTGCCTGGTGGCGACCACCGAAAAGGACATGACAAAGCTCGCCGCACTCTGGCCGTTTGCGGAGCAGCACCGCCTGCTGGCGGTCCCGGTCTCGCTCGTCTTCGATGAACCGATCGAGATCACCCACCTGCTCGATGGCGTGAAGGCGGGCTCTCAGGCACGCCCGGCGCGGCGCAGCCGCAACAGCACCGCCTCCGGAGAGACATAGGCTTCCTGCCACTCGACCGACCAGTAACGCAGATCGTCGAGCTTGATCGGGGCGCCGGTCACGGCGCAGCGCACGAAGGCGCCGGGGCGCACCACGCGGAATTCGCCGTGACCATAGTCGACGGCAGCTTCGGGTCCCGGCACGGGAGGACGCTCGCTGATGTTCATCTGTAAGATCGAAAACCGTTGCTCAGGGAATGAATTATCCGATAACTCGGAGCTGTGATAGCGTTCCTGCCGATGATGTCCAGTCTCGTCCGACACGTCATGGCCCTTACAGGCCTCGCGCTGCTTTGGTGCGCGCCCGCGTTTGCGGGCGGCTATGAGCGCGTTCGTATCCCGGTCGAGGAAGGACAGCTGGACGGTGTGCTGTACCGCCCGAACGGTCCAGGGCCATTCCCGGCCGTGGTCGCCCTGCATGGTTGCGGCGGCCTGTGGCGCGACAATGGCAAATTGTCCGCCCGGCATTCGGACTGGGGCGAGCGGCTGGCTGCCGCTGGCTACGTCGTGCTGATGCCGGACAGCTACGGCTCGCGCAGGCTCGGTTCACAATGCGGCGTCAAGGAACTGACGGTTCGGGCGAGCCGTGAGCGCGTCGCCGACGCGGCAGCATCACGGCAATGGCTGCAGGCTCGCGATGATGTGCGCGACAAGGAAATCTCCCTGCTCGGCTGGTCCGGTGGCGGCTCCACCGTCCTGACCGCGATCCGCAAGGACAGGCGCCCGGCCGACGGCCAACCCGATTTCGCACGCGCCATCGCCTTCTATCCGGGCTGCCGCTTCCAATCGGAGTCCGCGAGCTTTTCGGCCAGGCTGCCGACCCTCATCCTGATGGGTGATGCGGACGACTGGACGCCGCCAGCGCCCTGCGACCATCTCGCCAAAGCGGCACGGGCGCGCGGCGAAGCCATCGAACTCGTGCTTTATCCCGGCGCGCTGCATGATTTCGATCACCCTCGCCTCGAGGTGAAGGAGCGCAGCGACGTGGCCTATTCCGCGACCGGAACCGGCAAGGTCACGGTGGGGACACATCCTGAAGCCCGCGATGACGCGATCAAACGCGTCAAGAGCTTCCTGATGGGGCGTTGAGCGACCCCGTACCGCGCTCAGCTAGAAGAGGTCGCCCTGCCCGCTGCGCGGAACGTCCCGGCGCGGCGCACGAGCCGGCCGTGGCGACAGCCCTTCCCCGCCCGCGGTGACGGTGACATCGAAGCTGCCGTCGCTGACCTGAACGCTGAGCGCCAGGCCGGGCTTTGCCTGCTCCACGCCGCGAATGAGCGCTCCCGAACGATCGCGCACCAGCGCATAGCCACGCGCCAGGACAGCCTGGGGGCCGAGCGAGCGGACCAGGCTCCAGGCCGATTCAAGCCTGTCGCGACGGCGCCCCAGACCTTGGACAAAGGCGCGGTTCGCCCTCAGCGACAGCTCGTCGGTGCGCTCATGTGCCCGTTGGAGGCGCAGCCGTTCCGCCCTCAGCAAGGCGTCACGCCCGGCCCGCAAGCGGCTTGAGAGCCCATCAAGCCTTGCCACATAGGTCGCGAGCCGGACCGACGGAGATTGCCGCACGAGCCTCTGCGACAAAGCTGCAAGCCGTTGCTCGTAAGCCCGCGCGTTGCGCGCCAATGCCGGTGCAAGACGCGCCGCGGCCAGATCGAGCCGCTGCCGCGGGCCGGAAAGGACAGCCTCCGGCCCCGGCAAGGCCCGCGCAAGCGCACGCAGATCGCTGCGACGGCGATCCGAGAGACGGCGCATCGCCCCCGCCTGCCGACGGGAGAGATCGGCGATCAGCGCCATCAGATCGGCGCGGACCGGCACGACCTTCTCGGCGGCGCCGGTCGGAGTCGGCGCACGCAGGTCGGCGGCGTGGTCGATCAGGGTCCAGTCGGTTTCGTGGCCGACTGCCGAGACGAGCGGGATCAGCGAGGCGGCAGCGGCGCGCACCACGACCTCCTCGTTGAAGCCCATCAGATCCTCGAGCGAACCGCCACCGCGCGCGACGATGATCACGTCGGGGCGCGGGATTCGTCCGCCTTCCGGCAATGCGTTGAAACCGGCAATGGCGGCCGCCACCTCGGCCGCACTGGTCTCGCCCTGGACGCGGACCGGCCAGACCAGGACATGGCGAGGAAAGCGGTCCTCGAGACGGTGCAGGATGTCGCGGATGACAGCACCGGTCGGCGAGGTCACCACGCCGACGACGCGCGGCAGATAGGGAATGAGCTGCTTGCGCCCCTCGTCGAACAGGCCTTCGGCAGCGAGCCTCTTGCGACGCTCCTCAAGCCACGCCATCAGCGCGCCGACACCGGCCGGCTCGAGCGAATCGATGACGATCTGGTAGCTCGATTTGCCGGGGAAGGTCGTGATCTTGCCGGTGGCGATGACCTCCAGCCCTTCCTGAGGCCGTGTCTTCAACCGCCCGAAGACGCCCTTCCAGATCACCGCGTCGATCTTGGCGTTCTGGTCCTTGAGCGAGAAATAGACATGGCCCGAGGCGACCGGGCCGCGATAGCCCGAAATCTCGCCACGCACCCTGACAAAGCCGAAGGCGTCCTCCAGCGTGCGTTTGAGCGCACCAGACAGGTCGGAAACCGACCATTCCGGCGCATTGGAGGGCTTGGTGTCGGGCGATTCGATATCCATTGCGCGACCATAACGGTCGCAGCGACGGAGCAGAAGCGTTGCCCCGCGCCGCTGCGAAGGCTATTGCGCGCGGAGCAAGCGGAGACGGCGCGATGAACATCCTTCTGATCGGTTCCGGCGGACGCGAACATGCGCTCGCCTGGGCGATATCCGGCTCGCCGCTCTGCGACCGGCTCCTTGTCGCGCCCGGCAATCCTGGCACCGCGCGATGCGGCGAGAACGTCGCGCTCGACATCGCCGATCACGCCGCAGTCGTCGCCTACTGCAAGCGGGAGAAGGTCGACTTCGTCGTGGTCGGGCCGGAAGGGCCGCTCGTCGCCGGCATCGCCGATGATCTCGTCGCGGCCGGCATCAAGACCTTCGGCCCCTCGAAGACGGCAGCCCAGCTCGAGGGCTCGAAAGGCTTCACCAAGGAACTCTGTGCCGAGTTCAACATCCCGACGGCCGCCTTCGGACGCTTCGGAGATGCAGCATCGGCCAAGGCCTATGTCAGGGCTCAGGGCGCGCCGATCGTGATCAAGGCCGACGGACTCGCCGCCGGCAAGGGCGTGGTGATGGCACAGACCCTCGACGAGGCCGATGTCGCCATCGAGATGATGTTCTCGGGCGGCTTCGGCGCAGCAGGCGCCGAGGTGGTGATCGAGGAATGGATGATCGGCGAGGAGGCGAGTTTCTTCGCACTCTGCGACGGCAGCCATGCCCTGCCGCTTGCCTCGGCCCAGGACCATAAGCGCGTCGGCGACGGCGATACCGGCCCGAATACCGGCGGCATGGGCGCCTATTCGCCCGCCCCGGTGATGACCAAGGCCCTGGAAGACCGGGTCATGGCGGAGATCATCGCACCAACGCTCGCCGGAATGCAGAAGCGCGGCGCGCCATTCAAGGGCGTGCTTTTCGCCGGATTGATGATCACGGCGCAGGGGCCGAAGCTGATCGAGTACAATGTCCGCTTCGGCGACCCGGAATGCGAGGTGCTGATGCCGCGCCTGAAGAGCGATATCGTGCCGGCCTTCCTCGCCGCCTGCGACGGTGTGCTCAGCTCGTTCGACCTGCGCTGGCTGGACGAAGCCGCGCTGACCGTCGTTCTGGCGGCGCGGGGTTATCCCGCCACGCCCGAGAAGGGCAGCATCATTCGCGGCATCGAGAAGACCGAGGCTATGGACAATGTCCTCGTCTTCCATGCCGGGACGAAGCAGTCCGGGACCGACATCGTTGCCGATGGTGGTCGCGTGCTCAATGTCGTCGGCCTCGGCAAGACTGTCAGCGAGGCCCAGCAACGCGCCTATGCCGCCGTCGACGCGATCGACTGGCCGGAGGGGTTCTGCCGCCGCGACATCGGATGGCAGGCGGTCAAACGGGAGCAGGAAGGCTGAACATCCGCGCTCGTCGAGGGTTAGGATTTCAGCCAGACTGATATCAGGCCAGCGGTTACGCCAGGAGCGCTCCTCCATGAGCAATCTCGATTCACTCTTTCCCGGCTTCACGGCCCATTGGGTCGACGGGCCTGTCGGCAAGATCTTTGCGCGCTCCGGCGGTGAAGGGCCGCCGCTCGTGCTCATCCACGGTTTCCCGCAGACCCACGCCGAATGGCACAAGATCGCGCCCGAACTGGCGAAGACCCATCGCGTCGTCTGCTTGGACCTGCGCGGCTATGGCTGGTCGGCGGCTCCCCATGGCGATGGCGGCAAGGAGACCTACACCAAGCGCGCCATGGGCGAGGACGTCGTCGCCGTCATGGAAGCGCTCGGCCATATCCGCTTTGCCGTGATCGGCCATGACCGCGGCGCGCGTGTCGCCTATCGCCTCGCCCTCGACCATCCCGGCAGGGTCGAGCGGCTCGCCGTGCTCGACATCCTGCCGACGCTCTCGATGTGGGACGGCATGGACGCCGCCCGCGCCATGCAGGTTTATCACTGGACCTTCCTGGCCCAGCCCGAACCCGTGCCGGAAAACCTGATCAAGGCCAATCCCCAGGCCTGGCTCGATCATACGATCGCGAGCTGGACACGGGCCAAGGCGCTCGACGTATTCAACCCGCTCGCGCTCCGATCCTATGGGGAATCATTCGACGACCCGCATCGCATCCATGCGGCCTGCGAGGACTATCGCGCCGGCGCCACCACGGATCTCGCCCAGGACAGGGCCGATCTCGCGGCGGGAAAGACCATCCTCTGCCCGGTGCTGGCACTCTGGGGCGAAGCCGGAATACCGGCCAAGGGCGAAAGCCCGCTCGCGATCTGGCGCTCGACCTTCGCGCCCAAGGCCGAGGGGAAAGCGATCGTCAGCGGCCATTTCCTGCCGGAGGAAAACCCTGCAGCAACGCTGGAGGCCTTGAAGCCGTTCCTTGCTGGCTCGGTTGCCTGAGCAGGGTTCAGGCCGCAGCATCGCACCATGCCAAGCTCCACGACGCCTGCCGAGCAACGATCCGACAGCGCCGAGCCCAGGCTCGCGCTCGTGCTTGGGGCCGGAGGGGCACGGGGCCTGAGCCATATCGCGGTACTGGAGGCGCTGGACGAACTCGGCGTGAGGCCCGGCCTCATCGTCGGTTGCTCGGTCGGGGCGATCATCGGCGCGGCCTATGCGGCCGGCCTCTCTGGCAGCGAGCTGCGGGAGCATGTGTCACTGACATTCCGTGACCGGGCCAAGGTGATCGCGCGGCTGCTCGACGCCCGCGTCGGCAAATTCACCGATCTCATGCGCGGGCTCGGCAATCCCGTGCTGATCGACGGCGAGCGGCTGCTCGACCTGTTCTGGCCGCAAGCCGTGCCCGACCGGTTCGAGGAGCTCAGATTTCCCTTCGCCGCGATTGCGACCGACTACCATCTCCATGCAGAGGTCTCGTTGACGAGCGGGCCGCTGACGCCGGCCGTCGCCGCCTCGCTGGCTATTCCGGGTCTCGTACGCCCGGTGGTGCTCGGCGGCCGTGTGCTGATCGATGGCGGAGCGATCAACCCCCTGCCCTATGACAGGTTGCTGGCGCCGGGGCGCATCGTCATGGCGGTCGACACCAGCGCACCGGCAACGATCAGCGACACGCGCGTGCCTGAGCCGCTCGAAGCGATGGTCGGCGTATCGCAGATCCTGACGCGCACCATCGTGCAGCGCATGATCGAGCGCCACCCGCCAGATATCCTGATCAGGGCCGGCATCGACGGCTATGGCGGGCTCGACTTCTTCCGAGCGCAAGCCATCCTCGACGCCTCCGAGCCGCTCAAGGACGAGGTCAAGCGAAGGCTGTCTCAGGCACTCCGGCAGGGCTGAGCGCGTCCGGTTCGTCGCAGCGAAAACCCGGCAATACCGAGATCAACGCGTCACGCCCCTCATCGGTCAGGATCACGGCACGACTGTCCTTCTTGCGCAGGACCCAGCCCGTCTCGAAGCAGCGGCATGCGAGGGCTGCGGCTAGGCTTCCCGCCAAATGCGGACGGCGCTCGCTCCAGTCGAGGCATGGGCGCAACGACGCGCGCCGGCTCCTGGCCGCCTGAGCGATGTCGATGCCGAGCGCCGCGAAAACGCCTTCCCCCGACGTCGCCAGGCCGTAGCCGCCATCGGCAACCGTCAGGTGCCCGCCCGCGACCAGCGCATCATGCAGGCCGATGCCGAGGCGCCCGGCGAAATGATCGTAGCAGGTGCGGGCCCGGCTGAGGTCGGCGCCGACCCGGGACGGCAAGCGGCGACTGGAGGGCTGGCTTCCGGCGAGGACCATCAGCCCTTCGAGCGCCGTCGCGACCTCAGGCCCGGCGAGCCTGTAATAGCGGTGGCGCCCCTGGACGGCGACCGCGAGCAGGCCGCCCGCCATCAGGCGGGCGAGATGGCCGCTCGCCGTCTGCGGCGCGACGCCGGCAATATAGGCGAGTTCCTTGGCGGTCAGCGCGCGCCCGTCCATCAGGGCGTGCAGCATGTTGGCGCGGGCTGGATCCCCCATCAGATAGGCGATCTCGGCGAGATAGGGGCCATGCGTGCTCATGCAGCCATCTTGCTCCCTTGCTCAGCCGAGGCAACCTGGAACAGTACGGTCCCCACCGTAGCGTTCGGGCGCGACAGTCCGCATCGACACTGCCACAAACAGCCTCATGGAAAACGCAGATCTCATCCTCTTCATCGCCGCCACCTTTCTTCTGGCCGGCTTCGTCAAGGGCGTCATAGGGCTCGGCCTCCCGACCATCGCAGTCGGCATCCTCGGCGTGGTGATGGCACCGGCGCAGGCCGCGGCGTTGCTCGTCGTGCCCAATATCGTCACCAACAGCTGGCAGGTCGCAACCGGCCCGGGGCTGAAGGCGATCATGATCAGGCTCTGGCCGATGCTTGCCGGCATCTGCGCGGGGACATGGGCGGGCGCCGGGTTGCTGCAACAGAGCAAGGGCGGCTCGGCCACCTTCTGGCTCGGCTGTGCGCTGGTGCTCTATGCACTGGTCGGGCTGAAGGCGGCGAAGCTGCGCGTCCCTTCCAGTGCTGAGGGTTGGCTCGGCCCCGTCATCGGCATCACGACGGGCATCGCCACCGCTGCGACCGGTGTCTTCGTATTGCCGGCCGTGCCCTATCTGCAGGCGCTCGGCCTGGACAAGGACGAGCTGGTGCAGGCGCTGGGCGTCTCCTTCATCATTTCGACGCTGGCCTTGTCGGTCGGCCTGATCGGAGCAGGCGCCCTGGATGTCGGCGTGGCGCAATCCTCGCTGCTGGCGCTGCTGCCTGCGCTTGCCGGCATGTCGGTCGGCCAGGCGATCCGCACGCGCATCTCCGCGGCCACCTTCAAGCTCAGCTTCTTCGCGGGGCTGCTGATGCTGGGATGCTATCTGGTGATCAGGACGCTCGCCTGAACGTCCTGCCAGCACCTTGGGGGTACGGCGCCAATTCGTTTGGGCGCGCCCTCAGCTTGCAATGTCGAGCAGCGCTGAACGGCGCCGTTCGGCGTTCGCCAGATCCGCGATCGGCGACAGGATGCATTTGTCGAACGGCTCCAGCGCCCGCCCCTCGCGGAAACGCGTCGGCCAGTCGGCATGGGTCAGCGCGCCACGCCCGAGCGACACGAAGTCCGCCTCGTCGCCCTCGATCATGGCCGCAGCGCGTTGCGGATCGTGCAGCGACCCATTCGCCAGAACCGGAAGCCGGGCATGCATCCGCGCCAAGGCCGCCAGACTTGGCCCGGTATCGCCGAAGGCCGGGCGCCACCCCTCGAATTCGGTCGTATGGATGTAGTCGAGGGGAAGCGTGCCCAATGCGCTGAACACCACCTCCGCTTCGCGGACACCTCCGACCCATTTGTGGAGGAAGTCATTCACCTTGGCCTGCGAGATTCGCATGCCGACGACATGATCCATTCCCACGGCCGAGCGAACGGCTTCGGCAACTTCGACGAGGAGCTGAAGGCGGCCCGCAATGCTCCCTCCATAGCGATCCTCGCGCCGATTGATGCCCTCGGTCAGGAACTGGTCGAGGAGGTAGCCGTTGGCTCCGTGGATCTCGACACCGTCGAAGCCAGCCTCCCTCGCGAGCGCGGCCGCGCTGGCAAAGCCTGCCACCGCTTCACCGAGATCCGCCTCCGACATCGCACGAGGAATACGGTAGGGGCCATTGCCGCGATAGAACGCCATTTGCTCGCCCTTGGGACGCAGGGCGGAAGGGCCGATGCTATGGTCCCGATGGATGTTGCCTTGCGCCAGGGCCCCAGCGTGCATCAACTGCGCAACGATCCGCCCGCCTGCTTCGTGAACAGTGCTGACGACCTGTCGCCACGCCTCGACCTGTTCGGCATCAGCGAGGCCGGGCTGGTACTGGTAGCCCTGTGAGAATGCCTTGTCGGTGTAGATGCCCTCCGTCACGATCAGGCCGAAGCCGCCTTCCGCGAATGAACGGTAATAGGCGGCCATACCTTCGGTGGCACGGCCATCGACGGTTGCGCTCACGCGCGTCATGGGCGCAACGACAAGCCGGTTGGATAGAGCGAGCCTGCCGATCCGGACGGGGGAGAAGAGACTCTCCTCCGCCCTCTGGCGAGGCAGGCCGGAAGCGGGGTTGCCAGTCATCTTACCGGCCCTCCCCTGGCACTGCCGCAATCGCCTCGATCTCGATCATCACCCTGGAATCGTAGAGGCCCTTGACCTCAGCGATCGTGTCGGCGGGATAAGGCGCGCTCCAGAACCTGCGGCGAAGCTCGACCACGTCCTTGAACTGAGCCTGCATGTCGGTGACGAAAATCGTCACCTTGACGACATCCTTCAGGCTGGCACCGCCCGCTTCGAGGGCACGCCGCAAATTGGAGAAGGCCTGCTCGCCCTGGGCTAGGAATCCGCCCTCCACGACCTTGCCCTCGTCATCATAGCCGGCCTGGCCCGATACGAAGAGAAGGTTGCCGACCTTGATGGCCTGCGACAACAGATACGGCTCGTAGGGGTCGGGCCGCGTGACAACTTGCTCGAACATCTTTTCATCTCATCTGTGAATGGACTGGCCGCGTCGCGAGATGAATTTCATTCATCCAATCGGTGTGCCCGTCCGGCGATGAGATGAATGTGTGCGTTCACGCCAAGGACAACAAACGCGAAATCCTCACTCGATAACTGAATCAAACTCACTCATAATCAGGCAAGTTGTGAGCTCAATCATTGGACCTCCGTGATGCGACGCCTGCCGCCCTTATCCTCGCTGCGGGCATTCGAAGCTGCGGCGCGTCATGGCAGCTTCAAACGAGCCGCCTCCGAGCTGCTGGTCACGGCCACTGCGGTCAGCCACCAGATCCGGACGCTCGAGGAGCACCTCGATGTGCGCCTGTTCGACCGCCAGACGCGGCGTGTCAGTCTGACCGAACAAGGCCGGGCGCTCTATCTCGTGCTGCGCGATGGCTTCGACGCCTTCGCCGCAGCGATCGAGCGCATTCGGTCAGAGCGGAAACGGCCGGTCATCACGATCTCGGCGACCGTAGCCTTCTCTGCGAAATGGCTGGTGCCGCGCGTCGCCGGCTTCCAGAAAGCCCACCCCGGCATCGATCTGCGGCTGCACGCATCAGACGATGTTGTCGATCTGCACTCGGGCCAGGTCGACCTGGCGATCCGATATGGCCATGGCAGCTATCCCAATCTCGACGCGCGCCAACTCATCGCAGACCGGTTCGCCCCGGTGGTCAATCCGGTGCTGGACGTCCACCAGCCCGCCGATCTCGCGAAGGTGCCGCTCATCCATTTCGAATGGCGCAGCGCAGATCCCGATCATCCGACCTGGCCGATCTGGTTCGAGCGGACAGATATGCGGCCCGATGCGAAATCGGCCTTGCGCTTCACCGATGAAAGCCAGGCGATCCAGGCTGCAGTCGCCGGCCAAGGAGCGGCGCTGCTCAGCCTGGCGCTCGTGAGGGAGGAACTCGATGCAGGCCGGCTCATCCAGCCATTCGGCCCAACGCTACAGGGACTGACGTATTCCGTGGTGACCCTGCCGAGCCGCTCCAAGGAGGCGCTTGTGCACGCGGTTCGCGACTGGCTGATTGCGGAAGCAGCGCGTTAGCTCAATCACCCGGCTTCTTCTTGCCCGTGAGCAGGGCATAGATCGCCATGGCGTGGCCATGGCCGAGATCGAAATCCGATTTCAGCCAATCCACGACCTGCCCTGCCTTGACGCCCGGCCTGAGCCTGCCCGCTTCCGAGAGGCCCTTCGCGTCGGCAAGCGCCTGCAGCTCCTCAGGCCCCTTGCCGGTTTTCTGCTTGATGGTGTCGAGATAGGCCTGAAAGGACATTGCGCCTCGCGATGTTCATCTGTCGGGAGCGGAACCGTAGCGACGCTGGATGCATCCGCAATCCCCAGGGCGGGACGGGCGCATAATCCCCCCTAACGCCGCGCCTTGAAGAACCCGCGCAACAGATCCGCCGCCTCGCTTTCAGCGATGCCGCCATAGACATCCGGCGCATGGTGGCATGTCGGGCTGGCATAAAGCCTGACACCGTTCTCGACCGCGCCTCCCTTGGGATCGGAGGCGCCGAAATAGAGTCGCCTGATCCGGGCGAAGGAGATCGCGGCAGCGCACATCGGGCAGGGTTCGAGCGTGACGTAGAGATCGCAGCCGATCAGCCGTTCGCTGCCGATTTCTTCGCAGGCGCGCCGCAAGGCCAGCATCTCGGCGTGTGCGGTCGGATCCTTCAGCTCGAGCGTGCGGTTGCCGGCACTGGCCAGGATGGTTCCGTCCCTGACGACCACGGCTCCGACCGGCACCTCGCCCCTGGCACCTGCCGCCCGGGCCTCCGCGAGGGCGAGATCCATCCCCTCCAGCTCGGCACGCTTCGATTGCAGCATGAAACCTCTGCTTTGGCGCTCGCGAGGCATGATACGCTCTGCTACAAGCGCCGGCTGTGCAGGAGCGATGATGAGCGACGACAACAACCAGAAAAGCCGTGGTCCACGCAAGGGCGGTGGAGCTGGCGGCAAAGGCGGCGGGTTTGGCGGAGGCGACGGCAAAGGCCGTGGCCCGTCACGCGGCCGCCCACCTTCGGGCGGAGATCGCCCGCCATTCCGTGGCCGTTCGGGCGATGACAGGCCGCGCCGCGATGCCGGGAGCGAGGGCGAACGCCCCGCCCGTCGCTTCGACAGGCCCGCAGGCCAGCGTGACGGCGCACCGCGCCCGCCGCGCGAGGGCGGCGAACGGCCGTTCCGCAGCAGGACCGAGGGCGAACGCGCTCCGTTTCGTGCGCGTTCGGGAGATGATCGCCCTTCGCACAGGACATCCGAAGGCGGCGAACGCCCCGCCCGGCGCTTCGACAAGCCGGCCGGCCGACGCGACGACGCCCCGCGCCCGCCGCGCGAGGGCGGCGAAAGACCGTTCCGCAGCAGGACCGAAGGCGAACGCGCCCCGTTTCGTGGTCGCTCGGGAGATGATCGCCCTTCACACAGGACATCCGAAGGCGGCGAACGCCCCGCCCGGCGCTTCGACAAGCCGGCTGGCCGACGCGACGACGCGCCGCGCCCACCGCGCGAGGGTGGTGAAAGGCCGTTCCGAGCCCGCTCCGAGGGCGAGCGCAGCACGAGCCGTCCGCCCCGCGAAGGTGCGGCCCCCCGCGGCAGGAGCTTCGGCGACCGGGATGCTGGCGCACCGCGCTTCGACAGGCCACGCGCCGAGCGGCACGACCGTCCGCGCGGCGACGACCGGGCTCATCGTCCGCGCCGCGAGGATGCCGAGCCCCAGGCACCGGGCGCAGTCCTCCTGCCCTCGATCGAGCCGGAGCGCATCGCCAAGGTGATGGCGCGCGCCGGCGTCGCCTCGCGCCGCGATTGCGAGGCGATGATCGCCGAAGGCCGCGTCAGCGTGAACGGCAAGGTGATCGAAAGCCCGGCACTCGATGTCGGACCGAGCGACGTGATCCTCGTCGATGGCGAGCCATTGCCGGCGCGCGAGCGCACTCGGCTCTGGCTCTATCACAAGCCGCGCGGGCTGGTGACGACGAACCATGATCCCGAAGGCCGCCCGACCGTATTCGAGGCCCTGCCCGAGGACCTGCCGCGCGTTCTCTCGATCGGCCGCCTCGACATCAACACCGAGGGGTTGCTGCTGCTGACCAATGACGGCGGACTGGCACGCGTGCTCGAGCTGCCGGAAACCGGCTGGCTCCGGCGCTATCGTGTGCGCGCCTTCGGCAGCATCACGCAGGACAAGCTCGACACACTGCGCGATGGCGTCACCATCGACGGCATCAGCTACGGGCCCGTCCTGGCACGTTTCGAACGCGAGCAGGGCTCGAACACCTGGCTCGTGGTCGACCTGAGAGAGGGCAAGAACCGCGAGGTCAAGACCGTCCTCGAGCATCTCGGCCTTGCCGTGAACCGGCTGATCCGGGTCTCCTTCGGGCCGTTCCAGCTCGGCGATCTGCCGGAGGGTGAGATCGACGAGATCCGCTCCCGCGTGATCAAGGACCAGCTCGGCGAAGAGCTAATGGCCAAGGCCGGCGTCGATTTCGAGGCACCGCGCCGCGATGAGCTGCCGGCGGCGCCCAAGCGCGCGCCTGCGGGCGAGGATCGCCCGCGCCGCCGCGAGGGTGGCGAGGAGCGTGGGGCGCGCGGCAGTGGACGTCCGGTTTCGCAGGACACCCGCAGCGAGAAGCCTTGGAAGCGCACCGTCTGGCGCGATGAGGAGGCCGAGCCGCAACGTGAGCGCCGCTCGGCCCCAAGGCGTGGCGCCGATCCGAAGGAGGCGCGGCAGGCCCGCGAGGCGACCGGCCAGATCGAACGCAAACGCGACAAGGCGATTGCCGATCCGAAGGGACGCCGCGTGCTGGTCGAGCGCGTCAGCGCGCCGGCACGAGAAGAAGCGCCCGCCCGCCCGGCTCGTGCCGAGCGTACCGGGCCGGGAGCCCGCGGAGCGCGCCCGCAGGAGCGCGGCGCGTCACCCCGCGGCCTTGGTGACCGGCCTCAGCGCCGTCCACGCGATGAGGGGGCCGGCGGACAGGATCGCAGCGACGAGCGTCCATGGCAGGAGCGCGCGCCACGCGGCGAACGCCCTGAGCGCGCCCTTCGTGAGGGACGCGAGCGACCCGCCCGACCTTTTGCCGAGCGTCAGGGCGATGACCGTCCGCGCGGTCGCAGCTTCGGCGACAGGCCAAGCGGCGGCAGACCGTCCGGCGACCGCCCGCACGGGCGCGGCGCTGGCGGCAAGCCCGGCGGCGGACGTCCCTTTGGCGGTAAGCCCGGCGGCAAGGGACCGCGGCCCGGTGGCGGCGGCCGCGGCAAGCGTGACTGAGAGTAGCGCCTGATGAGAATCGTCGGCGGCCGCTTCGGCGGCCGGCCCCTGGCCGGCCCCAAGCCGGGTATCGGCACGATCCGCCCGACCTCCGACCGGTTGCGCGAATCGCTCTTCAACGTGCTCGCCCATGCCTATGACGACGTGGTCGAGGGCGCGCGCGTGCTCGATCTCTTCGCCGGAACCGGCGCGATGGCGTTCGAAGCGCTCTCGCGCGGTGCCGGCTTTGCACTGCTGGTCGATGACGGCACCGAGGCACGCGGCCTGATCCGCGAGAACCAGATGACGCTCGGGCTCGCCGGCCTGAGCCGTATCTTCCGCCGCGATGCGACCAAGCTCGGCCCGATCGGGCCGATGGCGCCTTTCCAGCTCGTCTTTTGCGATCCGCCCTATCGCAAGAATCTTGGCGAGAAGGCGCTCATCTCGGCACGCGATGGCGGCTGGCTGGCCGCTGGTGCGCTGATCGTGCTTGAGGAAGCGGCGGGGGTCGAGATCGCCCTGCCCGGCGACTTCGAGGAGCTGGAGCGACGCGACTATGGTGAAACCCAGGTCTGGATCCTGCGGGCGCCCTGAGGGCTTCACCGCCGCCCGAACAGCTTCTCGATATCGTTCAGCTTGAGCTCGACATAGGTCGGGCGGCCATGGTTGCACTGGCCGGAATTGGGCGTGACTTCCATCTCGCGCAGGAGCGCATCCATCTCCTCGGGCCGCAGGCGCCGGCCGGCACGCACCGAGTTGTGGCAGGCCATCGTCGCCAGCACATGGTCGAGGCGCCGTTCGAGCGATCCTGAATCGCCATGCTCGGCGAGCGTATCGGCGACGTCGCGAACCAGCTTCTGCAGATTGCCGCCAGCCAACGCGCTCGGCGCCTCGCGCACCAGCACGGCACCGGATCCAAAGGATTCGATGGTCAGGCCGAGCGAAGCAAGGTCACCGGCGACAGCGATCAGGCGGTCGGCGTCGACCGGATCGAGCTCGACCACTTCCGGCAGCAACAGAGCCTGGCGGGCAATACCCGTCCTGGCCCTCTCGGCCTTCAGCCGTTCATAGACCAACCGCTCATGCGCCGCGTGCTGGTCGACGATGACCATGCCGTCACGTGTCTGGGCGAGGATATAGGTTTCATGGACCTGCGCCCGCGCGGCGCCAAGCGGGCGGTCGAGGGCATCCTGCGCCGGCTCGGCGACATGGGCTCGCGCATCGGCCGATGGCGTCACGAAACCCGTGAAATCGGCCTGCCGCGCCTCTCCGAACCCGGCCGATGGCGACGCCCAGGCAGGTGCGGACGGCAGCATTGGACGCTGCACTGACGGCTGCTGCCCGGCCCCAGAGAAGACCGCGCGGAAGGCTTCCAGCGTCCGGGCGCCACCTGTCGTCGTGGCGCGGTGCCCGGCCTCGGCCAAGGCGGCCTTCAGGCCGGATACCACGAGGCCGCGGACCAGGGCCGGATCGCGGAAGCGGACTTCGCTCTTGGCCGGATGGACGTTGACGTCGACGAAGCGCGGATCGCAGATCACATCGAGAAACAGCATCGGGTGCCGGTCGGAGGGCACCACATCGGCATAGGCGCCGCGCACCGCCGACAGCAGCAGCTTGTCTCGCACCGGCCGGCCATTGACCGCCAGATGCACGCCGGCCGAGGTCCCTCGATGGAAGGTGGGCAGCCCGGCGAAACCGGTGACCCGAATGCCCTCGCGCGCCACGTCGAGCCGCAGCGCATTCTCGGGAAAATCACGGCCGAGCGCCCGCGACAGCCGGCGCAGCAGCCCTTCCTCGCCGATCGCCTCAGCTGGCCAGTCGAAGCCGGTGACATGGTCACCTTCGAGGGA
Source organism: Allobosea sp. 2RAB26 (assembly GCF_052115465.1). Lineage (NCBI taxonomy): Bacteria > Pseudomonadati > Pseudomonadota > Alphaproteobacteria > Hyphomicrobiales > Alloboseaceae > Allobosea > Allobosea sp. 2RAB26. Next base: position 29,284 of record NZ_JBFRGS010000003.1, on the reverse strand, counting down.
GAAGCGGATGGTCGGATGGGCGATGGCATGTCGCCGCAACATCTCGGAGACGGCCTGCGCCTCCGCCCGATCGCTCTTCAGGAACTTGAGGCGGGCCGGGGTGAAGATGAAGAGATCGCTGACCTCGATGCGCGTGCCGGGCGCAGCAGCGGCCGGACGAACCACGCCCTTCTCGCCAGCCTCGACGACGAGGCCGTGGCCCTGCGAAGCCTCGCGCCGGCGCGTGGTGATCGCAAGCCGCGCCACCGAGCCGATCGACGGCAGCGCCTCGCCGCGGAAACCGAGAGACTGGATCGCGAAGAGATCGCCATCCGGCAGCTTCGAGGTGGCGTGGCGCTCGACCGACAGCGCCAGATCCTCGGGCGACATGCCGGAGCCGTCATCGACGACGCGGATCAGCTCGCGGCCGCCGGCCGCAATGGTCACGGCGATCGCGCGCGCACCGGCATCGATGGCGTTCTCGACCAACTCCTTCACGGCAGCAGCCGGCCGTTCGATCACCTCGCCGGCGGCGATGCGATCGACCAGGATGGGATCGAGACGGCGAACGGTCATGCTGAGCCCGGCAAAAAGGGAGCGAGCGCGGAAACCCGAATCGTCAGCCGCGCCCTTCGGCAAGATAGCGCTTGGCGAGAAGTTTCGCCTCTTCGACCGCCGGCTGATCGAACGGATCGACGCCCATGGCGTAGCCCGTCAGGATCGTTTCCAGCATGAAGTGCATCAGGATCTCGCCATGCACCGTCTCGTCGACATGATCGACATGGAGGCGGCGCACCGCGCGGCCGTTCTTGGCGAAGGTATCGATCATGGCGACGCCCTGCGCCGCGACGAGATCGCCAATCGTCTTGCCGGCGAAACCGTCCTCGCCGATCTTCTTCGCCAGAGCAGCATCGATCCCCGGGCCCCTGCCCTTGGTGCTGAGGGTCAGAACGGTGAAGAACTTGTCCTTCGGCCCGGCGAGATAGAGCTGCTGCTGCGAATGCTGGTCGACGGGCCCGAGCGCCGCGACCGGCTGGGTGCCCTGTCCGTCCTTGCCGAGGCTCTCGGCCCAGAGCTGGACCCACCAGCGCGTCAACAGGGCGAGCTTGTCGGCATAGGGCATCAGCACTGCGATGCCCTTGCCAGAGCGCATGGCGGCGAGGTGCAGGGCCGCACCCAGCGCAGCCGGGACCTCGCGGACGCCCTTACCCGCCAGCAGGGGAGCAAGTGCCTTGGCCGCACCGTTGCGCAGGGCTTCGATATCGAGGCCGAGGATCGCGGCCGGCAGCAGACCGCAATTGGTCAGAACCGAGTAGCGCCCACCCACGCCGGTATGATGGTCGAGGAAGGGCGTACCGAACGGCTCCAGCAGGGCACGCAGCGGGTGCAGCTTGCCGGGCTTGGCCGGCTCGGAGAGCCCCTGGAAGTGCCGGCCAATCTCACCATCGGGGATACCGGCGGCGCGCAGCGCGGTGATCGCCGCGATGCTCTGCAGCAGGGTTTCTCCGGTGCCGCCTGATTTGGAGATGGCCACGAACCGGGTCGACTTGAGCGGCAGTTTCGTGAGCAGGGAGGCAAATGTCTCAGGATCGAGATTGTCGATGAAATGCACGCGCGGCGTGGGCGCGAAGCTCGACAGGCCGGCAATGCCGTAGCCGGCGAGCTGGGCCAGCGTCTGGCCACCGAGGCTGGAGCCGCCCGTGCCGAGGATCAGGATATCGGTCGCGCCTTCGCGCAGGCGCTTCGCGGCAGCATGGACCGGTGCCAGATCGGCCGTATCGGCCGGCAATCCCAGCAGGGGCAGCGACTTCGCGTCCGCCTCGCCCTTCAGCCGCGCCAGCGCGGGCGCGAGAGCGGCCTGTGCCTTCTCGAAGGCAGCATCGGGGATGCCCCCGGCGCCGACACCGGATTCGAGCGCGAGGTCGAAGCTTTGCTGCAGCATGGCCTGGTATCCGTATGGGGTCGGTGGAAATGCGGGTGGGCGGCGCGCCGTCAGACGAGGCCGACGGGCCGACCAACGGCCTGCACAAGCAGGCGCGGGTCGCCGAAGAGCCGTTGCGCAACGCGCTTGATGTCGGCGAGCGTCACGGCGGCGAAGAGCTGGTTGCGCTCGGCGAGGAATTCCGGGCCGAACCCGTTCACCGCCAGGCCCAGCAGCTCGGCAGCGATCTTCGGCGAGGTATCGAAGCGCAGGGGATATGAGCCGATGATGTAGCGCTTGGCCTCTTCGACCTCGTGCTCGGTCGGCCCCTCGGAGGCAAGCTTCATCATCTCCTCGCGAATGACGGCAAGCGACTCGGCCGCGCGGTCGTTGCGCGTCGCAGTGCCGCCGACCAGCATGGCGCTCTCGCGCAGCGGCAGCAGGCTCGACGACACGCCATAGGCAAGGCCGCGCTTCTCGCGCACTTCAAGGAACAGGCGCGAGGTGAAAGCGGAGCCACCCAGGATATGGTTCAACACGCTGGCGGTGATGAAATCCGGATCGCGGCGCATCAGGCCCGGGCCGACGAAGCGCAGCACGGTCTGCGGCACATCGAGATCGATGACATGCGTCTCGCCGAGGCCCTGTACGGGAACGGGTTCGGTCGGGACCGGTCGAGCCGTGCCGATCGGGAGCGCGGCAAAGAGCTGATCGAGCCGCTGCGCCAGTTCTTCCGCCGTGATGTCACCGACCACGACGATCTTGAGGCCGGCGCGGGTCAGCAACTCGCGCGAGAGCGACTTCAATCCGGCGGGCTCCGTGCGCGAGACGCTGTCGATATCGCCCTTCTCCGGACGGCCATAGGCGTGGCCAGGATAGGCCGCCGCATAGAGAGCATTGCGGCAGAGCGTCTCCGGATTCTGCGCCTGACGCTGCAGGCCAGCGACGACCTGCGACTTCACGCGCTCCACCGCATCAGCATCGAAGCGCGGCGCGTTCAGCGCCAAAGCCAGCAGCGAGAACGCCTCGTCGCGATGGCGCGACAGGGTCTGCAAATGGCCGTGGAAATCGTCGCGACGGGCGTCGAAGCCCAGGCTGATGGCGTGGTCGGCTAGCCGGCCGTGGAACGCTTCCGCGTCGAGATCGCCAGCCCCCTCATCGAGCAGGCCCGAGACGAGATAGGCGCTGCCCGCGGCATTGGCGGGGTCGCGTGTCGCACCACCGTCGAAGGCGAAATCGATCGCGATCAGCGGCAGGCTGTGCTCCTCGACAAGCCAGGCTTCGATACCGGAGGTCGAGCGGACCTGCTGGACCGCCACCGAGGGACCGGCAAGCGTGGAACCCGGGGTGGGGATGGGCGCGTTCATGTCGCTTCCTAACGGTGGGACGGTGTCACCCCACCCGCATGAGAAAGGGGGCGCGGACTCAAGCTGCCGGCAAGAGCAGCCCGGTGACCGAACGGTCGGGCCGCAGATAGCGGCGCGCGGCCTCGATGACGGCCTCGCGCGTCACGGCTTCGATCCGTTCCGGCCAGGCCAGGACGTCCTCGACGGTTTCGCCGACGGCCAGCGAGGCACCGAAGATACGAGCGAGCGAAGATTGGCTGTCCCGGGCGAAGATGGTCTCCGCCACCAGCCGCGTGCGGGCGCGGCTCAACTCGATCTCGCTCGGCCCATCGGCAAGGAAGGTCGCGAGCGCCGCATCCAGGCCAGCTTCCAGCGCAGCCATGTCGATGCCCGGGCGTGGGCTGGTCGACATCTGAAAGGCAGCGCGATCGACCATCGAGCCCATGAAATAGGCGCTGGCACCGGCCGCGAGCTCCTGCTCGACGCAAAGCTGGCGATAGAGCCGCGACGTGGTGCCGCCGCCGAGGATATCGGCCACCAGTTCGAGCGCGAATGCCTCGCTGCGATCGCCGCTGAGATAGGTCGGCGTGAGCCAGCCCCGCCGCAGGGACGGCTGGCGCACACGCGGGTCGCTGAGCGAGACCCGGCGCGCTGCGCGCGGAGCGGGCTCGGCCGGGCGCTTGCGCACCGGGGCCTGTCCACGCGGCGCGATCTGGCCATAGGTCGCCTCGGCAAGCGTGCGCACCTCGTCGAGATCGGTGTCGCCGGCGACGACCAGGATCGCGTTCTCCGGCGTGTAGAAGCGCTGATAGTAGGTGAAGGCGTCGTCGCGCGTCAGGCCCTCTATCTCGTGCTCCCAGCCGATGATCGGCGTGCCATAGGGATGATGCACGAAGAGCGCGGAGGAGAACTCCTCCCCCAGTTGTGCAGCCGGGTCGGCATCGACGCGCATGCGTCGCTCTTCGAGCACGACATCGCGCTCGGGCGCGACCACGCTCTCATCGAAGGCGAGCCCGGTCATCCGGTCCGCCTCGTAGTCCATCATGGCGCGCAGATGTTCCTTCGGCACGCGCTGGAAATAGGCGGTGTAATCGAAGGAGGTGAAGGCGTTCTCCTGGCCGCCATAGCCCGCGACGATCTTGGAGAACTCGCCGGCCGGCCAGCGCGCCGTGCCCTTGAACATCAGGTGCTCGAGGAAATGCGCGATGCCGGACTTGCCGGCCGGATCATCGGCCGAGCCGTTTCGGTACCAGACCATATGGGTGACGACCGGCGCGCGCCTGTCCGGCACGACCACGACGTCAAGCCCGTTGGCGAGCCTGAAGGCTTCGACTGGAACCGACAAGCGTGCAGTCGGAGTATGAACCGTCATTTCAGGGTGGCACCTTCGCGGCAGGAGTGACCTTCGATATAGGCGCGATTACGCGCCGCGCCAGCGCGCGGCGCTCGCCATCACGGTTTTTCAGCGAAGGGTCAGGGCGTGCTCGGCGACGGCAGACCCTGCACGAATTCCTTCTGGCCCGTGCTGTTGGTGTCTTCACGCGGCCCGCCCCGACCGGGTCCGAGCGGCGCCGTACCAGCCGGCTTGCGGTAGCCGGTCGGCGGATCGCTCAGCAAGCGGCGCTGCGGCTCCTGGCCATGAACCAGGTTCGAGGTATCGGTGGCAGCCTGGCGCGCCGCCAATTCACGACCGGCACGGATCGGACCGATATTCTCCTCGAAGGTCTTGCTCTGGGTCTCCGGTGGTGCCTGAACCTGTCCGCCGGTCACGCGACCGCGACGCAGTTCCTGCTGGCTGAGCAGCGGGGTCTGGTTCAGCTTGTATTTCTCGCGCTCGGTCGCCGGAATCAGCGCGTCCTTGGCGTCCGCACGGCGGGCTGCAACATCGGGATCATTCGGCCATGCAGCCGTACGCTGCGAGGCCGGATCTTGCGGACGCGGCAAGGCGGAAGACGGCGGCACCACCAGCGGCGGGCGCTGGCGATACTCGATATCGGGCCCCTCCCCCGGCATCAGTCCAAAGGTCCGCATGGCGTTCTGGAAAAACATGCCTTCCTGAGCCGAGGCGGGAAGCGCGGCCGCGATCATGCTCCCAGCGAGCAGGATGCGGATTGCGCGAGCGCGATTGGCCATCTCAAAACCTCCGTGAAGGAACCTGCGTTCCTGTCCGTGTTTCGCCGTGTTGCACCAAGGGAAGGGCAAAAGCATGGCGACGCGCCTCAAGCCTGTGCAGACTTTGAGGCGTCAGGGCGGAAGGACTCATACAGGAGACCGAGCACACCGACAACGATAGCCGCATCGGCAATGTTGAAGATGTACCAACTGAAGCTGCCATAATGCAGGTGAACGAAGTCGACGACGGCACCGTACACAGCCCGGTCGACGCCGTTACCAAGCGCGCCGCCGACGATGAGTGCGAGACTTGCGACCGTCAGCCGGTCCGTTGCCCGCCACATCCAGCGGCTAAGCCAGATCGCCGCGACGACGGAAAGCAGCACCAGCAGCCAGGGCCCGAGGTTCCCCTCCTGCTGGAACAGCCCATAGGAAATGCCGCGGTTCCAGGCCAGCACGATGGTCATGAAGGACGTTAGGTCATAGGGACCGGTTTCACCCAGGTGCAAACCGAAGACCAGCCAGAGCTTCAACGCCTGGTCCAGCACGAAGACCAGCGCGACGATCCAGATCCCGAAGCGGCGCAGCGACGTCATCGCCCGGCCGCCTTGCCGAGCTCCCGCAAGGCCCTGGCGTCGCGCGGAGTGACATCGGGATGGTCGCGCTCGGCGGTCGCTGGATCGAAATACTTCCAGGAGCGAGCGCATTTCACGCCGCTGGCCCGGACCGGGACGACCGCGACGCCGGGCACCTCCGGAAGCCGGAAGCCATCCTCGGGCCCTTCGCCCGCAACAATCTTGACACCCGACGTGATGCAGATCTCGGCGAGATCGACCCCCGACAGCGCCGCCAGCAGGTCGGGATCGGCGATGTGAACCTCCGGCGCGGCTTCGAGCGACGAGCCGATGCGCTTGGCCGCTCGTTCCAGTTCGAGTGCCCCGGTGACGACACGCCGAACGCGGCGGATCTTGCTCCAGCGCTCGGCCAGCTCCGGATCGAGCCAGCTCTGCGGAGCCTCGGCAAAGGCTTCGAGATGCACGGAGCCACCCAGCGTCTTCTGCTCCGGATAGCGCTCGAGCCAGGCTTCCTCGGTGGTGAAGACCAGGATCGGCGCCAGCCAGGTTGCGAGACAGCGCAGGAGATGGTCGACCACTGTCAGCGCACTCTTGCGGACATGGCTCGAGAGCGGGTCGCAATAGAGCGCGTCCTTGCGGACGTCGAAATAGAAGGCGGACAGCTCCGTGTTCATGAACTGCGAGAGCAGCGTCACGACCCGCTTGTAATCATAGGTCCGATAGGCCTCCTCGACCTGCGGCCCGAGCTCGGCAAGGCGGTGCAGCATCAAGCGCTCGAGCTCGGGCATCGACGCAGGCGAGGCGACGCGGATGTCCTCGCTGAAATGCGCGAGCGTGCCGAGCATCCAGCGCATGGTGTTGCGCAGCTTGCGGTAGGTCTCGACGAAGGTCTTGAGGATTTCCTTGCCGATGCGCAAATCGTCGGAATAGTCCGCCGCCGCGACCCAGAGGCGCAGGATGTCGGCGCCGGATTCCTTGATGACGTCCTGCGGCGCCGTGACATTGCCCTTCGACTTCGACATCTTCTCGCCCTTCTCGTCGAGACAGAAGCCGTGGGTCAGCACGATGTCATAGGGCGCCCGGCCGCGCGTGCCGCAGCTTTCGAGCAGGCTAGAGTGGAACCAGCCGCGGTGCTGGTCAGACCCTTCCAGATACATCACCCGGTCATTGCCGCCCTCGCCGCGCCGGCGGGCCCGCAGGTCCGGCCGCTTCTCCAGGGTGAAGGCGTGGGTCGAGCCTGAATCAAACCAGACATCGAGCACGTCGGTGACGCGCTCATACATCTGCGGATCGTAGCCGAAGGGCTTCAGGAAGCGCGCTCCGTCGACATCGGTGAACCAGGCATCGGCCCCCTCGCTCTCGAAGGCATCGGCGATGGCAGCGTTGACCCTCGGATCGACGAGGATCGTGCCGCTGTCCTTCTCGACGAAGACGGTGATCGGCACGCCCCAGGCGCGCTGGCGCGAGACAACCCAGTCAGGGCGGTTGGCGATCATGCCGGTGATGCGGTTCTCGCCGGCCGCGGGAACCCATTCGGTTTCCTTGATCGCCCTGAGCGCGCGGTTGCGCAGCGTATCGACATTGCCACCCGGCGTGGACGGAACATCGGGACCGCCGAGCGCTTCGCCGAGCGGCTTGTCCATGGCGATGAACCATTGCGGCGTGTTGCGGAAGATGACCGGCTTCTTCGAGCGCCAGCTATGCGGGTACTGATGCTTCAACCGGCCGCGCGCGATGATGGTGCCGCTCGCCGCCAGCGCCTTGATCACGGCGTCGTTGGCGTCGCCCTTCTCGCCCTTGTCGGTGATGACCTGCCGGCCCTCGAAGCCCGGCGCATCCTTGGTGAAGCGACCATCGGCATCCACGGTGTAGGGGATATGCGTATCGATTCCGCGCTCGGCGAGCTTGCGGCCGCTCGCCATCCAGATATCGAAATCCTCGCGACCATGGCCGGGAGCGGTGTGGACGAAGCCCGTACCGGCATCGTCGGTGACATGGTCACCGTCGAGCAACGGCACATCGAAGTCGTAGCCGTGGCCGCGCAGCGGATGGGCGGCGGTCAGGCCATTCAGCTCGGCGGCATCGACATCGCGCACCAGTTCGAAGGCGTCGACCTTGGCCGCCTTGAACACGCTCTCGGCCAGGGCCTTCGCCAGCACATAGGTCGCGCCGACCTTCGCCCAGTTGCCCTCGGCCGCCGCGGTCACCCGATAGAGCCCATAGGCGATCTTGTGGTGGAAGGAGATCGCCCTGTTGCCGGGGATCGTCCAGGGGGTCGTCGTCCAGATCACGACCGAGGCGCCGGCCAGAGCATCCGCTCCCGACGCGACGGGAAAGGCCACGAACACCGTATCGCTCGTATGCTCCTCGTACTCGACCTCCGCCTCGGCCAGCGCGGTCTTCTCGACCACCGACCACATCACCGGCTTGGAGCCGCGATAGAGCTGGCCCGTTTCGGCGAACTTCATGATCTCGCGGGCGATCTGCGCCTCGGCCGGGAACGCCATGGTCAGGTAGGGATCGGCCCAGTCGCCCTCGACACCGAGGCGCTTGAACTCCTCGCGCTGAACATTGACCCAGTGCTCGGCAAAGGCACGGCATTCCTTGCGGAATTCAACGACCGGCACATCGTCCTTGTTTAGGCCCTTGGCCCGGTATTGCTCCTCGATCTTCCACTCGATCGGCAGGCCGTGACAATCCCAGCCCGGGACATAGTTGGCATCATGGCCGAGCATCTGCTGCGAGCGGACGACGAGGTCCTTCAGCACCTTGTTGAGCGCATGGCCGATATGGAGATGGCCGTTCGCATAGGGCGGGCCATCATGCAGGATGAACCGGTCGCGGCCCTTCGCGCTCTCGCGCAGCTTGCGATAGAGCTCGATCGTCTGCCAGCGGGCGAGCAGTTCCGGCTCGCGTTGCGGCAAGCCGGCGCGCATCGGGAATTCGGTCTGAGGCAGGAACAGCGTCTGCGAATAATCAACGCTTTTCGATGGGGCGGAATTGGATTGGTCGTTCATGATCCGGCTCGGGCAGCTGGACTGGCGGGCCATGCATGGCTGGCGCGTCACCGGTCCTTAAGGACAAGGGAAAGCGGCGGTCATCCCGGCTTGCGCGGACGCCTGCGATCAGCGCAGGGCAGCGTCAGCCGGGCCCGTAATTCGCCGGAGCAATTCTATGATCTGGGCGCAATGAGCGAGCATGAACGGCTTCTAACAGGGGCAGGTTAAGGAAGGAAGGGCGGTGTTTGCGCCAGAATGGCGCGGGCCCGGGCACTGTCCTTGTCCATCTGCATGATGAGGGCTTCGAGCGAGTCGAATTTTTCCTCGCCCCGCAGCCAGGCGATCAGTGCGACATCGACGATCTTGCCATAGAGATCGCCTGCGAAATCGAAGAGGAAGGTCTCGAGCCGCGGCGCACCGTCATCGAAGGTCGGGCGACTGCCGAAGCTCGCCACGCCGTCGCGCCAGATGCCGTCGACCTTCATCCTGACGGCATAGATGCCGAATTTCAGGCGGCAATCACGGGCGAGATGCATGTTGGCGGTGGGGTAACCGAGGTCACGCCCACGCTTGTCGCCATGGGCGATCTCGCCGCGCACGAACCAGGGCCGCCCAAGGAACGCCGCTGCGCGGCCGACATCTCCGGCTTCCAGCGCGGTGCGGATCAAGGTCGAGGAGACCGGCTCCCCCGCCCAGGAATAGGGCGGGACCACCGTGACCGGGACACCGCGCGCGCCCGCCCTCGCCTGCAGCATCTCGGGCGAGCCGGCGCGGCCCTTGCCGAAATGGAAGTCGTAGCCGCAGACGAGCCCCCCGACGCCGAGCCGCTCGAGCAGCAGGTCATCGACGAAACTCTCGGCGCTCACGGCCGCAATGGCGCGATCGAAGGGCAACACGAAGCTTCGCTTCAGCCCGGCCTGGGCGAGCAGCTCCCCCTTGACGTCGGGCGGCGTCAGCCGAAAGACCGGCTGCTCGGGGCTGAAGACCGATCGGGGATGCGGCTCGAAGGTGAAAGCGGCAGCCTCGCGGCCCTGCTTGGCCGCCATGGCGACCGCGACATGAGCGAGTTCGGCATGGCCGCGATGGACACCGTCGAAATTGCCCAGCGCCAGCACCGCTCCGCGCAAGCTGTCCGGAACCGGGCTGTCGCCATCGAGGACGAAAACATGAGGCCGGCCTGAAGAAGGCGCGGCGGCAGGACGGGTCATGGCACGAAGGGTTCCGCCTCGGCGGGGCACGCCCGCGCGCGGCAGTCAATGGCGGTTCAGGCCAGCAGCGTCAAGGACACCGGACGCAAGCCCCCCTGCTTCAGGCCTTTGGCTTTGCCGGCGGCAAGGCGACCCAGGCCTCTCCCTCGAGCACGGCCTTGCCGTCGACGACACAGTCGCAGAACAGGCGCGCGCGCCGACGCTCGGCAACGAGTTCGACCACTTCGACCCGCGCCGTGACGACATCGCCGATCTTGACTGGAGCGAGGAACGTAAGCGTCTGCGACAGGTAGACGGCGCCCGGCCCTGGCAATTTCGTGCCGAGCAGCGCGGACACGAGACTCGCGGTCAGCATCCCGTGCGCAATGCGCTGGCCGAACTTCGTGCCCGCCGCGTAGCGCTCGCAAAGATGGATCGGATTGGCGTCCCCCGAGAGATCGGCGAAGAGCGAGACATCCCGCTCCATCACCGTGCGCATCAGGCTTTCGCTTTGGCCGATCGCGAGGTCTTCGAAAGCATGAACCTGATAGGAGACTGCGTTCATTGGTCCGGCTGCCGATGCAATTTCGATGTGCCGCCCTTGTTGCGGCGCAACATAGAATGCCACAGCCCCGGCGCCTCGGCCATGCGACTTTGGTGCCGCCGCCGGAGCGATGCTTCCCCTACGTCAGTTTTCGTTCAAATTAACCGCTTCGAAACGCCAGTGCCCTATCACTCCCGGCATGGTCGCCACTCACTGAAGGCGGTCCGCGCGCGGGTATTGCCCCGCGCTGCAGTCGTTACGCTTGGAGCACCAGAATGGCTCTCGATCCGTCCATGCCCATCCTCGTGGTCGACGACTACCAGACGATGGTCCGGATCATTCGGAACCTGCTCAAGCAGCTCGGATTCGAGAATGTCGACGATGCGTCGGACGGCTCGACCGCCATCGCCAAGATGCGCGACAAGAAATACGGCCTCGTCATCTCCGACTGGAACATGGAGCCGATGACCGGCTTCGAGCTGCTCCAGCGCGTGCGCGAGGAAGATGCCCTCGCGACGACGCCGTTCATCATGGTCACGGCCGAATCCAAGACCGAGAACGTCATCGCCGCCAAGAAGGCCGGCGTGAACAACTATATCGTCAAACCGTTCAACGCCCAGACCCTGAAGGTCAAGATGGAAGCGGTCTGTCACGCCTGAGCGTGGCCGATCGTCACCAGACGAGTTGCGGAATCGCGTAATCCGGGCGGGCATGCTGCCCTGCGAACCAGCCGTGGCGCTCTTCCCACGATTTCTCGACAAGATCCTGGGCGTGAATGCCCGCCAGCACCATCACGCTCGCCGCGCCGAAGGCGTTCGCCCCGGCGATGTCGGTTCGAATGGCATCACCAATTGCGCAAATCCGGTCTGGCGGAACGGGCTTGCCACGCCGCGCTTCGGCGATATGCAGCGCCATTTCATAGATCGGGCGATGCGGCTTGCCGGCATAGATCACCCTGCCGCCGATCTGCTCGTACGCCAGCGCGAGCGAGCCGGCGCAGGGCACGATCTTGCCACCGCGATCGACCACCAGATCGGGATTGGCGCAGATCATCACGAGATCCCGTGCGACGAGATCGGCAAAGAGGCCGGCATAGGTCTCGGCCGTCTCGGTCTCGTCGTCGAACAATCCCGTGCAGAGCACGTAGCGCGCGTCCGCGGGTGAGACGCGCGGCGCATCCAGCCCGGCGATCAGGGGCAGGTCGCGGTCAGGGCCGAGCATGAACACTGGCTCGCCGGACCGTTCCTCGATCAGCGCCCGGCAGACATCGCCGGAGGTCACGATCGCATCATAGGCAGCCTCCGGCACGGCAAAGCGCGCGAGCTGGACCTCGATTTCACGGCGGGGACGGGGAGCGTTGGTCACCAGCACGACGGAAACACCGCGTTCCCGCATCGCAACCAGCGCATCGCAGGCGTCCTGATGAGCTGCCACGCCGTTGTGAACGACACCCCAGATATCGCACAGGCAGAGATCGAACCGGTCGGTGATTTCGGAGAAACCGCTCAATGCGACGGTGGGCGCGGTCTTGGCAGGCTGCAAAGCGGTCAACTCCCCTGAAACCAATTGGGCTATGCGGCGCGACGGCAGCGCGGCACGGTGCCGGTTTAGGCCGTAGCAACGGGCAGCGATAGGGTTTTGTCAGGCGCTGGCGCGGCGTAGCACGGCGCGGAACGGCAGGCGCTCCGGCGCCGGGCCTTTCTGCGCAGGCCCGCTCGGCGGGGCTGGCAGCGCTGCCACAGGCGATGTGCCGGCGGTGGGATAGCCCAGAATCTCGGCCGAGATCCGCGCGGCGGGCTGCTCGGGCTCGGGCACCTGAGCGGCGGATTTCGCCGGCTCGGGATCGGCAAAGACCTCCGGCTTGACCGGTCGCGGCGGTGAAATCACCAGCCCCTGGGCATAGGTCACGCCAAGCTCGATCATGTCCGCGACAGTCGGATCATCCTCGATCTTCTCGGCGACGAGGATGATCGAGGCCCGCGCGAGCTGAGCCGCGAGATCGGCGGCGGCGATATCGATCGAGGAACGTTCGGCTTCAGCCTGCAGCAGGGCGGCCGGCACTTTCACGAAGCGTATGCCGCGATCATGCAGCGATGCCGGGTCGAACCGAAGATCGCCGACATGGTCGAGCGCGAAGCGCACGCCATTGGCGGACATCGCCCCGAGCAGGCCAAGGCTGGTCGGCTCCAGGGCGCGGAAGACGCGCTGCGGCATCTCGAGCACCAGATGGCCGGCGTGCTCGCGATATTTCTCGAGGATACGGGAGAGGGTCACCAGAGCCTGCGACGAGGCCCAGGTTGCGGCGCTGAAATTACAGGCCACGAACAGGCCGCCGTCCTTGGATCCCAGATGGCGCGCGATCGCCAGCGTACGTGTCAGCACCAGTGCATCGAGCGTCGGACCGAAACCCCGCTCCTCGACGATCGCCAGGAATTCGGCGGGGAGCAGCAAGGTGCTCTCGTCGAGACGCAGACGGACCAGCGCCTCGTAGCCACGTGTCCGGCGCTGCGGCAACTGCACGATCGGCTGGAGATGGACCTCGACCTTGCCCTCGGCCAGCGCGGTGCTGATGATCGCGGCCCGTTCATCGGCAGCGCGCAGCTGCTCGGCCTGAATGGCCTCCGCACGCGCGGCCGCAAGCGCCTCGCGATGCGCAATACGGGCAAGCTCGGGAGCAGGCGCGAGCGGCGGCGGGGGAGCGGTTTCGGCATTGCGCCGGGCCTGCGCAGCCGAGAGTTGCGTGTCGTGATCTGCCAGCGTCGTTGCGACTTGCTGCAACAGGTCGCCGAGCAATCCGACCTCGGCCGTCAGTTCATTGATCGCAGCGCGTGCGGGCGCGGCATCGGCCTCGCTCATCGGCAGTTGCTCGACACGCTGCGCCAAACTGTCAAGCCTGATGGCGTTGGTAGCCAGGCGAACCTTGACCTCGCCGATCGCCGCGAAGATCTGCTCGCGCTGCGCAAGGACACGTCGCTCGTAGAAGATCGCGGATGCCGCCAACCCTGCCCCCGCCAGCAGGAGGCCGGTGGCGTTGGCCAGCGCTCCCGGCAAGGCGAGAACCGCGAATGCGCCAGCCGCCACGCCGGTCACGGCACTGGCGAGAGGATGCAAGGCGGTAAGGCGGACAGGGGCCAAGGCGACGACCGCGCGAAAGAGGTTGCTGGGGAATGGAAGCGACGAATCACTCTGCTACCCGACATTAACCGTCTGTTCACGCGCATGCGAGGGCCATGGACGAAAAGCGGCGACGGTCGGGAATTCGCTTAGTGAACGCCGCTGGCTTCAAGCCGACGCGGCCCGAGATCCGACATGATCCGGTCGATGACGGCTTCGCTGAACCCCATCCGCGACAGGTAAAGCCTGGCGTCGATCGCGAAGAGCGGAGCCGCCTGCGCCAGCCGTCGCAGGGCCGCTGAAACGCCCGGCTCATCATGCTTTCCCGCAAAGTGGAGGGCTCGGCCAAGCAAGCTGAGCGGACTGTCATCGGCGACGAAAATGGCGGCATGCGCATCCGCGAGCTTGTCATTGCCCATCAGATGCTCGGCCAGGAAGGCGTAGAAATCGTACCAGGCAGGACGGCCGCTGCTGGATGCCACAGCCCGCTGCAGCAGCGGCAGGCCTTCCGCAGGCTGACCGATCTGAACATAGCGCGCGCCGAGATCGGCCATGATGTCGGGATCGTAGGGATTGCGGACGAGCGCGGCCCGGCCCGCCCTGAAGGCATCTTCATAGGCGCCACGTGCGAAGTACACGTCCATCATGGCCTGCTGCGCGCGTGCGCTGGACGGCGCCAGCCTGACCGCCGTCAACGCGGCGCTCAAGGCGCGATCGAGCGGCGAACCAGGCAGTGGATTGAGTCCGGCGGTGTATTCGTCGACCGTCAGCAGGGCGAGCTGCGACCAGGCGGGATGGAAGGCAGGGTCGCGCTCCAGAACTGCCTCCAGGCAGTTGCGGGCGGCCAGGTGATCTTCGGCGCGCATGGTGCGGCGGATATTCAGCGCCTGGAAGACACAGCGCATCGGCGACGCCGTCATCGTCTGGCGATAGTCGGCGTGAATGATGCCGAAGGGCTCGGCAAGCCTGACTGCGAGCCGTCGGGCGATCTCGCGCAATTCCGGAGCGTCCTCGCCCTTCGGCAATGTCCGGATGGCAGACGTCGTCCAGACCACACGACCGTCCTTGACGGAGCGCAACCGGCCGAAGCCTTCCGTCGCCCCGCCTTGCCGCGTCGCATTCATCTCGAAGACATAGTCGGCGCCGCTATAGAGGTCCGCGCCGGCGGCCGGCGTACGAACGGTAACGAGATCGTCGAACCGAGCCAGGGCATCGACCAGGAGCCGGGTGAAGGCCTGTACCAGCCCCGCCAGCTCCGGATCGTCGGCCGCGCCGCTCAGCGATACGACGACCATCGGCAAATGAGCCGACGCGCTCGATCCCGCGCGACGCGCCGCCTCCTCGATCAGCTGAGCCTGGCGCACCAGCGGGTCGGGCTGCGGTGTCGTCTCCAGCGGAGGGAGGTAGTGCCAGGTGGCAAGAGGCACGATCACGAGGACCAGCGCTAACACGGCGAGCCAATGCCCGAGCCTGAAACCGGGCCTGCTCGGCCGCTCAGGGACCGGCAGCTGGGCCGCCCTGGCGTCGCCGGGCGCCATGCGCTCCTGCGCCGGCTCGGCGAGCATCCCGGCAGCCCCAAGATGCTCAAAGACAGGGACGTAAGCGCCGACCGGCATGGAAATGCGGATCGTGTCGTCGGCGCCATCGCCCTGATAATACTGGCCTAGCGCTCTGCGCAGACGACCGGCCTCGACCCTGACGATGGGGTCGGACTGCGGGTCGAAATCTGCCGGTCGGCCGAAGGCCTCAACCGCAATGGTGTAACCCTTGAGTTCCGAGCTGCGCCCTTCGATGCGGCGCTCCACGATGAAGTTCAGAAATGCGGAGAGCTGCGGTGCACTGCGAAACGCATCCGATGTCAGGATGCGTTCAAGGGCCTCACGGACAGCGAGAGCCTCCGGGTCTGCGAGCCGGTCGGTATCCTGACTGCTCTCGACCATTGGGGTTTGGTCCAGTTTGTTCCCCCCTTCATCCAAACTACGCCAAAACCGACGTTACGTCATTCGCAACGTCGAAGCGACCGGGCGACCGCGGCGCGCAGTGGTGCCCCGCCTCGCCCGCAATTTACAGCCCGCTTTGCGCTGTTAGGTTGAGAGAAGCTTAATTGTACAGGATGCGGCCGACAGCCTTCGTCTCGCAGCCGGGCGAAAACCCTCGTGATTTCGAAGCATTCTGCATGCCATTCGGCGTGTGCCGGCTGGTCAAGCAGACCCGGGGCATGGTCGCGTGCCGAAGCGTGTTTTACTAGGGCCGCGTAGGTAATCCGGTAATGGGTGGCCCGGCCAGATGGCGGCGCTCAATGCGAAGCCTGCAGGCACGCCGATCATCCCGGCGTTCAAGCCCCCTGCCGACCAGCCGGACTACACCCCTTCCGTTCCGTTCGATCGCCTCAAGGTCTTTGCCGCGGAGCCCTGCTCGCTGCGCTGCCCCAGGAGTTCTCGACCAGGTCTTCTTCGCAGCCCAGGCTACCGAAGGGGTAGACACCCCGATGAAGAGCGCCCGGACCCGCCGGAACGTCTCCCGGGAGGGAGCTGGGACGCACCTGAGCGGCTGCAGGCTCGGCCATCGCGGCGTCGGATCTGGCGGGATTTCGGTCGGCGGCATCGTCCGCAAGCACCCATTTTTCGGTGGATTGCTCTCAGATTCCGGCCATCCCCGTCGCAGCCGCGCTCGCGAAAAGCAGGCACTTGCGAAGGGCGAATCGGAATGTCGCGCGCGTTTCGCGCACTTGAGCGAATCGTCACGTTTCGGTCGTCGTGTCCGGTTCCGGGCCGGTCAGGGGGTCGGCCGACCCATCACCGCCCGAAGGCTGCCGCAGGCGCCTGCGAGAGGCTGCGCCAGGCTCCGGTCCTGCCAAGGGCCGGCGAGCGGCAAGGTCACGCACGCCGCAGCTTGTTGTAGCGGGCGATCAGCCTGTCGCGCTTCAGGCGTGACAGGCGATCGACCCAGAAAATGCCGTCGAGCTGGTCGATCTCGTGCTGGTGGCAAACCGCGAGCAGGCCATCTGCCTCTTCGAACTGTTCCGCACCGTCCAGGTCCTTATAGGTGACATGGACGCGGGCATGACGCTCGATCTCGTCTGCAACCCCCGCCATCGAAACGCTGCCCTCGTGGTGGCGGATCATGTCAGGTGAAGCCCAGGCGATCGCCGGGTTCACATAGGTCCGAACCTCACCCGGCGACAGCTCCAACACGACCAGCCGCTGGAGAAGACCGATATGCGGCGCCGTTATGCCGATGCCGGGAGCCGCCCGCATCGTTTCCAGCAAATCGGCCGCGAGCGAGCGAAGCACCGCATCGAAACGCGTCACCGGCTCGGCTGCCATGCGCAGCCGAGAATCGGGAAAGCCAATGATCGGCCGGATCGTCACGCGGTGGCCTCAGGGGATTATGCGGCAGCCTTCTTCTCCGCATTGCCATAGTAGCTCTCGCCCGTCTTCGCCATGCGCTTGAGCTGCCGGTTCGGCCTGAAGCGCTCGCCATGGGTCCTGGCGAGCTTCTCGCAGAGCTTCACGAAGACGGCCGCGCCCATGTTGTCGATGTAGGAGAGCGTGCCGCCCGAATAGGGCGCGAAACCGAATCCGATGATCGAGCCGACATCCGCCTCGCGAGGATCGGTCACGACACCTTCCTCATAGGTGCGGGCAGCTTCCAGGGCCTGGGTGACGAGCAGGCGTTCCTTGAGCTCCTGCATGTCGATGAGCTCCGGGTCGAGCCGATTCTTCGTCAGCTCGGCAAGCCCCGGCCAGAGCCGCTTCGGGCCGGCTTCCGGATAGTCGTAGAAGCCCTTCCTGTTCTTGCGGCCGAGGCGGCCATGCGTCTCGACCATCTCGGTGAGCAGTCTTTCCTGCGCGGGGTCGACCGCATGTTCGCCGAGCTGGGCCTTGGTTGCCTTCAGCACCTTGTAGGCAAGATCGACCGCGACCTCGTCATTGAGGGACAGCGGACCGACCGGCATGCCGGCCTGCTTGCCGGCGGCCTCGATCATCGCCGGGGGCACGCCCTCCATCAGCATCAGATGGCCTTCGCGGATGTAGTTGCCGACACAGCGGTTGGCATAGAAGCCGCGCGTGTCGTTGACGACGATCGGCGTCTTTCTGATGGCGCGGACGAAATCGAGCGCCATGGCGAGCGCCTTCTTGCCGGTCTTCTTGGCCATGATGATCTCGACCAGGAGCATCTTCTCGACCGGCGAGAAGAAATGCACGCCGATGAAATTCTTCGGGCGCTGCGAGTGCTCGGCGAGTCCGGTGATCGGAAGCGTCGATGTATTGGAACCGAAGATCGTCCTTGGTCCGACTACGGCCTCGACCTTGGCGATGACCTCGGCCTTGACCTTCGGATCCTCGAACACGGCCTCGATGACGAGATCGCAGCCCTTGAGATCGGCATAGTCCGCCGAGGCGATGATCCGGCCGAGCAGCGCGTCGCGGTCGGCCGTCTTGGCGCGCCCCTTCATGATCTGGTCGGAAACCAGCTTATGCGAATAGGCCTTGCCCTTCTCGGCCGCCTCGATGTCGCGGTCGATCAGGATGACGTCCAGGCCTGCCTGGGCGGTGACATAGGCGATGCCCGCGCCCATGAAGCCTGCGCCGACAACCCCGACCTTCTTCAGCCTGCTCGCCGGGACATCGGCCGGGCGGCGAGCCCCCTTGTTCAGCTCCTGCATCGAGACGAAGAGCGTGCGGATCATCGAGGCCGCCTCCTTCGTCCGCAGAATTTTTGCGAAATAGCGGCTCTCGACCCTGAGGCCGAGATCGATCGGCAACTGCAGGCCCTCATAGACTGCGCTCAGGATGGCGCGTGCGGCCGGGTAGTTGTCATTCGTCTCGCGGCGATAGATCGCGTTGGCCGGTGGCCAGATCTGCATGCCGGCGGGCGAATAGACCTTGTTGGAAGGCAGCTTGAACTTGGGATCGTCCCAGGGCGCCTTGGCCTGCGGATTGGCCTTCAGCCACTCCCGGGCGTTCTGAAGCATCTGATCCCGCGGCACGGCCGCATGGACGAGGCCGCTGTTTCGGGCCGGCAGCGCCTTGATCTGCTCGCCCTTGAACATCATCTGCAGCGCGTCGCCGGTCTGCATCAGGCGCGAGACACGCTGCGTACCGCCGGCGCCGGGGAAGAGCCCGACCTTGATCTCGGGCAGGCCGACGCGGGTTGAGGCATCGTCCGAGGCGACACGATACTGGCAGGCGAGCGCAAGTTCGAAGGCACCACCGAGGCAGACGCCATGGATGGCGGCTGCGAACGGCTTCCCGCAGGTTTCGAGCTTGCGATAGAGCAGCGAGAGCTTGCGGCTTTCGTCGAAGAAGGTCTGCATCGCAGCCGCTTCGCCCTTCTCCCTGGCAAGCCCGACATAGAGGTCGCGCAGCCCCTGGAGCATGGTCAGGTC
The DNA here is from genome assembly GCF_052115465.1 of Allobosea sp. 2RAB26. NCBI lineage: Bacteria > Pseudomonadati > Pseudomonadota > Alphaproteobacteria > Hyphomicrobiales > Alloboseaceae > Allobosea > Allobosea sp. 2RAB26. The sequence goes on along the minus strand of NZ_JBFRGS010000003.1, from coordinate 10,115 downwards.
GGCACCGCCCGAGAAGGCTTCCTTGCCGGAGGTAATGACGCAGCCCTTGATCGCCTCGCTCGAGACGACATGGTCGATGACCTGGTTCAACTCGGCCATGACCTCGGGGGTGATGACGTTCATCGAACGGCCGGGCATGTCCCAGATCAGGGTCGCAATGCCGTCGGCGTCGGTCTCGAAGCGGAAATTGGTGAGGTTCATCGGTTCTCTCCCCTTCGTCCCGATCAGACGCGTTCGATGATGGTCGCGACGCCCATGCCAGCGGCGACGCAAAGCGTGACGAGTGCGGTCTGCTTGTTCGTGCGCTCGAGTTCGTCGAGCACCGTGCCGAGGATCATCGCGCCCGTGGCGCCGAGCGGATGGCCCATCGCAATGGCACCGCCATTGACGTTGAGGATGGCGTCGTCGATGTCGAAGGCCTGCTGATAGCGCAGCACCACCGAGGAGAAGGCCTCGTTCAGCTCGAACAGATCGATATCCCTGGTGGTCATGCCGGCCTTTTTCAGAACCAGCTCCGTGACGTCGACCGGCCCGGTCAGCATCAGCGCCAGGTCGGAACCGACAGTGGCGAAGGCCCGAATGCGGGCGCGCGGCTTCAGGCCAGCCGCCTTGCCGCCCTTCTTCGAGCCGACGAGCACGGCAGCCGCACCATCGACGATGCCGGAGGAATTGCCGGCGTGATGCACGTGATTGACGAACTCCACATCGGGGTGAGCCGCCGTCGCGACGGCATCGAAACCACCCATCTCGCCCATCTGGACGAAGGAGGCCTTGAGCGCTGCCAGGGCCTGCATGTCCGTATTCGGACGAATGGTCTCGTCGCGGTCGAGGAGAATCAACCCGTTGACGTCGGTGACCGGGATGACCGAATTCCTGAAGCGACCTTCGGCCCAGGCGGCGGCGGCCTTCTTGTGCGAGCGCACGGCAAAGGCGTCGACATCGTCACGCGAGAAGCCGTATTTCGTGGCGATCAGATCGGCCGAGACGCCTTGCGGCATGAAATAGGTGTCGATTGCGACGGACGGATCGACCGCAATGCCGAAGCCCGAGGCGCCCATGCCGACGCGGCTCATGCTCTCGACGCCGCCACCGATCGCCATCTCCTTCTGGCCGGCCATGACCTGCGCCGCGGCAAGGTTCACCGCGTCGAGGCCCGAGGCGCAGAAGCGGTTGATCTGCACGCCCGGCACTTCCTTGCCGTACCCCGCCTTGAGCGCGACGGTCCGCGCGATATCGGCGCCGGCCTCGCCGACCGGATCGACGCAGCCAAAGACGACATCCTCGACCAGCTTGGGCTCGAGCTTGTTGCGGTCTTTGATCGCACGCAGCACCTGCGTGCCGAGTTCGATCGCCGTGACCTCGTGCAGGGAGCCGTCGGCCTTGCCCTTGCCGCGCGGCGTCCGAACGTGATCGTAGATGAATGCGTCAGCCATCAAGGCCTCCCGGGGCTCGCCGCAATGGCGGCTCGTTGTTGGGACTTCGCCAACATGGCCGGGCATGTCCCGGCCGTCTGGAAGCGAAGGCAATCTGCAAGCGATGCCCGGGTCAAGCCCGGGCATGACCTTTGGTCTGCTCAGAACTGCTCTGCCGAGAGCGCCATGGTGGAATCGGCGCCGGCCGTGATCCGTGCCAGATGCGTGGCCGTCTCCGGCAGGGTGCGCTCCATGAAGAAGCGCGCGGTGACGAGCTTGGTGTTCATCCGCTCGGTCGCGCCATTGGCGCCGGCCTCGAGCTTGTCCTGCGCAGCCTTGGCGATCTTCATCCACATATAGCCGAGGGAGACGAGGCCGAGCAGGTGCATGTAGTCGGTCGCCCCGGCGCCGGCATTGTCAGGCTTGGCGAGGGCGTTGTTCATGAACCACATCGTCGCCTGCTGGAGATGACCGAGCGAGGCCAGCAGGGGAGCGAGCAGCGGCTTCAGCCCCTCGTCCTCGCCATGTTCCTTGATGAAGCCGCCGACCTCGTTGAAGAAGGCCATGATGGCGCGGCCGCCGTCTCGGCCGAGCTTGCGGCCGATCAGGTCCATGGCCTGCACGCCATTGGCGCCCTCGTAGATCATGGCGATGCGCGCGTCGCGCACGAACTGCTCCATGCCCCATTCGGCGATGTAGCCATGGCCGCCATACATCTGCTGGGCCTTCACCGCGTTGTCGAAACCGACATCGGTCAGGACACCCTTGAGCACGGGGGTCATCAGTCCGAGCTGATCGTCGGCGGCCTGGCGTTCGGCGGCATCAGCCGAACGATGGGCGACATCGGATTTCAGCGCGTTCCACAGCACGAAGGCACGCGCAGCCTCGTTGAAGGCCTTGATCGACATCAGCGTGCGGCGGACATCGGGATGGACGATGATCGGATCGGCAGCCTTGTCCGGCTCCTTGGCGCCGGTCAGCGCCCGCCCCTGGAGGCGGTCCCTGGCATAGGCAACAGCGTTCTGATAGGCGACCTCGGACTGGGCGAGCCCCTGGATCGCGACGCCGAGGCGGGCCTCGTTCATCATCACGAACATGGCGTTGAGGCCCTTGTTCTCGGTGCCGATGAGCCAGCCCCTGGCGCCGTCATAGTTCATGACGCAGGTCGAATTGCCGTGGATGCCCATCTTGTGCTCGATCGAGCCGCAGGAGACGCCGTTGCGCTCGCCGACTGCGCCGTCGGCGCCGACCACGTTGCGCGGCACCACGAAGAGCGAGATGCCCTTGACGCCGGCGGGAGCCCCCTCGATGCGGGCGAGCACGAGATGGATGATGTTCTCGGTGATGTCCTGCTCGCCGGCCGAGATGAAGATCTTGGTGCCGGAGATCGCATAGGAACCATCGCCATTCGGCACGGCCTTGGTCTTGATCAGGCCGAGATCGGTGCCGCAATGCGGCTCCGTCAGGTTCATCGTGCCCGACCAGACACCCTCGACCATCTTCGGGATATAGGTGCGCTTCTGCTCCTCAGTGCCGTGCACATAGAGTGCGGCGATCGCGCCCATGGTCAGGCCGGGATACATCGAGAACGCCATGTTCGCCGCCGAGGCATATTCGTTCATCACGGCGCCGAGCGTATAGGGCAGGCCCTGGCCGCCATATTCGGGATCCATGGCAAGTCCGATCCAGCCGCCCTCGGCATAGGCCTTGTGCGCCTCCTTGAAGCCCTTTGGCGTCGTCACGGATCCGTCAGGGTCGCGCTTGCAGCCCTCCTGGTCGCCGGAATGGTTCAACGGCTGGAGCACTTCCTCGCAGAGCTTGGCACCCTCGCCCAGCACCGCCGCGACCACATCGGGCGTCGCATCCGCGAAACCCGGCAGGTTGTTGTAGCGTTCGATGTTGAAGACGTCGTTGAGCAGGAACAGGGTGTCTTCGACGGGCGCCTTGTAGACCGGCATGGTGTCCTCCCTCTCGGCGCGGCCGCCTGCCGAATGCGATCCGGCGCAGCCACTGATCAGATAGTTTATATATAAACAATCTATGGGCGACTTGTGAAGAGGGCGGGGTCATTTTGTTGCCGCACCCTGTCGCGTTTCCCATCCGCAGCGCATGACAAAACGGCCCCGGACACAAGTCCGGAGCCGTCAATCCCGATCAAATGATCGATAATCCGTGCTGTGAGGCGCTCAGGCCTTGTCGAGGCCCGCCAGCGTCGCTTCGAGCTCGGCGATCGCGCCTTCGATCTCGACCTGCTGCGAGCGCAGCAATTCGAGCTGCTCGGCAATCTGCCCGCGGGTGAGCTGCAGCCCGCCGACCGAAGCCGACTTCTCTGCGCCGGCCTCGCCCTTCTTTTCCTCATTGGCGAGCATGGCGCGGATTTCAACCAGCGTGAAACCGAGCTGCTTGCCCTTGAGGATCAGCGCAAGCCGCGAGCGATCGCGGCCGGAATAGATGCGCGTCATGCCCGAGCGGGCCGGAGCCAGGAGACCGCGCGATTCATAGAAGCGAAGCGTGCGCAGGGTCACCGCGAAATCGCGGGCAAGGTCGCTGATGGTGAAACCACCAGCCGAGTCGGCTTCACTGGAAGTAGGCGTCGACGATGTGCGGCCGGTATCTGAAGAGCCGGCCGCCATAGCATTGCTGTGGCGCGACATGGAGTTCCTTAAAAAGTTTGGACGCAGGGAACCGCCGGCATCGGTGGCGACGAAGTTCCGTTGGGTAGGGGGAATAGCTCGCCCCATCTCCTAGCGTCAGGTAATATCGGCCAATTGGGGGTAAATTACGGTTACGAGCCCGGCATTCGTGCTGCCCCTGTCCGGGCGTTTGCAAAAAATTAACGGCCGGCTCCCGGATATTAACCGTCCGTTTACCGTGACGGCCAAAAGTCGGGTCTGCGAGCCAGGCCGTCGTCAGCGGCAACTGAATCTTCACGATCGCCTGTTTCGCGCGGGGAAGCTGCGGCGCCAGGGGGCTGCGCATCCCGACTGAAGACCGGTCCCCTTAGGCGAGCGAGATCATGGCCAATAGCTTGCCCTGGAGCGTCAAGGGCGTTGATCCGCGCACCCGCGATGCCGCAAAGGCCGCGGCGCGGCGCGCCGGAATGACCCTGGGTGAATGGCTGGACCACAAGATTCGCGTCGAGGCGGAAGAGAGCGAGCCGACAGCCGCCCCTCTGGAGCAGCTCGACATCGCAGCGCTGTCCGAGCGCCTCGCCAAGCTCTCCCAAGGGCAGATGGAAACCTCCTCGCAGGCCGCAGCAAGCGCTGCGGCGCCGCAGTTTGCTCCCGAGATGTCGCGGGGCCAGATCGAGGCCGCGCTGTCGCAGGCCGCCCTCGCCGAGCGCATGACCCGGGAATCGAGCGCCAAGACGGCCGGCGCCCTGGATTCGATCGCGCGCTGGATCGAGAAGACCGAGAACCGTCTCGTCAGCGGCGAGCGCAGTAACGCCGAGCGTCAGGAACGCGCCACCAACGTCATCGCCGACGCGATCAAGACCATGGGCGAGCGCATTGCCGAGATCGAGCGCAAGGCGGTTGATGCCCAGAGCAAGGCTGCCGCCGTCCGCCCGGCCCTGAATCGCGATGGCCTGGCCGCAGCGGTGACGGATATCCGCACGCGCCAGCGCATGCTGGATACCGATCCCGAAGCCGCCGCCTCGGGCCGGACAGGCCTGAGCGAGAGCCGGGTCGCGGCCTTGCGGCAGGATCTCCGATCGTTGGGCGAGAGGGTCGGCGCCAGGGGCGACCATCCCTCTCTCATGTCCGAGCGCCTCTCCCCGGCTGCGGCGTCACGGCAGGTCGAAACGCCCGCACTGGAAAGGCTGATTGCCGATCTCGGTTCGAAGCTGGAGCGGCTGGACCGGAACGACCGTATCGAGCCGATCCTGAAGCCTCTGGCGCGGATCGAAACCGAAGTCGCCCGCCTCGCCCGCGAGAATTCCGGCGAGAGCTATGCCCGTTTCGAGCTGGAGATCGCGCATCTCGCCGCCAAGGTCGACGCACTCGCGGCGCGCGGCAGCGACCGCGCTGCACTGACCCCGGTGCTTCGCGACATCGCAGAATTGCGTGAACTGCTCGCCACGAGCACCGGCGATAACCGCCTCGGCGATCTTTCGCATCAGGTTTCGGCTCTGGCGGGCGAAGTCGCCCGGCTGCGCGACGGGCAGCCTGATGCACTCTCGATGCGTGGCCTGTCCCAGGCGATCGAGGACGTGCGCGACGCCCTGCTCACCGACCGTTTCGGCGATCCCGCCCCGCTGCTTTCGCTGTCGCGGCAGGTCGAGGCGCTGGCTGACAAGGTCGATTCGCTGCCCGTGATGCGCCCCGAGGTGATCACGTCTCAGACCGAGCAACTCTTCGCGCGGCTCAACGAGATCGGCGCCTCCGGCTCTCCGGCATCGAACGAGCTGTCGCGCCGGATTGAGGCCCTCATCATCAAGCTCGAGGATGTCTCCGATCGGCAGCCGAACCAGCTCGCGGACCGGATCGACAGCCTGCAGCACCAGATCGAAACGCTGGCGGATCACGGCCCGGCAGCAGTCACGAAGCAGATCGAAGGGTTGGCTGCCCGGATCGAGAGTCTCGCAGCCTCCAGCAACCTGACCCAGATGGTCCATGACGGCGGCAACGTACAGGTCGCGCGCGTCGACATGCGCCCGGTTGAGGACATGTTGCGCAGCCTCGCCGAGAAGATCGACGAGGCGGGACGCCCTGGCGCCGAATCCGATTCCTTCGATGCACTCGAACAGCAGATCGCCGGCCTCGCCAGCCGGCTCGACGAGGCCGTCGCGACGCGTTCGGCCGAGACCGGGATCGAGCGCACGCTGCAGGACCTCGTGCGACACCTCCAGACCGTGCGCGAGGACACCGCAGCCGCGGCCGAACGTGCCGCACGCACCGCCATGGCCGATATGGCGAGCAAGACCCCCGCTCAGGCGGGAGGCTTTGCTGAGCTGAGCACCCTGGTTTCCGGACTGCGCGAGAGCAACGCCGCCTCCGGCCGGGAGACGCAGGACGCCATCGGCGCCGTCCATCAGACCCTCGAGACGATCATCTCGCGCCTCGCCAGCCTCGAAGCCGAGCTCGGCCTCGAGCGGAAGGAGGTCGCGCTCGCACCGGCCCCGGCGGCCCCGGCGCGCCCCTCGACCATGCCGTCGACGCGTGGCCTTGCACTTCCTGCCAGCATGAGCGCCGCGATCGAGGATCGCTTTGGCGCCCGGCTGGAGACGACCCGGCCGGCGGAACGCGCGGCAGAAGCGCCTGCCGCCAGGTCCCATGACCTGCCGCTCGAACCGGGCTCGGGCCGGCCGCGCCAGGACACACCGGCCGCTTCAGCCGTGGCAGCCCAGGATCCGCAATCGGTCCGCCAGAACCTGATCGCCGCGGCACGGCGTTCGGCAAAGGCGGCCTCCGAAGCCGCAGCCTCTGTGCCCGCGGCGGAAGCCGAGCGCAGCGGCACCAGCACCTCCAAGGGCGGCAAGCTCAAGGAGATCATGGAGAAGCGTCGCCGCCCGCTCCTGCTCGGGCTGGCCGCTGTCGTTCTTGCCATGGGCACCGCCCATGTCGTCACCGGCGCACTGCAAAGCCCGAAGACGAAGGCCGCCGGCAACGAAACCGTTCAGACTCCTGCCTCCGCTCCCGCCGTCGCTGCCCCGGAACCCGCCGCCCCGGAGGCTCCAGCCAAGCCCACGAAGGATCAGAGCTCGGTGCTTTCGCCGGTCGAACTCGGCCCGGCCGCCGCCTTCGCGGGACCGGCAGCCCCGATTCTCGGCTCTCCCGAAACCACCAGCTCGACCACCCAGCCGACGGCAACCGCCGCGCTGCCGCCAGCGACCGCGCCCGACCCGGTTCAGGCCGTCACCGGGCTCGGCGACCTGCCTGCCGGATTTGGAACGCCGGGCCTGCGCAAGGCCGCCCAGGCAGGTGATGCCCGTGCCGTCTACGAGCTCGCCAGCCGCGCGGCCGATGGCAGCAACGCGACACGCGATCCGAAACTGGCCTTGCGTCTGTTCGAACGCGCCGCGGTCGCCGGGCTGGCGCCAGCGCAGTTCCGACTGGCCAACATGTTCGAGAAGGGCGTGGGCACCCAGCGCGACATCGCACTGGCGCGGGTCTGGTACTCCCGTGCCGCAGAGCGCGGGAATGCCAAGGCCATGCACAATCTCGCCGTGCTTTATGCCGAGGGCGTCGACGGCAAGGCGGACTATGCGACGGCGACGGAATGGTTCCGCCGCGCCGCGGACGCAGGCGTGCGCGACAGCCAGTACAATCTCGCCGTTCTGCTGGGCCGCGGCCTCGGCGTGCCAGCCGATCTCGGCCAGTCCTATCTCTGGTTCGCCATCGCCGCCAAGCAGGGCGACGACGATGCGGCCCGCAAGCGTGACGAAGTCGCCGGACGCCTCAACCCCAACGACCTGGCAGCGGCGAAGCTCGCTGCCGATTCCTGGAAGGCAAAGGTGCTCGAGCCTGGCGCCAACGAGGTTGCGGCACCGGCACAGGGTTGGGAAGACAACACAAGCGCAGCCGTCAGGAAGCCCGCAAAGCCAGCTCGCAGCTAATGCATGACAGGCAGGCCCTTGGCCTGCCTGTCATGGTTTCGACGCGTTACGCAGCCATCAGAGGTCGATCGCGACTTCAGCCGATCCGGCCGCAACACCTTCTTCGTCTACGATAAGGATTTGCCTAACCGGATTGGTGCAATCTGGGACGAGCCGGCGCCGAATCTCATGCCGCGCCGGCACACGAGGGCAAAGGTGCAGATTTATCTCCCGATCGCGGAACTGCCGATCAGCATCCTCATGGTGCTGGGCCTGAGCGGTGCCGTCGGCTTCATCTCCGGCCTGTTCGGGGTCGGCGGCGGCTTCCTGCTGACCCCTCTTCTGATCTTCCTCGATATCCCTCCGGCAGTTGCCGTGGCGACCGTGGCCGCCCAGGTCGCCGGCTCATCGATGACCGGCGTCCTGACCTACTGGCGCCGCAAGGCGCTCGACCTCAAGCTCGGCAGCGTCCTGGTCGGCGGGGGCATCATCGGCACCGTTTTCGGCGTTCTGTTCTTCAACTCGATGCGCCGGCTCGGCCAACTCGATCTGGTCATCACCCTGTCCTATGTGACGCTGTTCACCATCATCGGCGGATTGATGCTCTATGACGCGCTGCGCTCGGCGCTGCGCGCCAAGGCGGGCAAGCCGGCACGCCGGCGCCGTCAGGCCGGCACACATCCGCAATGGATGAAGCTGCCCTGGCGCATGCGCTTTCACAGTTCGCAGCTTTATGCCAGCGTCATCCCGATCGCCGCGCTCGCCATCGTCATCGGCTTCATCGGCGCCGTGCTCGGCGTGGGCGGCGGTTTCATCCTGGTGCCGGCGCTGATTTATTTCTTCCGCATCCCGCCGGCGGTCGTCGTCGGCACCTCCTTGTTCCAGATCCTGGTGACGATGACGGGCGCAACCATGCTGCACGCCCTCACAAACCAGTCGGTCGACCTGATCCTGGCGGCACTGCTCCTGGTCGGCGGCGTGATCGGGGCCCAGTTCGGCGGCCGCGCGGCGCGCAACCTGAATGTCGACTCCTTCCGTCTGCTGCTTGCGCTGTTGATTCTGTCGGTGGGCCTGCGCTTCGCGATCGAGCTGTTCATCCCGCCAAGCGACCCCTTCTCGGTCGTCCTGCCGGAGAGCGCGCGATGAAGGGCTTCAGGTCCCTGGCCGCTGCGTTGCTGCTGACCTCCATCGCGGCCACTGCCCCGCGTGCCGAAACGCTGATCGCATCCGTGTCGAGCCATCAGATCCAGATCTCCTCGAACTATACCGGCGATCAACTGACGGTCTTCGGCCTGGTCGAACGCGGCGGGCGGACGGTGGCGCGCGGCGACCCTTACGACATCGTGGTGACGGTGCGTGGGCCACAGCGCATGCTGATCGTCCGCGAGAAGGAACGGCTCGGGCCGATCTGGATCAACCGGACACAGCGGCGCTTCGTCGATCGCCCGATATTCCTGATGGTGTCGAGCAACCGGCCCCTGAACGAGATCGTCAACGAGGATGCGGCGCGGCGCGACAGGATCGGGCTGGCCAACACCCAGCGCAACTTGCCGCCGGAGCTCTATTATGAGGAGAGCACTGTGCGCTTTCGCCAGGCGCTGATCCGAATCCTCGAAGACAAGGGTCTCTATGCGCAGGACGAGCGTGGCGTCACCTTCCTGTCGGAAACATTGTTCAGCGCGCCGATCGATGTGCCCGCCACGGCACCGACCGGCTCCTACGAGATCGAGATCGCGCTCTATTCAGGCGGCGCCATGCTGGCGCGCCAGACCACCAATTTCGAGGTGATCAAGACCGGCATCGAGCAACGGCTGGCGACCGGCGCACATGACCATCCGCTCCTCTACGGACTGGCCACGGCGGCCATGGCGCTGCTTCTGGGCTGGCTCTCCAGCGTCATTTTCCGGCGCGACTGAACATCGGCCCGAAAAGTGGATGGCGGCTCTCGGGAAAGCCGGTGCAATCACAAGGGGTTAGATCATCGGACCTGCTACGATTTCCGGTCGGAAGATCTAACAGGCTGTTGAAAAAGTCTGTAGCGGGGCGGCGTTTGGCGTGATTCACTCGGCTTGAGGAGTTGGCTGGGGGCATTTGATGCGCGGGTCGGATGAGCGCTCTGGATCGCTGTTTTCCTATGTGGATCTGGAGGCTCGGGTCGGAGGTCGGAG